>NZ_JBIUTD010000033.1:0-81215 GCF_044741705.1 Kitasatospora sp. NPDC088134 | reverse complement strand
GAGCTGGGCCTGGACCAGCTGGGCGAGGAGGTGGGGGCCGTGGCCGACCTGGGCCTGCTTGCGGGCCGGGTTGGCGGGCGGGTGTGCGGGGGGGGGGGGGCCGGGGGGCTTTTTTTTGGTTACCCCCGGCCCCGGGCCCGGTGGCGGGAGGGTCTCGCTGCAGCGAATGCGTGCAACTCTGGTTACAGGGAATCACGATAGTTATTGCGTATCGCTCTGGTAAGGCGCTGTCACTAAAGCGATATGCTATTGCTGGAGTTACAGGGTATTACCGTGGTGATGCAGGGTCACTGGAGCGATGGGGTGCCGCTGCCGTGACGGGGTGTCAGGTGGTGGCGGGGTGTCAGACGGTGGCGGGGAGCGCGGCGCGGCGGGCGGCGGGGCCGGTGATGCCGACCTCGGCGGTGTACGTCCAGCCGGAGGCGTCCTCGCCGGTGGCGACGGCGGTGGTGATCACCAGGTGTTCGCCGACGAAGGCGCAGGCGGTGGGCCGGGAGCAGGGCAGTTCGATCCGGTCGAGTTCCTTGCCCTCGGGGTCGAGGCGCAGCATGGCTCCGCCGTCCCAGAGGGCGACCCAGAGGCAGCCCTCGTCGTCGACGGCCAGGCCGTCGGGGAGGCCCTGGGGGACGGTCAGCGGGGGGAGTTCGGGGCGCGGGAGGCCGGGGAGGTCGGTGCGCAGGCGGTGAATGCGCCGGTTCTCGGTGTCGACGGCGTAGGCGAGGGCGCCGTCGGGGCTCCAGCCGATGCCGTTGCCGACCAGCATGCCGTCGAGCAGGACGTGCGAGGTGCCGTCGGTGTCCAGCAGGTGCAGCCTGGCCTGCGGGTTTCCGGCGTCGGCGGGGCCGTAGGGGATGGAGTCGACCCAGAGGCGGCCCTGCGGGTCGACGGCGCCGTCGTTGAGCCGGACCGGGCCGGGGTCCTGCTCCAGCCGGGCGACCACGGGGGCGGTGGCGGGTTCGACGCCGGGGCGCCAGTGCCGGACCAGGCCGCCGTGGGCGACCAGCCAGTCCTCGCCGTCGCCGGCCCGGACGGCGCAGCCGGTCTTTCCGGGGAACTCGGCGAGCAGGACGGGTTCGTCGACGGGTTCGGCCGCGCCGGGGCGGGCCCGGGCCAGCCAGAGCTGTCCGGCCGCCAGGTCGACCCAGCTCAGGGTGTTCGTCGCGGCGTCGAGTCGGGGGCACTCGCCGAGCCGGGCGCGGGGCAGCGGGGTGCGCCGGACGGTCGGGTTCATCTCACGGGCTCCCTGGGGGTGGTGTGCGGTAGGCGGGGATCACGCCTGCCTACCACGATCACCGGGCCGGCACCACCGTCCGGCGGTTGCGGGTGCCGAGGGTGCCGTGGGTGCCGCAGCTGGCGGTCGCGGGCGCTGCGGGTGCCACGGCCGGCGGTCGCGGGTGTCGCCGCCACCACCCGGTAGCCGTCCGGGTCCTGAGTAGTGCGGGGGTCGGGCTTTTGAGCAGTGGACGCTCATGTGCCGGGCGGCGCGGTGGAGTTGTCTTGTGGTCATCGGGGAGGCCGACCGGGCCGAACCGCCAACGAATCCCTTGGGGGGAACCGTGTACCGCACCGTCCGCAACGCCGGCGTCGCTCTCGTCCTGGCGGCCGCCGCCACCCTCTCCGCCACCACCGCCGCGAGCGCCGCCCCGGCGTCCGCTCCGGCCTCCACCGCCGGGCCCTCCGCCGGGTCCTCCGCGCCGGCCGCCGTCTCCTCGGCGCCCGCCCGGAGCACCTTCGTCCAGGTGAACAACTGGACCCAGTGCGAGATGGACTTCGTCACCGCCGACCTGTCCAGCGGCATCTGGACCGGAGTCGACTGGCCGCCGCTGACCATCACCAACAGCACCTGGGGCGTGTGGCAGTCGGAGTCGAACGGCTTCATGACCGGGACCGAGGGCACCGCCACGTACCAGCTCAAGAAGTGCGTGAACCCGGCGAACAACTACAAGTGGGTCAAGTTCCACTGGGACAACCCGTTCCGCGGCAGCAACGCGTACGACAACAACGGCACCAGCGCGGGCGTGAACATCACCCGCTCCGGCGGCTCCGGCGACAACGCGATCGTCACCTTCGTGGTGAAGACGAGCTGACGCCCCGTCACCCCGGCGCCCCTCGCGGTCCCGTCCTCCGGGCGGGCCCACGGGGGGCGCCCCCGTGTCGGCGGCCAGCCGGGCCGGTCGAGCCGGTCGGGCCGGTCGGGCCGGTCAGTGGTCGCGGGTGACCGACCAGGCGGGCAGGTGCTCGAAGAAGGCGACCGCCTCGGGGCGCCAGCGGCCCCGCCAGGTGGCGGCCCGTGCACCGGCCTCCCGAGCGAACTGCGCGGCACTGGCGCGCAGTTCGCGCTCCACGCCGTGGGCGCGGGCGATCCGGCGCAGCCGGTCGAGGGTGTGGTCGTCGGTGTCCGGGTTGCCCAGCGCGCCTTCGAGCAGGGCGCGTTCGGTCCCGTCGGTGGCGGCCGCCAGGGCGCGGACCAGGTAGCTGCGCCGTCCGGAGCGGAGGTCCGTGCCGAGTGGCTTCTCCAGGACGGCGGGGTCGCCGAACAGGTCGAGCAGGTCGTCGTGGAGCTGGTTGGCGGTGCCGACGGCGGTGGCGTAGCCGCGCAGTTCGGCGTCGTACGGGGCCGGGTCGGTGCCGGCGGCGAGCAGGCCGAGGCGCAGCGGGGCGAGCACGGAGTACCGGGTGGACTTGAACTCGGTGACCTCGTGCAGGAAACCCGTCCCGGCCTCGGGAGCGAAGTCCCTTTCCAGGTCGATGAGTTGGCCGTTGACGGCGGCGGCTCCGGCCTCGGCGGCGACGGCGGCCATGGCTGCGGCGCGCTGGGGCGGCAGGTCGCCGGTGAGCAGGACCCGGAGAGCGAGGAAGGCGGCGAGGTCGCCGGCCAGGACGGTGAGCGCCCGCGCCGTGTCGGGCCGGTCGGGGAACTCGGCCCGGTAGGCGTAGTACGTGGACGGGCCGCCCCGGCGGACGGGCGCGTCGTCGATCAGGTCGTCGTGGATCAGCCCGTGGGTGTGCAGCAGCTCGACGCAGACGGCGGCGGTGTCGGCCCCCGGCGGCGGCTCGGCGGTGACCAGTCCGGCGGCCTCGTGCAGCAGTGCGACCCGCAGCCGTTTCCCGCCGCGCAGCGACAGCTCCCGCACCAGCTCCAGCGCCCGACCGGGGAACGCCCCGCGCCCGGGCAGCACCCCGGCCCCGCCGCCCGCCGGGTCGGCCGCCGCCGCGAAGTACGCGGCGAACCGCGCCTCGAACCGCGCCCCGTGCCCGGCCGCCCGCCGCAGCGCGGCCCCCATCACCGCGTCCACCGCGTCCACCTCGTCCACCGCGTCCGTCCCGCCCACCCGGCCTGCCCCGCCCGCCCCGTCCGTCTCTCGCATCCGGCCAGCCTGCCATGTCCGGGCGGGTGCGCCGGTGACGGGGCTGCCCGGCGGAAGAAGGCAAGGAGAGCGGGGAAGCGGGGAAGCGGGAAGCGGATTGACGGCCTGCCGGTTCCGGAGTTCGGGCACGACGGATGGCGCCCCCTGAGATGATCTTGGAGCCTTGATCCGCCGACCGGGGGCGCGGTGCGCGGATCGGTCGAGGCCCGTCCCCGCCCAGCCGTGATCGACCTCCAGGAGTACCGCGTGAGCCGGAGCAGCACCCTGTCCCCCGAGGGCCGTCGGGAGGCCGTCGTCCCGGATCGCCGGTCCTGGCCGGTGCGGCGGGGGCTGCTCCTCGAGTCCGGCCCGCAGCGCCGGTTGGCGCTGGGCGGCTTCGTCAACCAGCTCGGCACCGCGGCCTTCCTGGCGACGGCGCCGCTGTACGCGATGCGGGTGATCGGCCTGTCCGTCGGGCAGGTCGGCCTCGGCCTGGGCGTCGCGGGGGCGGTCGGCCTGCTCGCCGGACCGCCCGTCGGGCACCTCGCCGACCGCCGCGGGCCGAACGGCGTCTTCCTGACCACGCTGCTGGTCCAGGCCGTGGCCATGGTGTCGTTGCTGTGCGCCCACTCCTTCGTGGCGTTCATGGCGGCGGTGGCGGTGACCGATCTGGCCGGCGCCTCCGGGGGCGCGGCGCGCGGCCCGATGATCCGCCGCTTCGGCGGCGACGAAGTCCCGAGGTTCCGCTCCTACCTGCGCTCCGTCGCCTTCCTGGCCAGCACTTTCGGCGCGCTGGCGGCCGGCCTGGTGATCCAGCTCGACTCCGCCTCCGCCTACCGGGCGCTCATCCTCGCCAACGCCCTGACCTTCCTCTGCTGCGCGGCCGTCCTGCTCCGGCTGCCCCGGCTGGAGCCGCTGCCCGCCTCGACCGGGTCCGACCGGTGGCTCGCGCTGAAGGACCGGCCTTACCTGGCGTTCGTCGTCCTGGACGGTCTGCTGTGGATGCAGGGCGAGGTGATCACGTACGCCCTGCCGCTCTGGGTGGTCCTGCACACCCACGCCCCGCGCTGGTTCACCGGCGCCGCGCTCGCCGTCAACACCGTGCTGGTGGTCCTGCTCCAGGTCCGCACCGGCCGCCGCGTCAAGGGCGCCCCCGTCGCCGGCCGGGCCACCCGCCGCGCCGGAGTCGCCTTCCTGGCCGGCATGGCGGTCATCGCCCTGGCCCCGGGCCTGCCCGGCTGGGCCGCTGCCGCCCTCATGACGATCGGCGTCGCCGTCCACACCGTGGGTTCGCTGTGGCACGCGGCCGGCTCGCTGGAACTGCGCTTCCGCCTGGCCCCCGCCCACGCCCAGGGGCAGTACTCCGGCGTCTTCGGCCTCGGCATGGGCCTGTGCTACACCGTCGCCCCCGCCCTGCTCGGCCTGCTCTGCCTGACCTGGGGCGCCCCGGGCTGGCTCGCCATGGGCGGCCTCTTCGTCGCCGCCGGCCTCGCCATGCCGCTGGTCGTCCGCCGGGCCGGACGCTCCCGCGAACTCGCTTCCTGAGCCGCCGGGTTCGCGGCCGTGCCCACCCATACCGCCACGGCAAAGGCCGTTGACGCCCGTTCGGCTCACTCCCGGCACCGGCGCGCCCACCGGGGCGCGTCCGGCTGTGCGGACGGGTGGGCCCGGGGTGCGGCCGCCTGGGAGCGCCCGCTGCGGCCGGTGCGCCGTACGAGTCCATGCGCAGAGAGCGGCGGAGAGCGGTCGCCGCGGCACCGGGTCGGAAGCGGTCCCGCTCGCATCCGAACGCCGGACGCCGACCGCCGCGTTTCAGAGCTCGGCCAGGCGCTCCTCCCGGGCCGTGCTGTTGGGCCCCTCTCCTGGGGCGACCCCGGGGCCTTCGTGGCCCCAGGGGTCCGCGGAACCGTCCATGTACCCGGCGGCGTACATCATCGCTTCGAGCACCAGGCGCAGGTGCTCGCCGGTCAGTTGGTGCAGGACGTTCCGCAGGCTGCTCCGGTCACTGCCCGCCAGGCTCGCGGCCACGATCAGGACCGCAGTGGACGAGGGGTCGAGCTCGGGGCCGCCGTCCACGGACTGCGCGTTCTCCGCGCGCTCCCCGAGGTGGGCGAGGGCTTCCGCCAGCCCCAGGGTGAGTATGTCGTACCGCTCCCGCCGGACGTGCTCGACGAACCCCTCGGCGAGGAGCCAGTTCCACAGCGGTTCGACCTGGTGGACGAGCCGGACCGCCGCCTCGCCCTGGGCCGACGGGCAGACGGCCCGCATCAGCGGCTCGTAGAGGTCCTCGCGCGCGGCCGAGAGGTCGACCCTGACGTTCTTCAACGGCGGTTCCCTGCCTGTTCGTCGGTGCCACCGCCCGCGCTGCGGGGCGGGCGTTCTCCCGGGCCGGCCGGGAGAGCAGGAGTGTAGCGGGGCGGGTCGGCCGGGGTTCTCCGCGAGTTGGCTGGACAGGTTTCGCCAACTGCTCATCGGGGGTTCACTCGGTCCGGGCGGTCGGTGCATACGTTCGTAGTCGTTCGGAATGACCGGCTTGTGAACAGGAATGGGCAGCACGTGGCATCCATCGACCGGCGTCGTTTCCTCCAGTTGACCGGCGCGTCCGCCGCTGCAGCGGGGCTGAGCGCCTTTCCGCCCGCCGTCGAGCAGGCGCTCGCGCTGCCCGCGCTCGGGCGGCGGGGCAGTATCGAGGACGTCGAGCACGTGGTGATCCTGATGCAGGAGAACCGCTCCTTCGACCACTACTTCGGCACCCTGCGCGGGGTGCGCGGCTTCGCCGACCCGCGGCCGCCGCAGCTGCCCGACGGGCGGCCCAACTGGCACCAGCCGGCCGCCGCGGTGCGCACCGACCGCTACCATCCGCGCGGGCTGCCGGACACCGAGCGGGAGGTGCTGCCCTGGTACATCGACCCGCGCAGCACCACCGACCAGCAGGCCGGCACCGACCACGGCTGGAGCAGCGGGCACCTGGCCTGGAACGAGGGCCGGCACGACCAGTGGGTGAACCAGAAGCAGGACGTCCTGACGATGGGTCACCTGAAGCGGCAGGACCTGCCGTACCACTTCGCGCTGGCGGACGCCTTCACCGTCTGCGACTCGTACTTCTGCTCGGCGCACGCCGACACCGCGCCGAACCGCATCCTGCTGTGGACCGGCACCTGCGACCCGCGCAACGTGCTCGGCCGCAAGCCGAACGGCCCGGGCCTGTGGGAGCGCAACGACACCAACGGCTACACCTGGACGACGTACGCGGAGCGGCTGGAGGACGCCGGGGTCAGCTGGAAGCTGTACCAGGGCGGCACCGGCGAGCCGGGGTCGCCGACCGACAACTACACCGACAACTCGCTGATGTTCTTCGCCAACTTCCAGACCGCCGAGGGCGCGAAGGGCCCGCTGGTGGAGAAGGGCGCGAGCGACCACACGCTGAAGGAGTTCCGGGCCGACGTCGAGCAGGGGCGGCTCCCGCAGGTGTCCTGGATCGTGCCGCCGTACCTGTACAGCGAGCACCCGGCGGCCACGCCGACCGACGGCGCGTACTACATCAACCTGGTGCTGGAGGCGCTGACCGCCAACCCCGAGGTGTGGGGCCGGACGGTGTTCCTGATCAACTACGACGAGAACGACGGCCTGTTCGACCACGTCGTCCCGCCGATGCCGCCGACCTCGGACGGCCCGGGCGGGCAGGGCATGGTCTCCCGCGACCTGCGGGCCTCGCTCGCCGACGAGCTGCTCGACCTCGACAAGTACCCGGACGAGGCGCACCCGCTGGTGCCGGGCGCCGACCCGCGCGGGATGCAACCGATCGGCCTGGGCCCCCGGGTGCCGCTGCTGGTGGTCTCGCCCTGGTCGCGCGGCGGCTGGGTCTGCTCGGAGACCTTCGACCACACCTCGGTGCTGCGCTTCCTGGAGCGGCGCTTCGGCATCCGGGAGCCCAACATCAGCGCCTGGCGGCGCTCGGTCTGCGGCGACCTGACCTCGGCACTGGACTTCTCCGGCCGCGATCCCCGCCCGGTCCGCCTCCAGGTCCCGGCGAAGGTCACCGGGCGCGGCAACCCGTACCAGGTGCCGCTGCCGCAGCGGATGCCCGTCCAGGAGCCCGGCACCCGGCCGGCCCGCGCGCTGCCGTACGACCTGCGGGTCAACGAGTCCGAGGAGCGGGCCGCCGGGGAGTTCCGCCTCGACCTCGCCAACCGGGGCCGGGCCGGCGGCTGGCTGTACGCCTACGACCGTACGGCGCCGCAGAGCGCGCCGCGCCGGTACACCGTCTCGGCGGGCGACACCCTCCAGGACCACTGGCAGCTGCCTGCGGACGGCCGGTACCACCTGGTGGTCAACGGCCCGAACGGCGCGGTCCAGGAGTTCGAGGGCCGCGGACCGGCCGGGCTGACCGCCCGCTTCGAACCGTCCGGCGGCGAGGTCCGGGTGACGGTCCGCAACCCGGGCCCCGGCACCCGCACCGTCTCCGCCGACGACGCCTACACCCGCGACCCGGCCCGCACCCGCCGCCTGCGCCCCGGCCAGAGCGCCCGCTTCACCTTCGACACCGACCGCTCCGACCGCTGGTACGACATCACCGTCACCGCCACCGACGGCCCGTCCCCCACCGACTTCCGCCGCCGCTGGGCCGGTCACCTGGAGACCGGCCGCCCCAGCACCAGCGACCCCGGCCCGCGCTGACCCTGGCCCGCCCTGCCTCGCCCTGCCCCGCCCCTCCCGGCGGGGCGTCCGGCGGGGCGGGGCGTCCGGAGGGGCGGGGCGTCACGATTCGGCGACGTCCGCCGTTCCACCGCGCCGACCTGGGAGGCTGTCAGCTTCGACGGAACACCAGCAGGACTCCTGCACCTGAGCGCCTCCCCCTGGCCGGGCTCACTCCGCAGGACGTGCCGGGCCACGCGGACGGCCGGGCCACGCGGACGGTCCGGCCGCCCGGGTCCGCGACTGCGGCGTCCTGCTGCCGAAGCAGCCGGGAAGGCCGCTGCCCTCACCAGGAGGACGTCAATTCCCGTGCGGGCACGGAAGGATCGGCCTAGCCTGCCTGCATGTCCTCCTTCTTCGCGCCCCTCACCGAACTGTCCGACTGGTACCCCGCGTTCCGGCAGCGCCACCTCGACCGCTACCTGGCGGCCGGGTTGCCGCCGGCGGCGGCGCACCGCTCGGTCGAAGAACTGCTGGACACGGCGCAGGACTTGGCGGCGGTCGCGGTGCTGGACGCGGACGGGCGGCGGGTCGGGCAGGCCACGGCGCTGGTGGTGGACCCGGGCGGGCGGGCGATCGGCCGGGTGGTCGACCTGTGGACGGACCCGGACCTGGACGCCGCGGGCGCGCACCGGCGCGCGGCGCTGGACTGGGCCCGGGCGTGGTGCGCGGGGCGGGCGGCCCGCGGGCTCGCGGTCCGGCTGGCCGAGCCGGACGACTGTTTCGACGCCTTCCCGGTCCGTTCGCAGACCAGGTTCAAGGCGTTCGGGGCGGGGGCCGCGCCGGTGGTCGAGGGAGTGACGATCCGTCCGATGACGGCGGACGAGTTCCCGGGCTGGATGGGCGAGGAGCAGGAGGGGTACGTCGCCGACATCGTCCGCTCGGGCAGCCGGTCGGAGCCGGAGGCCCGGGAGCAGTCGGCGAAGGAGTTCGCGGAGCTGCTCCCGGCGGGCCTGGCGACTCCCGACACCTCGCTGCTGGTGATCGAGGCGGACGGCGCCCGGGTCGGCGCGGTCTGGCTCCGGCACGGCTACCTGCCGGAGGTCGGCTACCTGTACTCGGTGGCGGTCGACCCGGCCCACCGCGGCCGGGGCTTCGGCCGGGCCGCGATGGCGGTCGCCGAGGCGGTCTGCGCGGCGGCCGGCGACCGGGGCCTGATGTTCAACGTGTTCGGCGGCAACGACGTCGCCATGAACCTCTACACCAGCACCGGCTACCTGGTCCTGGAGGAGCACCGCTCGATCGACCTGCCCCCGGCCGCCCCCTGACCCCGCCCGGCCGGAGCGGTCACCGGGTCGGTCGGTCCGGCCCCGGGAGAACGCCGGCGCGGACGGGCGCGGGGCGGGGTCAGGAGCCGGTCTTGGTGAGGACGTCGATCCGGATGAGGAAGCTGCGGTAGGCCTTCTCGGCTTCGGCGGCCTCGCTGAGCTTGGGGCCGGCGCCCGGGCCGGACGGGTTCTGCACGCAGGAGTTGATGGCGGTCTCCATCCGGTTCAGGGTCTCCTCCCAGCTCTGCTGGGCGTCCTGGTCGGGCAGTTTCCGGAACGCCCGGGCCGTCTTGACGTGGTCGAGTAGCTGCCGGCACTTCGCCGCGTCGCCGGTGCCGGAGATCCGGATCAGCTCCTGGATGTCGCCGGCGATCACCTTGGTCTGCTCCTGGCCGCCCTTGGCGGTCCAGGTGGCCATGGTTTCCTTGTCGTCCGAGCAGCCGGCCAGCGCCAGGGCCAGCACGGCCGCCCCGGCCAGGGCGAGCGCCGCGCGCGGGGTGCGGCGGGGGCGAGCGTCCGTTTCCATTTGGGTACGTCCTTCTTCCTTGTCGGGGAAGGGAGTTGATCTCCCGTCAGCGGAGGAGGACGCCGCGGTGGACCGTCCGGGTTCCCGGTCGCGGCGCAGAACTGATCACCCGTCGGTTCTCGTCACAGGAGAAGGGCCGGCCGGAGCCGGGATGCCCCACAATGATCGTGGAACGGGGGTGGTACGGCGCTTGGGCGGGTCAGCGGTGGGCGGGGGCGGCAGGGGCGCCGGGAGCGACGGGGACGGCGCGGCGGCCGAGTGCTGGGCGCCCTGGCCCGATCTGACCCGGGAGCACCGCCCGGTGCTGGTCGTCCCGTTCGACCGGGGGCGGCCGGTGCTGGCCGCCGACGGCTGGACCGGTTCGGACCGCTGGGTGGAGCCGCGCCGCTCCCCCGCCGGGCCGGTCCGCTGGTTCGCGGTGCTGGACGGGCCCCGGTTGACGGTGCGCCGGCCGGGCGGGGTGCTGTGGTTCGACGGGCCGGTCGCGGCCACCCGCGAGTGGCGGCGCGCGGTGCGGCACTGGCAGTGCCTGACCCTGCTGACGGGCCCGTTCCGCTCCCCCTTCGAGCTCGCCGCCGCCCCGGGCCGCTCGCTGCGCCTGGTCGCGGCCACCGCCCGCCTGGCCGTCCCGGGCCCGCCCCTGCGCGCCGCGCTGCCCGGGCCGCCGCCCGGGGGGATCAGTCCGGGAGGGCGGTGGTGAGGTCGACCTCGACCAGTTGGCCGGTGAAGCCGAGGCAGGTGACGCCCAGCAGGGTGCTGGCGGTGCCGAAGGCCGGGCCGAGGGCGGATGCGGTCAGCCGGCGCCAGGCGGCGCCGAGGAGCGCCTGCTCCTCGGCGACCACGTAGACCACCGAGCGGACCACCCGTTCCGGCCCGGCACCCACCGCCCGCAGGGCCGTCAGGGCGTTGGCCACCACCTGGTCGATCTGCGCGTCGAGGCTCCCCTCCCCCACCAGCCGCCCGGCCCGGTCGAGCGGGCACTGACCGGCCAGGTGCGCCGTCCGGCCCGCCTCCACCACCGTGATGTGGTGATAGCCGGGCGTCCCGTGGAGTCCGGCGGGGTTGATGCGCGTGATCTCGGGGGTCATGGACCGAGTCTGCCGCCCGGCCGCGCAGGCCGCACCGCCTTTTCCGCCCCGGACGTGACGTGGCGTCAGCCGCGCGGGCCCGGCCAGGCGGGGTCGCGGCCGAGCAGGCGCAGGATGCGGGGGAACAGGTCGGCGTCGGCCGGGACGTCGAGCCGGGGGGCGAAGGCGGCGCCCGGGCGCTCCCGGGCGGGGCCGGCGGGGACGTCTTCGGCGATCGGGAGGACGGCTTCCAGCAGGTCGGTGTCGAACTCGGCGGGGCGGCCGAGGGAGACCGCGACGTCCCAGCCGTGCACGACGTAGTCGAGCAGGTGGAAGCCGATGGCCGTCCGCGCGGGGAAGAACTGGCCGCCCCGGACCTCGGCGAGCCAGAACCGCCGCTCCAGGACGCCCTCTTCGGCGAACGCGGCGGTGACCTCGGCGGCCGACTCCGCGAACGCCCCCGCCGGGTCGTCGCCGACCGGGCGGTCGGCCCAGACATCGAGGCCGGGGGCCTCCTCCCGGGCGGCGGCGGCGAAGCCGTGGTTCTGGCCGGTCATGTGGGCGAGCAGCTGCCCCAGCGTCCAGGACCCGCAGGGGGTCGGCAGGTCGAGCATGCTCGGGTCGACCAGGTCGACGAGGGACTTCGTGGTCTTCAGTGCGCGTGCGTCGAGTTCCTGAATGTCCGTCACTTCACGGATGCTACCCGGCGATCGGCGCGCCCGGGCCCGGTCGACGGGGGGCGGAAGCCGTCGGCGGGGGCCGGGTCAGCGCTCCTCGGAAGTGAGGGTGCGGAGCAGGCGGAGCAGGGTGGCGCGGTCCTCGGCGGGGAGGGGGGCGAAGTGGGCGATGAGGACCTCCTCGGCGACCTGTTCGCCGGCTGCGAGGACCTGCTCGCCGGCCGGGGTGAGGCGGTGCTCGATGCGGCGGCCCCGGCCGGGGCTGCGGTCGATCAGGCCCTGGGCGGCGAGCCGGCCGGCCAGGGTGCCGAAGGACTGCTCGGTCTGGAAGGTGACGGCGGCCAGCTCCCGGGCCGAGGCGCCGGGCTCGCGGCCGATGGCGCGCAGGGCGTCCCACTGGGCGAGCGTGGTGCCGACGGCGGCGAGGGCGGTGTCGAGGGCCCGGTGCTGGCGGTACTGGACCTGCTTGACGGCCTGGCCGAGGACCTGGAGCTCAGTGTTCATGCCGCCACCCTACCGCTGACCCAACTAGCTTAATTAAGTATCCTTAGTTACAGTGGTCGTCATGACCACCGCAGAGCGTCTCCCCGTGTCCCTGCCCGTGCCCCTGCCCCTGCCCCTGACCCCGGCCCTGCCCGTCGCCGAGGACGGGGACGCCGCCGGCCGGCCCGTCCTCGTCCTGCACGGGGGCGGCGGCCCCGCCACCGTCGCCCCGCTCGCCGCCCACCTGGCCCGCACCGCGCACGTCCTGACACCCGTCCACCCCGGCTGGGACGGCACCGGGCGCCCGGCCGGCCTCGACCGGATCGCCGACCTCGCCGGCGTCTACCTGGACCTGCTGGAGCGGCGCGGCCTGCGCGACGTCCTGCTGGTGGGTTCCTCGCTCGGCGGCTGGATCGGCGCGGAGATGGCGGTCCGCGACGCGCTGCGCCCCGCCGGCGCCCCGGCACTGGTCGGCGGCCTGGTGCTGATCGACGCGGTCGGGATCGACGTGCCGGGCGAACCGCTGGTCGACGTCCTCGGCCTGGACGCCCGTGGCCTGGCCGAGCTCTCCTGGCACGACCCCGCGCGCTTCCTGGTCGACCCCGTGACCCTGCCCGCCGAGGAACTCGCCCGCCGCCGGGGCAACTTCGCCACCATGCGGGCCCTCGCGGGCGACCCCTACATGCACGACCCCGGCCTGCGCGCGCGGCTGCGGGAGGTCCAGGTTCCGGTCCTCGCCGTCTGGGGCGAGAGCGACCGGATCGCCACCCCCGCGTACGGCGCGGCCTACGCCCGTGCCTTCGCCGACGGCCGGTTCACGCCGGTCCCCGGAGCCGGCCACCTGCCGCACCTGGAGCGGCCCGCCGAGGTGTTCGCCCTGCTCGACGCGGAACTGGCCCGACACTCCCGGGAGTCAGGGACCGGCGCGAACCGCGCCTGAGCGCCGCCGGGGGCGCTGTCGCACTCCTGCGCGCCGGGGGTGCGGGAGATCGGGAGGCGTTCCCCCGGGAATACCGAGGCTGAACTGCCGCACGACCCGGGAGAGTGCCGCCTTGGACCCGAGCATCCCTGCGAACCCGCCCGCACCGTCCTCGAACGACCCGGTGGTGGTGTTCGACGCACCGTTCTCCGACCGCACCCAGTGGGTGGCGGGCGCCACCTCCGCGTACCCGCCCAACGGGCGCAACCCGGCCGACAACAAGCTCGACCACCTGGTGCCGGGCTTCGGGCCGGACGGTGACCGGTTCACCGCCGTCCGGGAGGGCGCCCGCAGCTGGCGGACCCCGCTGGTGACCACCGAGAACAGCCCGGGCGGCTTCGAACTGCGGCCCGGGGACCGGCTGGAGGCGCGCTGCCTGCTGACGGCGAGCCGGGGCGCCTGGCCGGCGATCTGGACCTGGGGCCGCGACGTGTCCACCGGCCACCCGCAGCCCGGCCACGGCGAGGTGGACGTGCTGGAGTACCACGGCGACCACCCCCGGATGCTCGAACTCGGCAACCACGCCGCCCCCGGACCCGGCACCTACCTGGACGGCCCGGTCACCCCGGGCCAGTGGTTCACCGTCGCCTGCCGGTTCGGCACCGACGCGGTGCGCTGGTCGGTCGACGGCCACCAGGTGCACGCCGACACCGTCGGTGTCGCCCCCGACTGGCGCGCCTGGATCATCGTCAACCTGTCCGTCTCCGCCGGTCAGTGGAGCCACCCCAGCCCGGCGGCCACCACCCAGCGCCTCTCCTGGCGCTGCACCGACCTGCGCGTCCTGCGCCCGCCGGCCGCCACCGCGTAGGCAGGTTCCGCTCCGTCCCGGGAGCGTCGGGGCCGACCGGGCCGGTGCGCGGCGCGGGTGGTGCGGCAGACTGGGCGGAGCGGTTTCCGGGACGGCGGGACGGGGCTGGTGGGGGCGGAGTGGCGGTCGGCGAGGTGGTCGGCGGGCGGTACCGGGTCGTGGGTGGGCCGCCCGGGCGGGGGCGGGTCGCGTTCGCGGAGGAGGTCGGGTCGGGGCGGCCGGTGGTGGTGGAGTTCCCGGACGGCGCGCCGGGGCCGGGGGTGCGGCTGCGGCATCCGGGGATCGTCGCGGTGCTGGAGACGGGCGTGCACGAGGGGCGGCCGTTCCTCGTCATGGAGCGGCTCGACGGCCACAGCCTGGAGGACCACCTGCTGGACGGCTGGTACCGGCCCCACGAGGTGGCCGGGTTCGGCGCGCAGGTCGCCGAGGCGCTGCTGGTCGCGCACCGGGCCGGGCTCTCGCACGGCGCCCTCGCGGCCGACCGGCTGCTGCTGACCCCGGACGGGACCGTCAAGGTGCTCGGCTTCGGCACCCCCGTCCCGGTGCCGCGCCCCGACCTGGTCGCGCTCGGCGACACCCTGCTCGAACTGCTCGGCCAGCCGCTGATCCCCTCCTTCCGGCCCGAACCGGGTGAACTCGACGCCCTGATCGAGGAGTTGCGGGCCGTCCCGGACGATCCCCCGGATCCGGCGGTGACGGCGGCCTTCGCCGCCCGCCTGCGCCGACTGCACCGCCTGCACCGGCTCGCGGCAGCGGCCCCGTCAGCGGCGGCAGCCCCGCCGGAGCGCCCCGTCCGCCGCGCCCGCCGGATCGTCCGGCACCCCGGGCGCCGGACGGCGGCCCTGGCCCTGCTCCTCCTGTCCGGCGCCGCCCTGCTGGCCGTGGCGGCGTACGCGGCCGCGGCCGGGTTCTGACGGCGGATCGGGAGCGTCCGGGCCCATCCGGACGGGCCCGGACTCCGAAACACCGGGCGGGAACGGGCGCCTCCGGACGGGGCGGAGGTGCGGTGAGCACCGTCCCGGAACGGAGGACGGCATGGCGGGTGGCGAACCGGACGGCACCGGGGCGGTGTCCTGGCCGCCCTGGCCGGAGTTGACGCGCGATCAGCGGCCGGTGCTGGTCCTGCCCTTCGACCCGGCGCGCCCCGCCCCGCCGGGGTCGGGCTGGACGCGGGCCGGCGGGGGCGTCCCGGCGCCGCAGCCCGGCTGGTCGGCCGCCTTCGACGGTGTCCGGCTGCTGGTCCGCGGCCCCGACGGCGCCGCCTGGTTCGACGGCCCCGTCGGCGCGACCCGCGCGTGGGCCAGGGCCGTCCGCACCCACCGCACCCTGCTGCTGGTCACCGGCGATTTCACCACCGCCTTCGACCTCCGCGGCGCGGCGGAGCGGGGCGCGCTGCTGCTGCTCGCCGTCCCGGTCCGGCCGGTCGAGGTCCACCGCGCCGCGCCGGTGGATCAGTAGGGTGTGGACCGGAGACGGGGAGGGTGTCGTGCTGTTCGGGTCGCGGGGCGGGTTCGGTCTGGAGTTCCACCTCGACCGGGACCCGGGCCTGCTGTGCGTCGACGTCTTCCTGGGCGGGCGACGGGTGAACGCGCAGGACAACGCGTTCTACCCCCCGCTGCTGGTCAAGAAGCTCGCGGACGAGCTGGCCCGCCACCGCGAACCGGCCGTGCCGCCGGACGGCTTCACCACCCCGCCGGAGTCCTACCGCCGCGCCGAGCAGGGCCGCTACGCCGAGGCGGGCCCCGGCGGCCGGGAGGAGCTGACCCGGTACGCCTTCCTGGAGTGGGGCGAGTGCACCGACGACGTCCTGGCCTTCGCCTTCCCTGACGGGGACCGGCTCCACCTCGCCTGCCGCCTGCGCACGGACGGCGGCCCCGCCTGGGGCACCGAGCCCCGGCACGGCCCGACGGTGGCCACGGTCGACCGGGCGGCCTTCGTCCGGACCCTGGAGCACGCCCTGGCCGCCGCACACGAGTGGTCCGTCCGCCGCCTCGCCCCACGGGCGCCGGAGCGGACCACCGACGGTACCGACAGCGCCGACAGCTGACGGACCTTCAGGACCACCCTCGTCGAACACCGGCCAGGCCCCGCCGGGGGGCCGCTCAGCCGGTGGGCGGGCGGAGGCCGAGCACGGGCAGGCACTCCTCGACGCCGTGCAGGGTGATGTCGTCCCGGCGGGTGCGCTCCCAGGCGTCGCGGGTGAGCAGCCACCGCTGGATCGGGGCGGCCTCGCCCCGACGGGTGTCCCAGTCGGTGCCGTTGGGGCGGTAGCCGAGGCCGCGGGAGATCCGGTTGGACCCGGCGTTGTCGGCGAAGGCGTCGCTGCTCGCCTCGCGCGCGCCCAGCCCGGCGAAGGCCAGGTGCAGGACGGCCGAGCGCATCTCCTTGCCGATGCCCCGGCGGCGGCTGCCGGGGGCGAGCCACGAGTAGCTGGTGACCGTGCCGAACCGGCCGAACCTGGTGCCGATGAGGTCCTGCATGCCGACGGGTTCGCCGTCGACCAGCACCGCGAAGTACAGCCGCCAGGAGTCCGGGGTGACCCGGGCCCGGCCGGACCAGATCGCGCGCAGCCACAGCCACTCGCGTTCGGGGTTGTCGGCGCTGAAGGAGCTCGGGTCGTCGAACGGCCACGGCCCGGCGTCGCCGAGGCCGGCCCGGACCAGCGGGACCAGCCGTTCGAGGAGGTCGTCCGAGGCGCCGGCCAGGGTCAGGCGCGGGGTGCGGACTTCGACGTTCAGCGGAGGGTAGAGGTGGGTCACGCCCGGACTGTAGCCAGCCGGGCGGCGGCGCCGCACGGGATTTCCCGGCGGGCCCGGCGGCAGCGCTTGACCGGGGAGCTGATTAGGCACCATATTACTTCCGTGAGCCAGTACTTCGACGCCGGGGCGGCCGCCCCCAGCCTGGATCAGGCCCGGCGGCAGATCGCCCGCTACGGACTGGACGCCGACCCGCAGGCGGTGCTGGTGGCGGCCCGGCTGATGGCGGCCGGGGCCCGGGTGGGCCAGGCCGGGGAGGTGCACTTCGGGCGGTTCGGACTGTCCACCGGACGGTACCGGCTACTGGCGGACCTGGAGGACCACGGGGGCGAGAAGTCCCCGTCCCGGCTGGCGGCCAGCCTCGGCGTCTCCCGGGCGACCGTGACCGGCCTGGTCGACGGCCTGGAGCGGGAGGGGCTGGTGGCCCGCCGGCCGTCCGCCGAGGACGGCCGCGGCAACGTGGTGATCCTCACCGCGCGCGGGGCCGACCGGCTGCGCGAGCTGGCGCCGGAGCACTTCGCCCGGATGCAGGCCATGGTCGGCGGCCTCACGCCGGAGGAGCGCACCACCTTCCTCGACCTGCTGGGCCGGGTGGTCGCGGGCGTCGACGCGCTCCTCCAGGACTGACCCGGGGCGCACCGAGGAGACGGCAACGGCGGGCCGCCGCGCGGGCCGCCCGCTTTTCGCCCCATTGATTAGCCACCTAAGCACTTCCTCCCACCCACATGATTAGGCAGCTAAGTACCTATCGGAAGGAACCCCGAGATGAGCAGCAGCAGAAAAACCCGTGGCGCTCCCCCGCCCTTCGTCCTGTGGCGCGAGGTGCTGGCCTCGTACGCGATGCCGACGGTGTCGGCCGGCCTCGGCGGGCTGGCCACCCGGCAGGCCGAGTTGCTGATGGCGGCGCCGACCACCATCGGCGGCACCTCCGCCCTGGTCGCGGCGGGGCTCGGCGCGGCCCTGCGGCGGCGCCCCGTCCGGGCTCGTCCGCACCGGGTGCCGCGGGGGCTCGCGGCGGCGGGTCTGGCCCTGGTCGCGGCGGCATTCGGCCTGGCCGCGGGGCTGGCGGCCGCGCACTGGCTGCCGCTGCTGCCCGGCCTGGCGGCCAGTCCGTGGCCGCGCCGCCTGCCGGTCGACTTCGCGGTCTCGTCGGCCGTCGCGACGGCCGTCACCACCTGGCGCTGGCGCGGCAGCCGCCGCCCCGCGTCGCCCTCGCTGCCGTCTCCCACCCTCGCCCCTCGACCCGAAGGACGGACGTCGTGATCGTCGTGATGGGCGCCACCGGCGCCACCGGCGGTGCCACCCTGCGCAGTCTCGCCGCGCTCGGCGTGCCCGCCCGCGCGCTGAGCCGCGCCCCGGCCCGGCTCACCCGGACCGAGCCGTTCACCGCCCCGTCCACCACCCCGTTCACCGAGCCGTTGATCGAGCCGTTCGTGGCCGACGCCGCCGACCCGGCCTCGCTGCGCACGGCGTTCCGCGGGGCCCGGCAGGTGTTCCTCACCATGGCCAACGGGCCGGAGCAGGTCCGGTACGAGCTGAACGCGGTCGAGGCGGCCGTGGACTGCGGGGTCGAGCACGTGCTGAAGGTGTCCGCGCCGGCCGCCGAGCCGGACTCCCCGGTGGCGGTCTCGCGCGGCCACCACCTGGTCGAGGAGCGGCTGCGCGCCTCCGGCCTCGCCACCACCGTGCTGCGGCCGTACGCCTTCATGCAGAAGCTCCTGCTGCTGGCCCCGGGCGTGGCGGCGGCGGGGGTGCTGCCGGGGGCGATGGACGACGCCCGGTGCAACTACGTGGACGTCCGGGACGTCGGGGACGTGGCGGCGGCGCTGCTGACCCGTCCGGAGCCGCTCGGCGGCGTCCATCCGCTGACCGGCGGGCGGGCGTACAGCCACCGGGAACTGGCCGAGCTGCTGGGCGGGTTGCTCGACCGCCCGGTCCGCCACGTCGATCTGGGCCCGGCGGGGCTGCGCGCGCAGCTGACGGGGGCGGGGATGCCGGGGTGGCTGGCCGCGCACGTGGTGGAGATCCAGCGGCTGGCGGTGGCCCGTCCCGAGGCGCCGGACGACACCCAGGTGCGCCTGACCGGGCGACCGCCGCGCACCCTGGAAGCCTTCCTCCGGGAGCACCTGCACCACTTCCGGCGGACCGGCCCGTTCATCGAAGACTGAGCGGCCCCTCATCGGGCGCTGAGCCGCGGCTCACGGCGGGCCAAGGGGCGCGGCGCAGCATCGTCGGCATGAGCGCACCGTCGAACTCCGGGCCCGCCGTGCGGCGGCGCC
Organism: Kitasatospora sp. NPDC088134; assembly: GCF_044741705.1. Taxonomy (NCBI): domain Bacteria; kingdom Bacillati; phylum Actinomycetota; class Actinomycetes; order Kitasatosporales; family Streptomycetaceae; genus Kitasatospora; species Kitasatospora sp. NPDC088134. The sequence goes on along the minus strand of NZ_JBIUTD010000033.1, from coordinate 62,330 downwards.
GCCCCATCCGCCGGGCCACCCGCCGGGCCGGCTGGTCGGTGGTGGTGGCGGCGGGGACGCTGGTCGCCCTCGGCGGGTGGCCGACGGTCCCCGGGGCGGCGACCTCCGTCCCGGTGGCCGCCACCGTCGCGGCCCCGTCCACCGCCACGGCCGCAACCGCCACCACCGCCGCCGGTTCGGGGGCTAGCATCACGGCCGTGGACACGGATGCGGCGCTGGCCGCCGCGGTCGGCTCGCTGGGCGGGCACTTCGCGGTCGCGGTCACCGATCTCGGGTCGGGGGCGGCGGCGCAGTGGGGCGCGGACTCCTTCGTGACGGCGTCGATCGTCAAGGTGGACATCCTGGCGGCGCTGCTGCTGCGGACCGGCGGCGAGCTGACGGACGATCAGCGGGCCGCCGCGGAGCTGATGATCGAGCAGAGCGACAACGACGCGGCGAGCGCGCTGTTCGAGGCGGCGGGCGGCGCGGCGGGGCTGGACGCGGCGAACGCCCGGTTCGGGCTGACGGGGACGGTGGCCGGGACGGACGGCTACTGGGGGCTGACCTCGACCACGGCGGCCGACCAGGCCCGGCTGCTGCGGGCGGTGTTCACGGCGGACTCGCCGCTGGACGCGGACTCCCGGGCCTACCTGGGGCGGTTGATGGGCCTGGTCGCGGACGGTCAGGACTGGGGCGTCTCGGCGGCCGACCAGGGCGGCGCGGCGCAGTTGAAGAACGGGTGGCTGCCGCGCACGGCGTCCGGGCTGTGGGTGGTCAACAGCATCGGCCGGGTCGAGTACGGCGGGCGGGACCTGCTGGTGGCGGTGCTGAGCGACGGTTCGGCGACCCAGCAGGACGGGATCGACCTGGTGGAGTCGGTGGCCTCGGCGGCGGCCCGGGCCCTGGTCGCCGCTCAGCAGCAGGGGTAGACCCTCCGACCGGGCCCAGCGGTTCGGCACCTCGGCGGCCCAGCGGTTCAGCGGTCCGGGTCCGGGTCCGGGTCCGGGTCCGGGCCGCCCTGCTGCCGGAGTGCCTGCTGGATCGCCTCGGCCAACTCGGCCTGTCCGGTGTAGTGGGCGACCTGCGGATGGATCGTCAGGCCCTCGGAGTCGTCGGTGTGTTCGGCCGGCACCTCGGCCCGGGCGAGGCTCCGGCCGTCCCCGGCGGGGGGCAGCAGCAGGACGTCGAGTCCGGCGGCGGTGATCCGTTCGCCGGGGCGGCCGGGCGGCAGCTCCAGGCTCAGGTGGTACTCGCGGGTCTGCCCGTCGGGGGCGTCCACCCGGTACTCGACGACGCCGGGGCCGGTCGGCAGGCCCCGGCCGGTCAGGTCCTCGACCTGCGGGGCGACCTGCTTGAGGAAGCGGACGGCGGCTCCGGGGGGTGTGGTGATCCGCAGGGCCAGGTCGCGGGCGAAGGTCTGCCGGGTCCGTTCGACGATCCCCGCGAGGTCGGTGGCCAGGGCGGCGGCCAGTTCCGGGGCGGTGGCGGCGCGGACCAGGTCCACGGTGCCGTTCAGGGCGTCGGCCACGGCGCGGCCCTGGGAGACCTGCCAGTCGGTGCCGATGCCGCGCACGTGGCAGCTGAACCGGCCGCCGGCGGCGGCGAGGGCGGCCGACAGCTCCTCGGGGCGTTCGGCCTCCGACGGGAGGTCCATCAGCAGGACGGCGGTGCGGACGGCGTCGGGGTGGCCCGCGAACAGCCGGTCGGCCTGCCGGATCCAGCGTCCGAAGGCGGCCGCGCGCACCGGCTCCAGCCGTTCCAGGGCGGCCCGGGCCTCGGCCTTGGTCGCGGGGGCGGCCCGTACGGTGCGCAGGGTGTCGGGGTAGCACATCGCGGCGTACGCGGAACCGGCCACGATCGCGAAGCGGACGCCCTCGTCGAGGGCGTCGACGGTGTCGGCGACGGCACGGGTGACGGCGCGGAAGTGCGCCTCGGGCAGCTGCGCGGACAGGCCGATCAGGAGGACCAGGGCGCGCGGGGCGGCGGCGGCCAGGTCGCGCGGGCCGGTGCGGCCCGCGGTGACAGTGACGATCGCGTCGAGCTCGGTGCGGCCGGGCGGGAGGTACGGGTTGTGGAACGTCTGCAGGCGGAGCCCGGGGGCGGCGGACGGTGCTCCGGCGGTGGCGGCCGGGTCGGCGGGTGTCCCGTCGTGCAGGGTCGCGGAGCGGCCGCCGTCGTGCCGGGTCGTGGAACGGCCGCCGTCGCTCAGCGCCCGGAGCCGGTCGGCGACGACCCCGGCGTGGGCGGGGCGGTCGTCGGGGTGCTTGGCGAGCAACTGGGCGGCGAGCAGGTCGAGTTCGGCGGGGACCCCGGGGCGCAGCGCGGCCAGGCGGGGCGGCGGGGTCTCCAGGTGGTCGTACATGGCGGCCCAGAAGTCCGGGCGGCGCGGGAACGGGGTGCTGCCGGTGAGCAGCACGTACAGGACGCAGCCGAGGGCGTAGAGGTCGGTCCGGCCGTCGATGTCGGCGGACCGCCACTGCTCGGGGGCCATGTAGTCGGGCGTGCCGAGGACGCTGCCCGCGCGGGTCAGGCCGGAGCCGCCGTGGACGAAGCCCGCGATGCCGAAGTCGCAGACCTTGACCCGGCCGTCGGGGAGCAGCATCAGGTTGGGCGGTTTGACGTCGCGGTGGACGATGCCGCGGGCGTGCGCGTGGGCGAGGGCGGCGGCGGTCCGGGCGAGCACGTCCACGGCGCGGTGCACGGGCAGGCCGTCGGGGTGTTCCCGCAGGACGGTGGCGAGGTCCCGGCCGTCCAGCAGTTCCATGGTGAGGAAGTGGCGGCCCTGGTGTTCGCCGTGGTCGTGGACCTGGGCGATGCCCTCGTGCTGGAGCTGCGCGGTGATGCTCGCCTCGCGGTGGAAGCGGGCGGCGGCGCTGCCGTCCGGATCGGGCTCGGGGTGCAGGAACTTGACGGCGACCCGGCGGCCGAGGCGCAGGTCGTGGGCGCGCCAGACCTCGCCCATGCCGCCCCGACCGAGCCGCTGCTCCAACCGGTAGCGACCGGCGACCAGCCCATCGGACATCTGCGAACGCCCCCGTTCCGGCCGTCGGCGGCCCGGGCCCATCCTAGGGGGCGGCGGACTGGGCCCGGGGGCGGACCGGGGCCGGGGGCGAGCCGAGGCCGGGGGCGAGCCGGGGGCGGGCCGGTCAGCGAGCGGGCCGGTCAGCGGGCGGCGGACCGCGGGTGGCGGGCGGCCCGGGCGACGACCCGCAGGTAGCGTTCGATCGCCAGGTGCTGGAGCAGCAGCGTGACGGGCCGGCCGAGGCGGGCGTACCAGGCGGCGGGGCGGGAGAACGCGGCGACCTCGAACCAGACCTCGCCGTCGGCGTCCATCTCGACCACGAAGGACTCCTCGCCGCACTCGGGGTGGCCGGGGAGGGTGCCGTAGGCGAAGCCGATCCGCTGCCGGTCGCGGACGGTCCACACCACTCGGCAGGAGATGACCAGGCGGGGCCACCGCAGGCCGGGCGGGGCGAGGCGGAGCAGGACGGTGTCGCCGGGGGCGGCGGGCCCGGTCCAGGGGTGGACGGCGAAGCCGGTGTCGAGCTGGGTGCCCCAGCCGAGGACGTGGGCCCCGGCCCGTTCCAGCACCTCGGGGCCGCGTCCGAGGTGGACGCGGCGGCGCAGCAGCCCGTAGCCGGCCGGGAAGGCGGCGTTCCGGGTGGCGCCGACCTCGGGGTAGCTGGGTTCGGTGGCGCAGGCGGCGAGGTGGCGGCGGCGCAGGGCGGTGGACGGCATCCGCCAGTTGTACGACGGCGGGCGGGGTGCCGCCAAACTGCCGGGGTGCCGCCAAACCGCCGGGGTGCTGCCGGCCCCGGCGGTCCGGCCGAATCGTCGGGGTCCGGCCGACCCGCCGGGGTCGCGGGGTCAGTCCTCCAGGACGTGGACCAGGGCCAGGGTGATGTTGTCGGGACCGCCGGCCCGGATCGCGGCGCGCCAGAGTTCGACGACGGCGTGCTGGTCGTCGTCCTCGGCCTCGGCGAGCAGGTCGGGCCACTCCTCCGGGGGGACGGGGTCGCTGAGGCCGTCGGTGCAGAGCAGGTAGCGGGCGCCGGGGCGGAGCGGGAGGCGGCGCAGGTGGGCGTCGAGGGCGTGGTGCTCGACGGTGCCGCCGAGGATGCTGGTGATCAGGTGGGTGGTGCGCTGCCCGGGTTCGAGCGGGGGGCTGTCGTCGACGGTGAGCTGGCGGGGGCCGGTGGCGGTGAGTTCGTAGCCGCGGCTGTCGCCGACGTTGAACACCAGCACGGCGTCGGCGGTCAGCACGAGTCCGGCGACGGTGGTGCCCATGCCGGTCAGCGCGGGGTCGGCGGCGCCGGCCTCCCGGACGGCGGCGTCGCAGTCCAGCAGCGCCTCCTCGATCGCCGTCTCGTCCTTCAACTCGGTTCCGATGTGGGCGAGTTGACTGACCACCAGGGCGGAGGCCAGGTCGCCGCCGGGGTGGCCGCCGAGCCCGTCGGCGACCACCACCGGCACGGGGGTGTCGCCGAGCGGGAAGTAGAAGGTCTGCGGGCTGTCGGCGGACGTGGCGCAGAGCGTCCACGGGCCGGCGGCCGCGCTGTCCTCGTTGCGTCGGCGCACCACGCCGGTGTGGCTGAGCACGCTCACCGCGACCATCGGCACGGCCGTTCACCTCTTTCGTTCCGTTCCCGCTCGCCGGGACGGCTCCAGCGAAGCACACCGGGGCGGGCGGCGGCAGGCCGGGGGCCGAACCGGCCCGGACCTGGCCGGGCACCGGGCTGCGCGCCGGGGTGGGCCTCGGGCCGTGCGCCGGATCGGCAAGTACTGGCGAGCGCCGGGCTATTGAGGGTTTTCCGGTCCGTGGATACCCTCGCCCGACGACGCGCGGACGCGAGGGAGGGGCCGGGGTGGGCGAGCTGACGGTGGTTCAGGGCCGGGCAGGCGGGGCGCGGGTCGATCCGGCGCTGGCCGACCGGGTGATCGAGGCGCTGCTGCTGGCCGGCCTGCCGGTGGCGTACGGCGGCCACGGGCCGGGCGTCCGGCTGGTGCCGGGCGAGGACGACGGTGGGGTGCTGACGCTGCGGTGGATCTGCTCGGCCCGATGGGAGGACGCGGCGGCGGCCGGGTCCGGCGACCCGGGGCACCGGGCGCGGCGGCTGGTCGCGGACAGCATGGAGACGGCGCTGGCCGAGTTCCTGCCCGCGCTGGGCGTCCCGGCCGAGCGGCTCCCCGAGCCCGGCGGGACCGGGGTGGGCCCGCTCCCCGCCACCGCGCCGCCCGCCACCGCGCCGCCCGCCCTCGGTCCGGCCGCCGCCGAGCAGACCGCCGCCGAGCAGACCGCCTTCGCACCGTCCGCCTTCGCACCGACCGCGGTCGATCCGGGGCTGGCCGCGACGGTGCGCCGGATCGCCGCACTGGCGGGGCTGCCGCTGGCCGACCGTCCGGGCGCGGCCGGGATCACGCTGGCCCTGCACGCGGCGGACGACGCGGACGACGGCGTCGCCCCCGGCACCGCCGACCTGGACTGGCGGCCGTCCCGCCAGCTGCCCGGCGGGGACGAGCCCGACGGGGTGCGGGTCGCGGTCACCGGCGCGCTGCGGCACGCCCTCGGCGCGACCCTGAACGCGGGCGGCCTGCCCACCGCCTGGCACCGCCCGCGCCACCGCCCCGCCCACCTGCACGCGGTGCCCCCGCCCCGCTGACGTCACACCGTGGTACCTGCGGGTCGGACCCCGACCGTCCCGGACATGCCGGAGCCCGCCCGGCCGGAGGTGGCGGGGCGGGCTCCGGGGCGGGTCACTTGGAGATCGACGCCCAGAACTCCTCGAAGGACAGGCGGCCGTCGCCGTTGGCGTCCTTGGCGTTGATGATGGCCTGCGCGACGGTCTCGGTGACGTGGAAGTCGCCGAGCTGCGCCATGACGCTCTTGTACTCGGTCGCGGTCACGCGCCCGTCACCGTCCACGTCCAGACGCGCGAACGCCGTCCGTGCCGCCTCGATGTCAGCCACGGTGGCCTCCCCTTAGTGTTCTCGGTTGCTCATGGGTGCCGGTCGCGGGACCGGCGGGAGTCACATTATCCGTTCACCGCCACCGCCCCGGTCCCGGGTCCGTCCCGGCTCCGTCGCAGGTCCGTCCCGATCCGCCGCCGCCCCGATCCAGGCCCCCACCGCCCCCGGCACCCCGGCCCGCCCCGGCGGTGGCGGCTCAGTCCCGGGTGACCCGGACGCCGCCGAGCAGGCCCCAGGCGGCGACGTGCACGGTCGGGCCGCCCGGCGCGCTCGGGCCGTCGTCGCTGACGCCGCCCAGCCGGATGCCCGTCACGACCACCCGGACCTCGGGGCGCACCCGCAGGTGGACGCCGCCGATCAGGCTGAGCTTGGTGATCCGCAGTTCGGCCCCGTCGGGGATGTCGACCTCGGTGAGGTCGATGTCCGCGCCGCCGATCAGCGAGGCGGTGACCGTGCGGCTGTGGATCTCCGCGCCCTCCAGCCGCGCCCCGCCGATCAGGCTGATCCGGACCGTCGTGCCGTCGTCGCCCTCGGTGTTCCCCGTCTTCGTCATGCGGCACACCCTAGCCGGGCCGCCGCGCCTGCTTCGGAGTGCACGAAAGGGCGCGCGGGAGGGTGCGCCGGTGGATCGTGCCGCCGGGGGCGTACCAGCCGGACTTCTTCCGGACGGCCGGGCTCGGGTCCTGGGCGTGCGAGGTCTGCAGGGCGGCGAGGGCGGCGGCGTCGGTGTGGACGAACTTGCCGACGAGTTCGGCGGCCCGGGCGCGGACCTGCGGGTCGGGGTCGGTGGCGAGGTGGCGCAGCGCGGGCTCCAGGACGCGGTCGGCGCCGGGGGCGCAGGCGTCGTTCTTGCAGCGGTCGCAGGCCAGGGCGTGGAACGCGGCGATCCGGACCTTGGGGTCGGGGTCGTCGGCCATCTCGATGAGCTGCGGCATGGAGTCGGTGTCGACCAGGTGGTCGAGCAGGCGGCAGCAGCCCTCGCGGACGGCCGGGTCGGGGTGGGCGAGGCCGGCCCGGATCGCGTCGAGCGCGCCGTCGGCGCGGCGCAGCAGTTCGTGGTAGGCGCCCACGGTGCGCTGCGGGTCGCCCAGGCAGGAGACCAGGGCTTCGTCGTCGGTTCTGAGGAATCCGAGCATGGCCCCAGTGTGGAACCGCGCTTCCCTTGCCCGCAAAGGGATTTCCACCTGCGGCGGGGCCCTTCAGCCGTGCAGGTCAGCCGTGCAGGTCAGCCGTGCAGGTCAGCCGTGCAGGTCAGCCGTGCAGGTCAGCCGTGCAGGCCGGTGAGCAGCCGGGCGATGTCGAGGCCGGAGCGCAGGTAGTCCTGGAAGGTCTCGTTGGTGAGCGCCCGGGGCGAGCGGCGCTGCCGCAGCAGGCGGACGGCCTCCTCCCGGTCGTGGCCGAGCGAGAGCAGCGCCTGGGCGACGACCAGTCCGGAGCGGTTGTGGCCGGAGTGGCAGCGCACCAGCACCGTCCGCTCCTCCGCGAGGGCCCGCACGACGGCCTCGGCGAGGCGCTGGACGGCGCCGATCTGATCGGCCGTCAGCGGGGCGTCGGGCAGTTCGGCGACCAGGTGCTCGACCCCGCCGTCGGGCCCGTGCCCGGGCCGCACGTACAGGCTGACCACCAGGTCGAACTCGGCCTCCACCACGACGGGCCGGAGCTCCCCGGCCGGGTCGGTCCAGTAGTGCCCGCCGATCCACAGCCCGGGCACCACCTCGTCCCACGGCGCCCCCGGCTCCCGCCCGTCCCGGTCCCGCTGCCGCGTCCTGGCCACCCGTCCCCCTCGACCCTGTTCCTGCCGTCACCCGGTCAACGCGCGGAGATCGCCGGGCGGTTCCCGCGCGGGGCGCCCCGCCGAGGCCCGAAACCGTTCGCGGCGGCACCGGCCCCTGCGGGATGCTCGGCCCGTGGTCCTGATCGCCGACGGGGTGACCCCGGTGCCCCGGATGTTCCTGCTCGACGGGTTCCTGCTCCGCCCCGACTTCCGGGTCGAGTTGGACGGTCCGCTGTTCGTCGCGGCCGGCGACCGGCTCTCCCACCGGGACGGCGCTCTCGTGCTGACCCGCCCCACCGGCGAGCAGCGCCGGTACCCGGTCCGCGACGCCCACTCGATCTGCCGCCGATGACCGCGGCCCCGGTGTGTCCGGCCGTCCTGCAACCGCCGGCCTGGCCCCGGCAGACGCCGGGCGCTGCGCCGGCCCGGGCCCTGGCGGTGCCGCGCATCGATGTCGGCGCTCTGGTCCGCGACCACCTGCGCCGGGACACCGCCCTGGGGCCCGGGCCGCCCCTGGACGGCGTGCTGCACCTGCACCAGCACCTGCACCAGCGCCTGCCCGGACTCGTACGCCGCCGTGACGGGGCGCGGAGGGAGGCCGTCGCCCGGCACTACGCGGGGCAGGGGCTCCTCGTCGGGGTCGACGCCGTCGACGACCCCGGGGAGACGGCCGGCCGCGCGCTCGCCGCGCTCCGGCGGCACCGGCGGTTCCACCGGACCTGACGGGGCGTCACCGTGCGCGCCGGAGCGCTCGATACCTGTTTCTGGGGCCTCGGAGCCTGCAGGGCCGGCAGCCGGGCAAGCTGGCCGGGATTGGACTTATGTCTCCCGGGCGCGGCCCCCGACGATGGCCGGAAGTCTTCGAGCGGGGGGAACTGATGAGGCGTCCGACAACTGCCGTGGCCGTGGTCGGTCTGCTGCTGGCTCTGACGGCCTGCCAGTCGGGGGCGGCGTCCGGCAAGGTCCGGGGCACCGACGCCGAGTTGGCCTGTGCGGCCGTGAGCCGGCTGCCGGAACGGATGCCCACCGCCGACGGCGGGAAGGAATTCGACATCGCGCTGGCCCGCCTCTACGGCGCCGAGGTGCTGGCCAAGGCGGCGGCCCTGGCGGACGCCAAGTTCCAGCCGCTCGCCGACGCCCTGAAGGAGGCGCACGACCTGTTCAACGTGACCTCCGACCCCCAAAGGGCCGACCCGGCCATCAAGAAGGCCCGGACGTACTGCTGAGTGCTGTTCCTGCGCCCTCGGACCCTGCGGGGGCGGTGGCCCAGTACCAGGTGGGCCGAGAGCCGAGGTGAAGGTCTCCCCCGAGGAGCGCCCCGCGCGTCCCGCGCACCCCGGCAGTTCCGTTCGCCGAACGGTCACGGTGACCGTTCGGCGAACGCTCCCGCAGACTTCGCGTTCCGGGCGGTGGTTGGTCGGCCCACTGCTCCGGAGGTCAGGAACAGGTGTTCAGGCCCCTTCCCCGGCCGTCGCGTCCGTCTGCGCAGGGGTGCCGAACTGCACGTACTCGACGACGGCGCCGCCCGGGTGGCGGAGGGTCGCGTTGCGGCCGGTGGGCACGGCGTTGGGGCCGTCCAGCACGGTGCCGGTGGGGAGGACGGCCTCCAGGTCGTCGACCAGGACGGTCGCCTGGGTCTCCCGGTACGGGGCGAGGGCTTCGGGGGTGCCGGCAATCAGCAGGAAGCCGCCGACCCGGGCCAGTTCCAGGTCGCGGTAGGGGAAGCGCAGCCGGGCGGGCTCCCCGGCGAGGGCGGTGAAGGTCGGCAGGGCGGTGTCCAGGTCGTCCACGTAGATGCGGGCCAGGGTGGCGAGCGCGGGCATGGCGGGACCTCCGGGGGGAGTAGTGGTCGGCGTCGGACTGATCATTTCGACTTTCCCGAAACGTCGAAACGATCGGCATACTACGGGGTATGGCGGAGGACATGGAACTGGCCGCGGTGCTGCACGCGTTGGGCGACCCGGTGCGGCTGGCGCTGGTGCGGCGGATGGCCGAACTCGGCGAGAGCGCGTGCAGCCCGGACGGCCTGGCCGTGCCGCGCTCCACCCTCTCCAACCACTGGCGCATCCTGCGCGAGGCCGGCCTGACGACCACCCGGCCGGAGGGCAAGAACCGCATCATGGCGCTGCGCCGGAGCGAACTGGACGCCCGCTTCCCGGGCCTGCTGGCCGCGGTGCTGGGGGAAACCGGCCCCGGGCGGCCCCGGTCTGATGACGCATCAGGACGATCCCCGAACTGAAGTACGGACCGCGGGCCGCGCGGCTAGGGTGGCGCGATGAGCATCGGGACGGTGGCCATCGCGGTGACGGGCGTGGCGGGGACGCTGGGGGCCGCGCTGCTGACCCAGTGGGGCGCGGAGCGCAACAAGCGGCGCGAGCTCGAACTCGCCCGCGCCTTCCAGGAGTCCAGGGAGAGCGTGGCGCTGCGCCGGGACTGCTACACCCGGCTGTACCGGGACGCCCGGCAGTTCGCCACCGCCCTCAACCGGCACCTGCACGTGCTGCGCGAGCGGGACCCGGCGGAGCCGGACCTCCGGGCCCTGGAGGAGGCCAAGGACGCGCACCGCAACCACTGGTCGGAGACCCTGATGGTGGCCCCGGACCGGGTGATCGTCGCGGGCGACGCCGCCAACCACGCCCTGACCGAGGTCTACGCCACCGTCAAGCGCCTGGAGCAGGGCCGCGCCCTGCCCGGCGAGACCCCGGACTCGGCCGCCGCGGCGCAGCGCGAACTGTGGGAGCTGATCAAGGCGATGCGCCACGCGATGCGCCACGACCTGGGCGTGGCCAGCGAGTTCTGACCCCGCCGGGGGCCCGGGCGGGTCGAGGGCGGACGGGCGCGGGCCGGCTCCGGGTCACTCCGCCGGGCCGCTGGGAACCGGGCCCGCGGCGGCTTGCCCCGGGGCGGCCGGGTGCGGGGTGGAGGCGAAGAGGTTGAGGCCGAGGGCGCCGGAGAGGTGGTGGGTGACGCGTTGGCCGCGGACGCTGTTGCCGGCGTCGTCGAGGCGGGGGGAGAAGACGGCGATGCCGCCCTTGCCGGGGGCGACGGTGACGATGCCGCCGGAGACGCCGCTCTTGCCGGGCATGCCGACCTCGTAGAGCCAGTCGCCGCTGTGTTCGTAGAGGCCCGCGGTGGCCAGGGCGGCGAGGGTGTCGCGGCAGACCTCCGGGGAGACGACGCTCTCGCCGGTGAGCGGGTTGACGCCGCCGCCGGCCAGGGTGGCGCCCATCACGGCGAGGTCCCGGGTGGAGACGGCGAGCGAGCACTGCCGGGTGTAGAGGTCGGTGGTGGTGACGGGGTCGCGGGCCAGCGCGCCGTAGCTGTCGAGCAGCCGGGCGATCGACTCGTTGCGCTGGTTGGTGGCGGACTCGGAGGCGTACACCTCGGCGTCGAGGGCCAGTTCGCGGCCGGCGAACCGGGACAGGCCGCGCCGGACGAACTCCCAGCGCTGCTCGGGCGTCTCGCCGGGCACCAGCGCGGTGGTGGCCAGGGCCCCGGCGTTGACCAGCGGGTTCATCGGGCGGCCGTGGTTGAGTTCGACGGCCAGCACCGAGTTGAACGGCAGCCCGGTGCTGTTGACGCCGATCCGGCGGCGGACGGTCTCGTGGCCGAGTTCCTGGTCGACCAGGGCGAAGACGAAGGCCTTGGAGATCGACTGGATCGAGAACCGGTGGTCGGCGTCGCCCGCGGCGTGCACGGTGCCGCCGACGTGCGCGACGGCGACGCCGAACAGGTCGGGGTCGGCGGCGGCCAGCACGGGGATGTAGTCGGCGACCTGCCCGCGCCGGTCGTCGCGGAACCGCCGCAGCACCGCGGTGAGCGCCGCCTCGACGGCCGCGCGGGGCGGGAGCGTCCCGGTGGAGACCGCGGCCTGCGCGGTGCGGGTGTCGACCACGTCCTGCGGGTCGTGGATGACGCCGAGGCTCGGTGCACCGGGCGCCTGCGGGTCGTGGGTCGTGCGCTCCATCGGGCACCGTCCGTTCGTCCGTCCCGGTCGCCCGGGCCCTGCCCCGTCGTCCCCATCCTGCCGGTGCCGGGGCGGGCCCGCCCCGGGCGTCAGGCCGTCCAGGTGGTGAGCAGGGCGGCGGCGGTGACGCCGGGGCCGAGGCCGAAGACCAGGCCGTGGTCGCCGGGGCGGGGCGGGGTGCGGTGGGTGCGGTCGAGGACGGAGAAGAGGGTGGCGCCGCCGAGGTTGCCCTCCTCGGCGAGGACGTCGCGGGAGTGCCGGACGAACTCCTCGTCGACGCCGAGCACCTTGCCGAGCCGGGTGAGGATGGCGGGGCCGCCGGGGTGCAGGACGCCGAAGTCGAGCGGCCCCTCGGTGTTCCGGTCGAGCCAGTCGCGCAGCGCGGGGGCGAGGTCGGTGACGGAGCGCAGCGAGTCGCGGGTGGAGGAGAAGTGGTCGCCGCGCTCGTCGGTGACCTTGCGGTAGCGCTCGACGGTGCCGGGGAGGGTGTACTCCCAGGTGTGGTCGACCCGCAGGGTGGGGCCGGGGCCGAGCGGGCGGGCGGCGACCAGGGTGGCGGAGACCAGGTCGCCCCAGAGCGCCTTGTAGATCTGGTCCTCCAGGGTGCGGGCGCTGTCCTGGTAGAGCGCGGAGAGGAATTCGCCGACCAGCACCAGCACGGTGTGCCCGGGGTGCCGGGCGAGGTGCTCCTCGGCCATCACCAGGGCGAGCGCGCCGCCCGCGCAGGCGGCCTGGGTGGTGCTGCGGATGCGGGTGTCGGGGCGCAGGCCCAGGTCGTTGAGCAGGTGGACGCCGAGGCCGGGGACCTTGTCGGCGGTGGCGCTGGAGACGATCACGCAGTCGAGGTCGGCGGGGGCGAGTCCGGTGTCGGCGAGGACGGCGCGGGCGGCCCCGGCGGCGGCGCGGCGGACGGTGTCGAAGGTGTCGTCCTTGCGCCGCCGGGTGCTGCGCTCGCCGACGATCTCCTCGTAGGGGGCGAGGTAGCGGCGAGTGCCGGGCAGGTTGCCGAGCGCCTTGCGGATGGTCTCGCGCTGCGGGTGGTCGGGGTTGCGGGCCAGGATGTCCTCGCGGATCCGGGCGGCGTCCACCACGTGCGGTCCGGGCACCAGCGCGGGGCGGGTGATGTACACGGGTGCGCAGCTCATCGGCGGTTCCTCGTCTCGGGTGTGACGGGTCGTCAGGCGGGCCCCGGCTCCGACCGGCCCCGGCAGCCCCGGCGGAGGACGTCGGCGGAGCCGGCCTCGGGGTCGAGCAGGACGTGTTCGCGGACCAGGTCGACCCCGACGACCCGGGCCACCACCATGCTGCCGGGCACCGCGCCGCCCCGCAGCACGGCGGTCGTGGCGGAGCGGGGGCGGGGCGCTGCGCCGAACGGGGTGATCGCGGGGCGGTGCCGCGCGCCGCCCCGCGCTCGCGGGGCGGCGGCATAGATTCCCGGGCATGGGAGAGCATGGCGGTGTCGGCCGCCGGTCGGTGTTGCGGGCCGCTGCGGCGGTCGGTCTGGTGGCGGCCGAGGGGCTGTGGGCCGGGCGGCGGGCGGTGGCGGCCGGGGGTGGTTTTCCGCAGCCGGCGGTGGTGTCGGCGGGGCGCTCGGGGCGGTTGGAGCACACCCTGGACGTCCGGTTCGCGGAGGTCCGGGTGCCGGGCCTGGGCACGGTGGTCACCCGGGCGTACGGCGGGACGCTGCCGGGGCCGACGCTGCGGGTGCGCGGCGGCGACACGCTGGTCCTGACGCACGTCAACGGGCTGCCGCCGGACCCGCCGCACACCGGGGGCTGCAACACTCCGCACCGGCCGAACAGCTTCAACCTGCACACCCACGGGATGCACGTCTCCCCCGCGGGGTGCGCCGACAACGTGCTGCGGGTGTTCGCCCCGCGCACGGCGGAGCAGGTCGCGGCCGGCGCCCCGGAGCCGCGCTACGCCTCGGTGGTGCACGTCCCGGCCGACCATCCCGCCGGGACGTACTGGTACCACCCGCACCTGCACGGCTCCACGGCCGAGCAGCTGGCGGGCGGCATGGCCGGGGTGATCGTGGTGGCGGGCGACGTGGACGAGGTGCCGGAGATCGCGGCCGCCGCCGACCTGGTGGTGTGCGTCAACGAGCTCAAGCTCAAGGGCGGCCGGGTGCCGGCGTTCAGCTCGGGCGGCTGGCTGAACGGCGTCCCGTCGGTGTTCACCGTCAACGGGGCGGTGAACCCGGCGCTGCGGCTGCGCCCGGACGAGGTGCAGCGCTGGCGGCTGGTCGCCGCGACCGGCTTCACTGGCCTGCGGCTGCGGCTGGTCGGGGACGGTGCGGCCCCGACGGTGCACCAGATCGCCCAGGACGGCATCGCGTTCGCCCGGCCGGTGGCGGTGGACGCGGTGGAGCTGTCGATGGGCAACCGGGCCGACGTGCTGGTGCGCGGCGGCGCGCCGGGCCGGTACGAGCTGCGGGCGGACGGGGTGCCGGGGCCGCTGCTGACGGTGGAGGTGGCCGGTCCGGCGGTGCGGCCGCCGATGGGGCTGCCGGCCGCGCTGCCGCCGGGGCGGCCGTTCCTCGACGAGCGGGACGTCACCGACCCGGGCGCCTGCCGCGAAGTGGTGTTCCACGCCGACCCGGGGGTGTTCCCGGAGCCGTTCCCGAACGCCTTCCGGATGCTGGGCAGCGGGGCGACGCCCGCCGCCGACCCGGCCGGGGACCCGGCCCGCGACCCGGCGTACGGGCTGTTCGACCCCGGCTTCACCAACCACACACTGCGGCTGGGCGCGGTGGAGCGCTGGACGGTGCGCAGCGGCGAGTCGCTGCCCGCCTTCCACCACCCCTTCCACCTGCACACCAACCCGGTGCTGGTGACCCACCGGGACGGGCGGCGGCTCGACCCGCCGGTCTGGCACGACACGGTCGGCCTGGCGGGGGGCCGCCCCGGGGAGTCGGTGACCTTCCTGGTCCGGTACGAGGACTTCACCGGCCGGACGGCCGCCCACTGCCACCAGCTCCACCACGGGGACCTCGGCATGATGCAGACCGTCGAGTACGTCGACCGCTGAGCCCCCGGGGTTACGACACGGCGTCCGGGGAGGAGGCGCCGGGGACGCGCAGGGCGGGGGCGCCGGAGCCGTCGGCGGGGACGGTCCAGAGGTCGGTGCCGCGCCCGTTGCCGTTGGGGAGGGCGTAGCCGAGGGTGGCGCCGTCCAGCCAGGCGGCCTGGTCGTCGACGCTGCGGGTCTCGGCGACGGGGTGTTCGCGCAGGTCGGCGAGGTCGAGGACGTACAGCCGCCAGGGGGCGGCGGGGTCGTCGGAGACCTTCTTCTTGAAGGCGATCCGGGTGCCGTCCGGGGAGAGCGACGGGCACTCGACGTTCTCCCGCAGGGTGTGCGCGGACCAGGCGGCGAGGTCGCCCTCGATCAGGTGGGTGCGGCCGCCGGTGGAGACGGTGGCGTAGAAGCGGTTGTCGTCGGCCGCGAAGCTCACGCCCCAGTAGTTGACGTCGGCGGCGTGGTAGCGGGTGCCGTCCATGGTCAGCGGGATGTTCTCGATCGACTTGATCAGGTAGCCGGTGCGCAGGTCGAGCACCGAGGTGCGGGTGGAGAAGCCGCTGACGGCGTAGGAGTCGCCGACCGCGAAGGCCGTCCAGGAGAGCAGGTGGCCGGAGGCGGAGACCCGGGCCCGGTTCGGGATGCCGGGGACGGTGATGCTCTGCAGCTGGGTGAACGTCCGGTCGTAGACGACGGCTTCGGTGCGGGCGGGGGTGCCGGGCAGGGCGCGCAGGCACAGGGCGCGGTCGCCGCCGGCGTAGAAGCGTTCGCAGGACGGGCCGGCGGCGGGGCCGCCCTCGCGGGCGACCCGTCCGGTGGCGGCGTCCCGGTAGTAGAGGCCGGGCCGGTCGAGGGTGAAGGAGGCGTCGGCGGCGACGGCGCGGTGCGGGCCGCCGCGGGCGCGGGCGTGCAGCACGTAGCCGAGCGAGCCGCCGAGCAGGGCGAGCACGGCGACGCCGAGCACCACCAGGCGCAGCAGCGGGACCTGACGGCCCGTCGGCTCCTCCTGGACCGCCGCTTCGGGCGTGTCGACCGTGGTCATGGGGTCTTCCCTTCGGGCAGGACGCGCCGGGCGGCGACCAGGGCGGCGGCCAGGGCGAGCGCGGCGGCGGCGAGGGCGGGGCGGGTGCCCCACCAGGTCCAGGCGGCGCCGAAGCCGGCGGCGCCGACCAGGCGGGCCAGGGCCTGTCCGGTCTGGACGACGGCGAGTCCGCCGGCCCGGCCGGCGGCGGGCAGGACGGGCCCGGCCAGCGCCATCAGGACGCCGTCGGTGGCGGCGTAGAACACGCCGAGCAGGACGAGCACCAGGAGCAGGGTGGCCCAGCCGGCGGGGGCGAGCAGCACCAGGTAGCCGGCCAGTAGGGCGAGGTGCCCGGCCAGGAACGGGGCGCGCCGGCCGGTGCGGTCGGCGAGCCGTCCGGCGGGGACGGCGAGCAGCAGGTAGCAGGCGGCGGAGCCGAGCGGCAGCAGCGGGAAGAGTTCGGCGGGCAGGTCGAGGACGCGCTGCAGCAGCAGGTAGAGGAAGGAGTCGCCGACGGTGGCGGCGCCGAGCAGCGCGGCGGCGGCGGTGATCCGGCGCAGCGCGGGGTCGGCGAGCAGCTGACGGACCGTCGGCCGGTCGGCGGGCCGTGCAGGGGTGGTCCGGGCGGGCGCGGCCGGGTCGTGGGCGCCGTCGCGGACGAACAGCGCCAGCACCAGCACGCCGAGCAGGCCGGTGGCGAAGGAGACCACGAAGACGGCGTCGTAGGCGTCGGCGGTGGCCCAGAGCACGGCGAAGGCGACCAGCGGGCCGAGCAGGGCGCCGGTGGTGTCCATGGCGCGGTGCACGCCGAAGGCCCGGCCGAGGTGCTCGGGGGGTGTGCTGAGCGAGATCATCGCGTCCCGGGGGGGCGGTGCGGACGCCCTTGCCGAGGCGGTCGGCGGCGAGCGCGGCGGCGATGCCGGTGGCGGCGCCGCCGGCCAGCAGCAGGCCGAGCCGGGAGAGCGCGGAGAGCAGGTAGCCGGCGCCGGCGACGTGCTTGTGCCGGCCGCCGCCGCGGTCGGCGAGCCGCCCGCCGAGCAGCCGCACCAGGGCGGTGGCGCCGTTGAACATGCCGTCGAGGAAGCCGAATTGGAGGGGCGACAGGCCGAGGCCCAGCACCAGGTAGAGCGGCAGCACGGCGGTGACCATCTCGGAGGAGACGTCGGTGACCAGGCTGACCGCCCCGAGCGCGAGGACGGTGCCGGGGACCCGCCGCCCCGCCCCGGTGGCGGGGCGGGACGGCGCGTCCGTGCGGCGGCCGGTGGTGGCCAGGTACATCATCAGTGGCAGGTGTAGTTCGGGCTGGTGTCCTTGACCTGGCCGTCGGTGCCGACGTAGGTCCAGCTGTAGCCGTTGTCGGTGAAGTCGAGCTTCAGGACGCCGTAGTCGCCGCTGATCCGCTTCTGGCTGTTGGGCTGGACCTGCTCGATCGGGTAGGGCTCGGCGCCGCCCATGCCGCCGACGATCTCGACCAGGCCGTCGGCGGTGGCCTTGCCGTCCGGGTCCTGCGGGGCGAAGCGCTCGTAGTGGTGGTCGTGGCCGTTCAGGACCAGGTCGGCCTTGGCGGCGTAGAGGATCTTCCAGACCGGCTTGGAGACCGGGTCGTTGCCGTGGCCGCCGGAGGAGTAGAGCGGGTGGTGCCAGTAGGCGGCGATGCACTTCTTGCTGTTGGCGGCGAGGTCGGCCTTCAGCCAGTCGATCTGGGCGCTCTGGTCGAAGGAGTTGGAGTCCAGGGCGAGGAAGTGCCAGTTGCCCTGGTCGTAGCTGTAGTAGCTCTTGCCCTGCGGGTAGGCGATCGAGCCGAAGTACGACTTGTAGCCGGACAGCGAGCCGGCCGGGTCGTAGGTCTCGTGGTTGCCGGGGATCGGGTGGGTCTTCGCCTTGAAGGCGCCCCAGGTCTTGTCGTAGTAGTTCTTGAAGTCCGAAAGGCGGGCGTCGTCGTACTGGTTGTCGCCCATGGTGATGTAGAACGCCGGGTTGATCTGCTGGGCGAGCTTGGCGGTCTTCGGGTGGGCGCAGCCGCTGTCGGCGGCGGTGCACTGGGCGGCGATGTCGCCGGCCGCGACGACGGTGAACGCGCCGGTGGGCGGCGGGGTGCTGCCGCTGGGCGACGGGCTCGGGGTGGTGCCGCCGTCGGGGGTGCCGTAGACCTCCATCTCGTACAGCGAGTAGCCGTACGAGGTGCCGCGGGCGGTGCCGTACATCCGGACGTAGCGGCCCTTGCCGGTCAGGCCGGTGAACTCGTCGGTGCCGCCGTTGCCGGCCTTCTCGGTGGCGACGGCGGTCCAGGCGACCGCGTCGGCGGAGACCTCCAGCCGGTAGCCCTTGGCGTAGGCGGCCTCCCAACTGAGCTTGATCCGCGAGACGTTGGCACTGGCCCCGAGGTCGACCTGCAGCCACTGCGGGTCCTTGCCCTCGGCGCTGGCCCACCGGGTGCTGGTGCTGCCGTCGAACGCCTTCCCGGCGGCGTACGAGGAGCTCTCGGTGGAGGAGGCCGTGGCGGCCTTGCCCTTGGAGAGCAGCGGGTCGGCCGCGGCTCCCGCGCGCTGGGACCAGCCGAGCAGCAGTCCTCCGAGTAGCGCGAGCACGGCGGCGTACACGCCGATCCGGGCTCGTCGGGCCGTCATTCCCTGGTGCATCTGAACTCCCTGACCTGGAACGGAGAGAGCTGGACGCCGGCGCACGCCGTGAAGCGGCCGCACCGGAGGAGCGGTGACCGCACACCACCGCGGCGGCCGGGTCAGAGCTCTCACTGAGCGCGTCACGCCCCATCCGGTGCGGGCGCCGCGCCGAGCCGCCGGGAGTGAGAGTAGTAGAAAGTAAAGTTTCCTTCCAGTACTGGCAATAATCGAACTTTCGTGCGGCACAGGGGTGTTCGTCACTCCGGGTGACGCCGACCGGCCCGACGGGACGTCAGCTCCGCCCGTCCTCGCACGGGTGCATGCCGCGCCGCGCGGCGACGGTACCGGCCTCCGGGGAGGCGAGGAGGGCGAGCAGGGTGCGGGCCGGGCCGGGGGCGGGGGCGGTGGTGAGGACGGCGGCGGCGAAGCGGGAGGTGATGGCGGTGTCGCCGGGGAGCGGGCCGAGGACGCGGACGTCCGGGAGGGTGGCGAGTTCGCTGTGCTGCTGGAAGGCCACCGTGGCGGTGCCGTCCCGGAGCAGGTGGCCGGCCGGGACGCCGGGCGGGGCCTGCACCAGGCGGATCCCGTCCGCCAGGCCGAGCCGTTCGACCAGGGCGCGCAGGGCGGTGCCGCTCGGGCCGGTGGAGTGGGCGACGCCGTCGGCGGTGCGCAGCAGGGCCCGCAGGTCGGCGGTGTCGGCGAGGGCGACCGGCGGCGCGTCGGCGGCGACGGCGGCGACCGTCTGCGACTCCCAGAGCACCCGGGGCCGCTCCGCCAGCCCTTCGGCGTGCAGCGCGGCCAGCGCGTCGGCGGCGAGCACCGCGAGGTCGGCCCGGGCCCCCGCCCGGATCCGGCGGGCCACCTCGACACCGCCGCCGGCCTCGATCCGGACGGGCGCGCCGCGCCGGCCCAGCAGCGGGGCGAGCGCGTCCAGGGCGGGTCGGACGGCCATCGAGGTGAGGGCGAGCAGGGCCATCGGGAACTCCTCCGGTACTGGTCAGGGGTGGTCTGCGAGACTGGCGGGATGGACGGAGCGGGCGGAACGGACGCGGTGGGCACCGGTGCGGAGCGGGTCTCGGCCGCCGGGAAGGTGCTGCGGGTGCTGGCGGCGTTCGACCGCGAGCACCCGTCCCGGACGCTGTCGGAGATCGCCCGGTGCGCCGGCCTGGCGGTCAGCACCGCGCACCGGGTGGTGGCCGAACTCGCCGCCTGGGGCGCGCTGGAGCGGGCCGAGGACGGGGCCTGGCACGTCGGGCTGCGGCTGTGGGAGATCGCCTCGGGCTGCCCGCGCACCCAGATCCTGCGGGACGCGGCGCTGCCGTTCATGCAGGACCTGTACGAGGCCACCCACGAGAACATCCAGCTGGCGGTCCGCGAGGGCACCGAGCTGGTCTTCGTGGAGCGGATCGCCGGGCACCGCTCGGTGGAGCTGCTGACCATGGTGGGCACCCGGTTCCCGGTCGCCTCGACCGGGATGGGCCGGGTGCTGCTGGCGTACGCGCCGCGCGAGTTCCAGGAGGAGGTGCTGGCGGAGCCGCTGCGCGCCTGGACCGGGCACACCGTCACCGACCCGCGGGTGCTGCGGGCGCAGCTGGACCTGATCCGGCGCGAGCAGGTCTTCGTGAGCGACCGTCAGCTCTCCGACAGCACGGTCGCGGTGGCCGCGCCGGTCCGGATCGGGCGGACCGGGCCGGTGGGCGCGGCGCTCGGCATCGTGGTGGCGGCGCGCGGCGCGGAGCGGGCGCGGGGGCTGCGGGAGCCGCTGCTGCGGGCGGTGCACGGGATCTCCGAGGAACTGGGGCGGCGGGCCCGGACGGCGCTGTAGTCCGGAGTCTGCGGCACGGGCGTCCCCGCCGACGGCGGCTTTCCGCCAGGCGGAAAGGGTGCGGACGGCGGGTGCGGCGGGCTGTCAACGTTCGGGGCGTGCCCGGTCGGCCTGCCGCCCCGGGTGCGGAAACCCTCCCCCGCCGTGCCCTGGAGCCGTCATGCCCGAATCCGTTGTCGATACCGTCACCGAGGTGCCCGTCGCGGTGGTCGGCGCGGGACCGGCCGGGCTGATGCTGGCCCACCTGCTGGGCCGGGCCGGGGTCGAGGCGGTGGCGCTGGACCTGCGCACCCGGGCGGAGATCGAGACCACCCACCGGGCCGGCATCCTGGAGGCCGGCGCGGTCCGGGACCTGGTGGAGACCGGGGTGGGCGACCGCGTCCTGCGCGAGGGCCACGAGCACGAGGGCACCGAACTGCGCTTCGGCGGCCGCCCGCACCGGATCGACTTCCGGGCGCTGGTCGGCGCCTCGGTGTGGCTGTACCCGCAGACCGAGGTCTTCGTCGACCTGGCGAACGCCCGCGAACGGGACGGCGGGACGGTGCACTTCGGCGTCCGCGACACCGAGGTGCTGGACGTCGACACCGCCGCGCCCCGGGTCCGGTACACCGCCGCGGACGGGACCCGGCACGAGCTCCGGGCCCGCTACGTGGTCGGCGCGGACGGCTCGCGCAGCACCTGCCGGGGCCTGGTCCCGGAGCGGCTGCGCACCCGCTATGGCACCGAGTACCCGTTCGCCTGGTTCGGGGTGATGGCCCAGGCCCCGGCCAGCGCACCCGAGTTGGTGTACGCGCACTCCGCGCACGGCTTCGCGCTGATCAGCCAACGAACCGCCGACGTGCAGCGGATGTACTTCCAGTGCGACCCGCACGAGCGGACCGAGGACTGGTCGGACGAACGGATCTGGGAGACCCTGCAGGCTCGGGTCGCCGGGGAGGACGGCTTCCGCCTCACCGAGGGCCCGATCCTGGAGCGGGCGGTGCTGCGGTTCCGCTCCTTCGTCCAGGAGCCGATGCGCTGGGGCTCCCTCCTGCTGGCCGGCGACGCCGCCCACACCGTCCCCCCGACCGGCGCCCGCGGCCTCAACCTCGCCCTGCACGACGTCAAGGTCCTCGCCCCCGTCCTGCTCCGCGCCCTCGGCCCCGAGGGCGACGCCGCCCTCGCCGACTACCAGCCCCTGGCCCTGCGCCGGGTCTGGCGCGCCCAGCACTTCTCCTCCTGGCTGACCCGCCTCCTGCACACCGCCCCGGACGCCACCCCCTTCGACCGCCACCGCCAACTCGGCGAACTCGACTCCCTGGTCAACACCCGCGCCGGCCGCACCTACCTCGCCGAGCAGTACACCGGCTGGCCCACCCCCTGACCCCGCCTGCAGCCGCGCAGCGCGAACCGACCTCCCTCGCCCACGAGTCGCCCGAGCACTTCCCCGCGACCCCCACCGCCCCGACCGCGCGCAGCGCGAACCTCCCCCCGTCCTCCCGTGCCGCGCGCAGCGCGAACGGATCCGCTCCCGCCCACGAGTTGCTTCAGCACTTCACCGACCACCCCTCACCCACCACCCCGGCCGCGCGCAGCGCGAACCTCCCCCGCCCCCTCGGCCCGCACGCAGCGCGAACAGAACGCCTCCGTCCGCGAGTTGCTCAAGCAGTTCGCCGACAGCCCCGCCCCGTCGCCCCGGTCGCGCGCAGCGCGAACCTCCCCCGTCCTCCCGCGCCGCGCGCAGCGCGGTTCCCGGGCCTCCGGCGCCTCGTGGGCCGCGCGCAGCGCGGGGCCTCGACCCCGACGATCCCCCAGGAGACCAGCACCCCATGATCATCGACTGTCACGGCCACTTCACCACCGCTCCCCCGCAGCTCGCCGCCTGGCGCTCGCGGCAGGTCGCCGCGGCCGGCTCCTCCCTCGGGGCGCCGGACCCGGCCGAACTGGTGATCTCCGACGAGGAGTTGCGGGCGGCGGTGGAGGCGAACCAGTTGCGGTTGATGGACGAGCGCGGCACCGACCTGACGATCTTCTCGCCGCGCGCCAGCTTCATGGCCCACCACGTCGGCGACTTCGCGGTCTCCTCCGTCTGGGCCCGGATCTGCAACGACCTGGTGCACCGGGTCAGCACGCTCTTCCCGGCGCGCTTCGCGATGGGCGCGATGCTGCCGCAGTCGCCGGGGGTCGATCCGGCGAGCTGCCTGCCGGAGCTGCGGCGGGCCGTGGAGGAGCTGGGCGCCGTCTCGGTGAACCTCAACCCCGACCCCTCGGGCGGGAGTTGGACGGCTCCGCCGCTGACGGACCGCAGCTGGTACCCGCTGTACGAGGCGCTGGTGGAGTACGACGTCCCGGCGATGGTGCACGTGTCGACGTCCTGCAACCCGGCGTTCCACACCACCGGCGCGCACTACCTGAACGCCGACACCACCGCGTTCATGCAGTTGCTCCAGGGCGACCTGTTCGCGGACTTCCCGACGCTGCGGCTGGTGGTCCCGCACGGCGGCGGCGCGGTGCCGTACCACTGGGGGCGCTTCCGCGGGCTCGCGCAGGCGCTGGGGCGGCCGGAGCCGGCGGAGCTGGTCGGCCGGAACGTCTTCTTCGACACCTGCGTGTACCACCGGCCGGGGATCGACCTGCTGGCGCAGGTGGTGCCCGCCGAGGGCGTGCTGTTCGCCAGCGAGATGATCGGCGCCGTCCGGGGCGTGGACCCGCACACGGGCCACCACTTCGACGACACCCGCCGCTACGTCGACGCCACGCCCCACTTCTCCGTCGAGCAGCGCGCGGCCGTGTACGCGGGCAACGCCCTGCGCGTCCACCCCCGCCTGGCCGCCCGCCTCGCCACCGCCCGCTGAACCCGAACCACCCCCGTCCCCGCACCCCAGGAGCAGATCCATGCACACCGAACTCGGTGTCGTCCACACGAAGATCGAGCGGGCCGAGGAGTCCGCGGTCGCCGCGCTCGCGGCGTTCGGCACGGCCACCGTCCACGAGGCGATGGGCCGCACCGGGCTGACCCGGCCGTACCTGCGGCCGGTGTACCCGGGGGCCCGGCTGTGCGGGACGGCGGTGACGGTGCTGCTGCAGCCGGGCGACAACTGGATGCTGCACGTCGCGGCGGAGCAGGTCCGGCCGGGCGACGTGGTGGTGGCGGCGTGCACGACGGAGAGCGAGGACGGGTTCTTCGGCGAGCTGCTGGCCACCTCGCTGCGGGCCCGGGGCTGCGCGGGGCTGGTGATCGACGGCGGGGTGCGCGACGTCGCGGAGCTGGCGGCGATGGACTTCCCGGTGTTCTCCCGGGCCGTCAACGCCCGTGGCACGGTGAAGGCGACCCTGGGGTCGGTCAACGTGCCCGTGGTGTGCGCGAACGCGCTGGTCCGGCCGGGCGACGTGGTGCTCGCGGACGCGGACGGCGTGGTGGTGGTGCCGCGCGAGCGGGCCGCCGAGGTGGCCGGGGCGTCGGCGCGGCGCGAGGCGAACGAGGCGGGCAAGCGCGAGCGGCTGCGCGCGGGCGAACTCGGCCTGGACATGTACGAGATGCGCGGCCCGCTGGCCGCGCTCGGCCTGCGCTACGAGGACTGACCGCGATGGAACAGCAGAAGACCCCGGGCTGGCTGGACTGGCACCCCTCCCCCGGCCGCCCCGAACTGGCGCTCCCCGCGGGCGCGGTGGACGCGCACTGCCACGTGTTCGGCCCGGCCGCCGCGTTCCCGTACGCGCCGGAGCGCAAGTACACGCCGTGCGACGCCTCCGCCGAGCAGCTGTTCGCGCTCCGCGACCACCTGGGCTTCGACCGCAACGTGATCGTCCAGGCGACCTGCCACGGCGCCGACAACCGGGCCCTGGTGGACGCGCTGCGCCGCTCCGGCGGCCGGGCCCGGGGCGTGGCGACCGTCCGCCCGGGCGTGGGCGACGCCGAGCTGCGGGAGCTGCACGAGGCGGGGGTGCGCGGGGTGCGGTTCAACTTCGTCCGCCGCCTGGTCGACGTGACGCCGCCCGAGGACCTGCGGGACGTGGTGGCGCGGATCGCCCCGCTGGGCTGGCACGTGGTGCTGTACTTCGAGGCCGCCGACCTCGCCGAGCTGCGCGAGTTCTTCCTCTCCGTCCCGGTGCCGCTGGTGATCGACCACCTGGGCCGCCCGGACGTGTCGAAGGACGTGGACGGGCCGGAGTTCGGCGCGTTCCTGGACTTCCTGCGGGCCCGGGAGGACATCTGGTGCAAGGTCAGCTGCCCGGAGCGGCTGTCGCTGACCGGCCCGGCCGCGCTGGACGGCGAGCGCGCCGCCTACCGGGACGTGGTGCCGTTCGCCCGCCGGGTGGTCGAGGAGTTCCCGGACCGGGTGCTCTGGGGCACCGACTGGCCGCACCCCAACCTGAAGGACCACATGCCGGACGACGGCCTGCTGGTCGACTTCCTGCCGCACGTCGCACCGACCGCCGAGCTGCGCCGGCGGCTGCTGGTCGACAACCCGAACCGCCTCTACTGGCCCGCCCCGGAAGGGAGTTGACGCCGTGACGATCGACCGCACGTACCGGCTCGTCCCCGGCACCACGATCTTCGACGCCGAGCAGTCGGCCCGCGGCTACCACCTCAACCAGTTCTGCATGTCGCTGATGACGGCGGAGAACCGGGCCGCGTACCTGGCCGACGAGCGGGCCTACCTGGACGCCTGGCCGCTGCGCGAGGAGCAGAAGCGGGCGCTGCTGGACCGCGACCTGAACGCGGCGATGCACGAGGGCGGGAACATCTACTTCCTCGCCAAGTGGGGTGCCACGCTGGGGTTCTCGTTCCAGCGGATGGCGGGCTCGATGACCGGCATGACCGAGCAGGAGTACCGGGACATGATGGTCGCCGGGGGCCGCTCGGCCGCCGCGCCCGGCAACCGGATCGACCACGCCGTGCTGGAGGCCGCGCACGCCGACCAGGCGCCGCCCGCCGAGCACGCGGGCGTCTCGGCCGCCGTGTTCACCTCGCACGTCCCGGCGATCGGCGCCGCGCTGGACCACGGGAAGACCGAAGAGCCGTACTGGCGACCGGTGTTCGCCGGGTACGAGCACTCCCGCCGGTGGGTCGCCGCGCACACCCCCGACGTGGTGATCCTGGTCTACAACGACCACGCCAGCGCCTTCGACCAGTCGCTGGTGCCGACCTTCGTGCTCGGCACCGGCGCCGCCTACCCGGTCGCCGACGAGGGCTACGGGCCGCGCCCCGTCCCCGGCGTCGAGGGCGACCCGGAGTTCGCCGCGCACCTGGCGCACTGCCTGATCCGGGAGGACTTCGACCTCACCCTGGCCAACGAGATGCCGGTCGACCACGGCCTGACGGTGCCGCTGTCGCTGCTGTTCGGCGAGGTGGAGCGCTGGCCGTGCAAGGTGATCCCGCTGCACGTCAACGTGGTGCAGTACCCGGTGCCCTCGGGCGCGCGCTGCTTCGAGCTGGGGCGGGCGCTGCGCCGGGCGATCGAGTCCTACCCGCGGCCGCTGGACGTGCAGGTCTGGGGCACCGGCGGGATGAGCCACCAACTCCAGGGCCCGCGCGCCGGGTTGATCAACCGGGAGTGGGACGGCGCCTTCCTGGACCGGCTGGTCACCGACCCGGCCGGCCTGGCCCGGGTGCCGCACCTGGAGTACGTCGAGGAGGCCGGCTCGGAGGGCATCGAGCTGGTGATGTGGCTGATCGCGCGCGGCGCGCTGAGCGACGTCGACGACGACGGCAGCGTGGACGTCGAGCACCGCTTCTACCACGTCCCGGCGTCCAACACGGCCGTCGGCCACCTGATCCTGAACAACAACCACAACCGTCGCCCGGCCGAGGAGAACTGACATGACGAAGCAGCAGCCCCTGCGGATCGCCCTGGCGGGCGGCGGCGCGTTCGGCGCCAAGCACGCCGCCGCGCTGCGCCGGATCGAGGGCGTGGAGCTGGCCGCCGTGGTCTCCTCCTCGCTGGAGAGTTCGCGCCGGTTCGCCACCGAGCAGCAGGTCGCGCGGGCCGCCGCCGACCTGGACGAGGTGCTGGCGATGGACGACGTGGACGCGGTGATCCTGGCGACGCCGACGCCGCTGCACGCCGCGCAGACCCGGGCCTGCCTGGCCGCGGGCAAGCACGTGCAGGTGGAGATCCCGGTCGCGGCCTCGCTGCCGGACGCCGAGGCGTGCGTCGCGGACGCCGAGCGGACCGGCCTGGTCGCCATGGCCGGGCACACCCGGCGCTTCAACCCCAGCCACCAGTGGGTGCACCGGCGGGTCCGGGCCGGGGAGTTCGCGCTCCAGCAGCTCGACGTGCAGACCTACTTCTTCCGCCGCTCCAATCTCAACGCGCTGGGCCAGCGGCGCAGTTGGACCGACCACCTGCTGTGGCACCACGCCGCGCACACTGTCGACCTGTTCGCGTACCAGACCGGCGCGCCGATCGTGCGGGCCCACGCGATCCAGGGCCCGATCCACCCGGAGCTGGGCATCGCGATGGACATGTCGATCCAGTTGCGGGCCGCGACCGGGGCGATCTGCACCCTCTCGCTCTCCTTCAACAACAACGGCCCGCTCGGCACCTTCTTCCGCTACATCGGCGACACCGGCACCTACCTGGCTCGTTACGATGACCTGATGACCGGAGAAGAGGAACCGATCGACGTCAGCGGCGTCGACGTCTCGCTGGACGGCATCGAGCTGCAGGACCGCGAGTTCGTGGCGGCGATCCGCGAGGGCCGCGAGCCCAACGCCTCGCTCGCCCAGGTGCTGCCCTGCTACCGCACCCTGGCCGACCTGGAACGGCAGCTCGCCGAGCCGGTGGGCGCATGAGCGGCCTCCTGAACGGCCGCCCGAACGGCCGTCGTCGCATCGGACCGTTCGAGGTCCCGGCCGTCGGCCTCGGCTGCATGAACCTGAGCCACGCCTACGGCACCGCGCCCTCCCCCGAGGACGGCGCGAAGCTGCTGCTCGCCGCCCTGGACGCGGGCGTCACCCTGTTCGACACGGCCGCGCTGTACGGCTTCGGCGCCAACGAGGAGCTGGTCGGCCGGGTCCTGGGCCCGCACCGCGAGCAGCTCGTGCTGGCCTCCAAGTGCGGCATGACCGGGGTGGACGGACGGCGCGTCATCGACGGCCGCCCGGAGACGATCCGGCGCACCGCCGAGGAGTCGCTGGCCCGGCTGCGCACCGACGTCATCGACCTGTACTACCTGCACCGCCTCGACCCGGCCGTCCCGGTCGAGGAGAGCGTCGGCGCGCTGGCCGAGCTGGTCGCGGCGGGCAAGGTCCGCGCGATCGGGCTGTCCGAGGTGTCGGCGGCCACCCTGCGCCGGGCGCACGCGGTGCACCCGGTCGCGGCGCTGCAGAACGAGTACAGCCTGTGGACCCGCAACCCGGAGCGCGGCACCCTGGCGGCCACCCGCGAACTGGGCGTCGCCCTGGTCGCGTTCAGCCCCCTCGGGCGCGGCTTCCTGACCGGCGCCCCGCCGCGGCCGGCCGACCTGCCGCCCGGTGACATCCGGCACGCCATGCCGCGCTTCACCGACGCCCACTACCCGGCGAACCTGGCGCTGCACGGGCAGCTCGCCGCGCTGGCCGCCGACGCGGGCCTGACGGTGGCCCAACTGGCGCTGGCCTGGGTGCTCTCCCGCGGCGAGCACGTCCTCGCCGTCCCCGGCACCCGCTCGGTCGACCACCTGCGCGAGAACCTCTCCGCCCTCGACCCGGAGGTCCCCGCCGAGGTCCTGGCCGCCGCCGGCCGTGTCCTGAACGCCGGGACCGTGCACGGCTCCCGCTACGCCGAAGCCACCCTGCCGGAGATCGACACCGAACGCTGCGGCCCCGCCGGCTGAGCCCTGCCGCCGCCCCCCTGCCGCCGGCCCGCGGGAGCGTCATCGCGGGCCGGGGCGTGGTCCTTCCCTGCGGGCCTCCCCTACGCTACTGTTCGGTAACATGCCGTGCCGCCGAGCCCGCCGGGGGAGCCGATGACCGCCGAACGTTCCGCCCGACTGCTGGGTGGGCTGCTGCTGGGCGCGGGGGTCGCGCACTTCGTCGCGCCGGGGCCGTTCGACGCGATCGTGCCGCGCAGCCTGCCCGGTGCGCCCCGGACGTGGACCCGGGCGAGCGGGGTCGCCGAACTCGCGGTCGGCGCCGCCGTCCTGCTCCCGCGGACCCGCCGCCACGGTGCGCTCGCGGCCGCCGGCCTGTTCGCGGCCGTCTTCCCCGCCAACGTGAAGATGGCCTACGACTGGCGCCACCGCCCGGCCCCGCTGCGCGCCGCCGCGCTGGCCCGGCTCCCGCTCCAGGCCCCGCTGATCGCCTGGGCCCTGCGGGTCTCCCGCGCCTGACCTGCGCGTCCGCCGCCCCCGGCGTGCGATCCTTGCCCGATGCCCGAACAGTCCGTACACCCCGCACCCGTGCCGCCCTTCGTCCTGGTCGACGAGGGGGGCTGGCTGGCGCTGTACACCGGACTCGCGGAGCTGCACGCCGAGATCGAGTCGGGGTTCGCGGACGCGGAGGTCTTCGCGTGCGACGGCGCGGCCCGCCCGCTCGCCGTCACGGAGCAGGACGGCGCGCTGCATCTCCGGGTCGCGGGCGCCCCGGACCTGGCCGGCCTGCGCGCGCAGGTGGAGCGCTTCTTCGAACGCTGGGTCCGCGGCCTGGCCCCGGAACCGGCCGACTCCCCCGCCCAGTACCTGGCCCGGCTCGCCGCCGCCCTCGACACCCTCCACGCCCTGGACTACCCGGAACCCCGCTACCGCCGCCGCACCGCCCTGCGCCGCCGCCTCCCCCACCTCCTCCTCGACCTGGGCCTCGCCGCCAAGGGCTCGGAGGACTGCGGCCGCCACGAGTGGTACCACCACCGCGACGGCCTGGCCCACTGCTACCACTGCGCCCCGGCCCTCGGCCCCTGGCCCCCGACGGACGCCTGACGCCCGGTCGGCACGTTTTCCCGAATGGCCCGTTTGGGCTGGCTTTGGATCGGCTTCGGATCATTCGATCCGTTATTCCCCGACCCCGTTTCGCCGCTCCGGAAGCGATGCGGAATAGAAGGCGACAACCGCCTTGGAGTCCGATACGGTACGTCAGCCGCCCGGCTATTTATGCATACCTTATGTCCAGTTTGGGATTTCTGTGAACATTGACTTCAGTGCCGATCCGCTTTTCTCCTGGTACGTCGTCCTGCTCCTGATCAGCGGCATCGCCATGGTCGGCATCGGAGCCATGAACAACTCCGGGCTCAGTGGCGGCTGGCGGGCCTTCAACGCGATCGCGGGCGTCGGCTTCGCCGGGTACGCGATCTACCTCGGGTTCATCTTCGAGGGCGGAAGCTACATCATCTTCTTCAAGGCGTTCATCCTGCCGGTCATCATGATCGTCAACTTCTTCCGCTCCCTGGCGAACCGCAGCAAGGCCACGACTACGCCGGCCTACCCGCCGGCCCCGGCGTTCCAGGCCCCGGCCCAGCAGCCCTACCCGGGCCAGGCCCCGCAGCAGCAGCCGTACCCGGGCCAGGCCGCCCAGCCCCAGGTGCAGCCGTACGGTGCCGCCCCCGCCGCTCCGGCGGACCAGCAGCCGCAGGCCCCGCAGGCGGGCTGACCTCCCCGCCGACGCCGGAGCGCCGTTCCCTGGTTCGGGGGGGCGGCGTTCCGGCGTTTCCGTCTCCGCCCCCGCTTTTCGACGGGCCGTCAGTTCCCTTCTGCTGCAGGGCCGGTCCGGGAGGAGTACGCTGCGGGCCGCCCCCGCAACCGTCCCCGCCCGGAACGAGGACACCCGCGCATGCGCGTGAACGCCTACGCCGCTCCCGCCGAAGGACTGCCGCTCGTCCCGACCACGGTGGAGCGCCGTCCCGTCGGCCCCACCGATGTGCTGGTCGCGGTCGAGTACAGCGGCATCTGCCACTCCGACCTGCACACCGTGCGCGGCGAGTGGGGACCCCGGCCGTACCCGCTCGTGCCCGGGCACGAGATCGTCGGGACGGTCGCCGAGGTCGGCGCGCGGGTGACGGCGCACCGGGTCGGCGACCGGGTCGGGGTCGGCTGCCTGGTCAACTCCTGTGGGCAGTGCGCCCCTTGTGCGGGTGGCGACCAGCAGTACTGCACGGCCGGGCCGGTGTTCACGTACGGCTCCACCGATGTGGACGGCTCCACCACCCAGGGCGGTTACGCAACCCACCTGGTGGTGGACGCGGGCTTCGTGCTGTCCGTCCCGGCCGGGCTCGACCCGGCCGCCGCCGCGCCCCTGCTGTGCGCGGGCATCACCACCTACGCCCCGCTGCGGCGCTGGGGCGCGGGCCCGGGCCGCCGGGTCGCGGTGGTCGGCCTCGGCGGCCTCGGACACCTGGCGGTGAAGATCGCGCACGCACTGGGGGCGGAGGTCACCGCGCTCTCCCGGTCGCCGAAGAAGGAGGAGGACGCCCGCCGGCTGGGCGCGGACCACTTCTCCGCCACCGCCGACCCGGCCACCTTCAGCACCCTGGCCGGCCGCTTCGACCTGCTGCTCAACACCGTCAGCGCCGACCTGGACATCAACGCGCACCTCGGCCTGCTCACCCTCGACGGCGTCCTCGCCAACGTCGGCGCCGCCCCCGGCCCGCTGCTCGTCGACGGCCACCGGCTGGGCAGCGGCCGCCGCGTCCTGACCGGCTCGATGATCGGCGGCGTCGCCGAGACCCGGGAGATGCTGGAGTTCTGCGCCGCCCACGGCATCACCGCCGACATCGAGCTGATCCCGGCCGCCTCCATCAACACGGCCTACGAACGCGTCCTGGCCGCCGACGTCCGCCACCGCTTCGTGATCGACGCCGCCACCTTCGTCTGACCGGGCCGGCGGGCCGCGCCACCGGACCGCCCGGCGCCCCGTGTCGAAGAGCCCGGCGCCGCCCCGCCGGGGGTAGCGTCGGCGGGGTGACCGACCCCGACTCCCCCGAATCCCCCGACCCTGCCGACGTCCCGGCCGAGCGGCGCTGGTCGCCGGCGATGCCGGAGGCGTACGAGCGGTACCTGGTGCCGGTGCTGTTCCGCCCGTTCGCGGTGGATCTGGCGGCCCGGGCCGCCGCGCTCGCGCCCCGCCGGGTGCTCGAACTGGCCGCCGGGACGGGTGCGTTGACGTCCGAGCTGGTGGCGGCACTGCCGGGCGCGGAGCTGGTGGCGACGGACCTGAACGCGGCGATGGCGGAGTTCGGCGCGGCCCGGGTGCCGGGTGCGTCCTGGCGGCGGGCCGACGCGCAGCGGCTGCCCTTCCCGGACGGCGGCGAGGGCGGGTTCGACCTGGTGGTCTGCCAGTTCGGGGCGATGTTCTTCCCGGACCGGCCGGGCGCGTTCGCCGAGGTGCGGCGGGTGCTGGCGCCGGAGGGGCGGTTCCTGTTCAGCACCTGGGGGCCGATCGGCGCGCACGGTTTCGACGTCGCGCTGCAGGCGGCCACCGACCGCGCGTTCCCGGCCGATCCGCCGGACTTCCTGCGCACCCTGCCGCACGGCTACCACGACCCGGTCCGGGTCGCCGCCGATCTCGCAGCCGGCGGCCTGCACCTGGAGTGGGAGCGGGAGTTGGTGCTGGACGGCACCGCCGCCACCGCCGCCGACCTGGCCACCGGCTTCCTCACCGGGACGCCGCTGCGCGCCGCCGTCGAGGCCCGCGGCGCGGACCCGGACGCCCCGACCCTGCACGCCCTGGTGACGGCGGAGCTGACCTCCCGGCTGGGCCCGGACCCGGTGACCGCCCCGATGGCGGCGCAGCTCTTCCTCGCCCGCCCCTGAACACGCCTCCGGCACGTCGGCCCCGGCCACCCCTGGAGAGGGGAAACCTGGGCCGAGGCACGGAAGTTGACGATCCGTCAGGCGTAGAACCGCGAGACGCTCTGCAGCACGGCCGCGGGCTTGGCGCCGCCCTCGACCTCGATGGTGCCGTCGACGGTGATCTGCAGGCCGCCGGGGACGTCCTCGACCTCGGCGAGGCGGGCCACCAGGCGGATCCGGGAGCCGGCCTTGACCGGGGCGGGGAAGCGGACCTTGTTGAGGCCGTAGTTGACCTTGGTGCTGACGCCCTCGACCTCCAGCAGTTCGGTGAACAGCGGAATGAACAGCGAGAGCGTCAGGTAGCCGTGCGCGATGGGTGCGCCGAACGGGCCGGCGGCGGCGCGCTCGGGGTCGGTGTGGATCCATTGGTGGTCGTCGGTGGCGTCGGCGAAGGTGTCGATGCGCTGCTGGGTGACGTCGAGCCAGCCGCTGGCGCCGAGGTCGGTGCCGGCCAGGGCCTTGAGGGCGTCGAGTCCGTTGACGGTGCGGGTCATGGTGGTGCCTTTCGCGGGGTCAGGTCGGGGTCGGGTCGGGTCGGGTCGGGGTCAGGCGCCGTGCTGGGCACGGAGCCGGTGCTTGAGGATCTTTCCGCTGGCGGTGCGCGGGAGTTCGTCCGCGAGCAGCACCGTGCGGGGGAGCTTGTACTTGGCGAGGACGCCGGCCAGCGCGGCCAGCAGGGCGGCGGGGTCGAGGGCGGCGCCGGGTTCGGGGACGACGACGGCCCGGCCGACCTCGCCCCACTTGGGGTCGGGGACGCCGAAGACGGCGCACTCGGCGACGCCGGGGAGGGCGAGCAGGGCGTCCTCGACCTCGGCGGGGTACACGTTCTCGCCGCCGGAGATGTACATGTCCTTGATCCGGTCGGCGACGGTGAGGTAGCCGTCGGCGTCGGCGCGGGCGGCGTCGCCGCTGCGGAACCAGCCGTCCCGGAAGGCGGCGGCGGTGGCCTCGGGCAGGCCCCAGTAGCCGGGGCCGACGTGGGGGCCGCTGACCAGGATCTCGCCGACCTCGCCGACACCGACCTCGCCGAGACCGACCCCACCGGCACCGGTCCCGCCGGCACCGGTCCCGCCGAGGCCCGCCTCCCGCCCGTCCGGGGCGGTCAGGCGCACGTCGGTGAAGAAGTGCGGGACGCCCGCGCTGCCGGCCTTGGCGACGGCGTGTTCGGCGTCCAGGAAGAGCACGCCGGGGCCGGCCTCGGTCATGCCGTAGCCCTGCTGGAAGGAGAGGCCCCGGCGCAGGTAGGTGTCGATCAGCGGGCGCGGGACGGGCGCGCCGCCGCAGTTGAGGATCCGCAGGCTGCTCAGGTCGGCGTCGGCCCAGCCGTCCTGGCGGGCCATCAGGTCGTACATGGTGGGGACGCCGAACATGTAGCTGATCCGCTCCCGGGCGATCAGTTCCAGCGCGGCGGCCGGGTCGAAGGACTCGGTGAGCAGGCAGCTGCCGCCCTTGAGCAGGACGGGCAGGGTGAGCATGTTGAGGCCGCCGGTGTGGAACAGCGGGGCGGAGACCAGGGCGACCTCGTCGGCGAGCAGGTCGGTGTCGACCAGCACGTTGTAGGCGTTCCAGGTGAGGTTGCCGTGGGTGAGCAGCGCGCCCTTGGGACGGCCGGTGGTGCCCGAGGTGTACATGATCAGGCAGGTGTCGTCGAGGCCGACCGGCTCGTCGATCGGGGTGCTGTCGGCCCCGGCCAGCCAGGACTCGTACGCCTCGCCGGTCTCCACCGTCACCGGTACCGCGCCGGGCGGCACCAGCGGGGCGCAGGCCGGGGCGTGGACGAGCGCCTTCGCCCCGCAGTCGTCGAGCTGGTGGGCGATCTCGGGGCGGGCCAGGCGGGTGTTCAGCGGGACGAACAGCGCGCCGAGCAGGCCGGCGGCGAACAGCGTCTCCAGGAAGGCGGGGTGGTTGGGGCCGAGGTG
Source organism: Kitasatospora sp. NPDC088134 (assembly GCF_044741705.1). Taxonomy (NCBI): domain Bacteria; kingdom Bacillati; phylum Actinomycetota; class Actinomycetes; order Kitasatosporales; family Streptomycetaceae; genus Kitasatospora; species Kitasatospora sp. NPDC088134. The sequence goes on along the minus strand of NZ_JBIUTD010000033.1, from coordinate 28,494 downwards.
GGCGATCCGGTCGCCGCGCCGGACGCCTGCGGTGCGCAGCGCGTGCGCCAGCCGGGTCGAGCGTTCGTGCAGGTCCGCGTAGCTGTGGCGGCGGCCGTGGTGGACGAGGGCGGTGCGGTGCGGGGTCTTCCGGGCGCGGCGGGCGGGCCAGGAGCCGATTCCCTGGTTGCGCATGAGGGTGCGTCAGCCTTTCGGGGGCGCGGTGTGCGGGGCGCGGGGCGTCTCGGGTCGGGCCAGGCCGAGCAGGCGGGCGGCGTTCTCCTTGAGGATCTTCGGCCGGACCTCGTCCTTGATCGGGAGCTTCGCGAAGTCGGCGAGCCAGCGGTCGGGACTCAGGACGGGGTAGTCGGAGCCGAACAGCACCTTGTCCTTGAGCAGGGTGTTGGCGTACTGGACGAGCTGCGGCGGGAAGTACTTGGGGGACCAGCCGGAGAGGTCGATGTGCACGCCGGGCTTGTGGGTGGCGACGGCGAGCGCCTCGTCCTGCCAGGGGAAGGACGGATGGGCCAGGATGATCTTCAGGTGCGGGAAGTCGGCGGCGACGTCGTCGACGTGCAGCGGGTTGGAGTACTTGAGCCGGATGCCGCCCCCGCCGGGGACGCCCGCGCCGATGCCGGTCTGGCCGGTGTGGAAGAGCGCGACGGTGCCGGTCTCCTCGATCAGCTCGTACAGGGGGTAGGCGAGCCGGTCGTTCGGGAAGAAGCCCTGGATGCTGGGGTGGAACTTGAAGCCCCTGACCCCGTGCTCCTCGACCAGCCGCCGGGCCTGCCGGACGCCGGCCTTCCCGCGGAACGGGTCGATCGAGGCGAACGGGATCAGCACGTCCGGGTTGGCGGCGGCCGCCTCGGCGACCTCCTCGTTGGGGACGGGCGGCCGGCCGGTGGCGTGCTCGGCGTCGACCGTGAAGACCACGGCGGCCATCCGGCGTTCGCGGTAGTACGCGGCCAGCTCGGGCAGGGTGGGCCTGCGGTGCGCGCCGTCGACCTTGAAGTAGCCGCTGGAGGCGTCGTTCAACTCCTGGTCCAGCGAGGCGTGTCCGTGTGCGGAGACCTCGGCGTGGGTGTGGACGTCGATCGCGGTCAGCTCGTCGGGGTTCACTTCGCGCCCCCGGGGACGACCGGGGCGGGGATGCCGACGGACTGCGGCGCGCGGCCGACCGAGCCGGGCCAGGCGGCGGCGATCGTCTCCGGGGTCCAGCCGCCGTCGGCGTAGGCGGTGGCGACCTCCTGCGGGTGCGACCAGAGGGCGAGCTTGTCGCCGCCGATGCCGATGCACTGGCCGGTGACGCCGGCCGCGGCGTCGGAGGCGAGGAAGGGGACGAGTGCGGCGCAGTCCTCGGCGGTGCCGAAGCCCTCGCCCTTGCGCAGGAAGTCGGGCAGCGGGGCGCCCTGCTTCATCGCCTCGATGTACGGGGCGAAGGCGGGGACGGTCTCGGTCATCGCGGTGGCGGCGATCGGGACGATCGCGTTGACGGTGATGCCGGCCCGGCCGAGCTCCATCGACCAGGTGCGGACCATGGCGGCGACGCCGGCCTTGGCGGCGGCGTAGTTGGTCTGGCCGAAGTTGCCGCGCTGGCCGGCCGGGGAGCCGACCAGGACCAGCCGGCCGCCGTCGCCCTGCTCGCGCATCCGGACGGCGGCGGCCCGGGCGCAGGTGAAGGTGCCGCGCAGGTGGGTGGTGAGGACGTCGTCGAAGTCCTGGTCGGTCATCTTCCACAGCACCTTGTCGCGCAGGATGCCGGCGTTGGTGACCATCACGTCGAGCCGTCCGAAGGCGTCGACGGCCCGGTCGACCAGGGTCTGCGCGGCCTCGGCGGTGCCGACGGCGGCGGCCTGCGCGACGGCCCGGCCGCCCGCGGCGGTGAGGGTCGCGGCGGCGGCCTCGGCGACCTCGGCGTCCAGGTCGTTGACCACGACGGCGGCGCCGGCGGCGGCCAGCGCGGCGGCGTAGGCCAGGCCGAGGCCGCGGCCGGAGCCGGTGACGACGGCGACCTTGCCGGTCAGGTCGAGGGGGTGGCGTTCGGCGGAGGAGCCGGAGGAGATTTCGTTGCTCATGGACATTGAAGCTAGGAACAATCATTGTTGATGTCAATGATTGTTCCGAACATCTTCGTTCTGGCATGATGGTCCCCATGAGCGACGCCCCCTGGATGCACGGCATGCACGCCGACGCCGGCTACCTGCTGTACCGACTCGGCCTCCGTTCGGGCAGCCTGTTCAACGCCGCCCTGGAACGGCACGGCCTGCGCCTGCGCCACCACGCGGTCCTGCGCTACCTCGCCACCGTCGAGGGCGCCCGCCAGCGCGAGCTCGCCGAACGCCTCGGCTACGACCCGAGCGCGATCGTCAGCCTGCTCGACGACCTCCAGCGCCTGGGTATCGCCGAGCGCCGCCCCGACCCGGCCGACCGGCGCAGCCGCCTGGTGGTGCTCACCGAGGCGGGCCGCGAGCTGCTGCGCACCGCCGACCGGGACAGCCGCCGGGTCACCGAGCAGCTCCTCGAACCGCTCTCCCCCGACGAGCGCGCCACCCTCACCGGGCTGCTCCAGCGGATCGCCCCGCTCTGACGCACCGTCAGGGGCGTTTCCCCCCTTGCCGTGCGGGCGTTCCCGGTGGCACCGTGGTTCCCATGATCGACTCCGCCGCCACCGACGAGTTCACCGCGCACCGCGGGCTGCTGTTCGGCACCGCCTACCGGCTGCTGGGCAGCGTCGCCGACGCGGAGGACGTCCTGCAGGACGCCTGGATCAAGTGGGCCGCGGTGGACCGGGACGGCGTCGAGAACCCGCGCGCCTACCTGGTGCGCACCGTCACCAACCTGGCGCTGAACCGGCTGACTTCGGCCCGGGCCGTCCGGGAGGCGTACGTCGGGCCGTGGCTGCCCGAACCGGTGCTCACCGGTCCGGACGTCGCGGACGGGGCGGAGCTGGCGGACTCGGTGTCGACCGCGCTGCTGGTGGTGCTGGAAAGCCTCGGGCCGGTGGAGCGGGCGGTGTTCGTGCTGCGCGAGGTATTCGGGTTCAGCCACGCGGAGATCGCCGGGTTCCTGGACCGCAGCGAGACGACGGTGCGTCAGACCGCGCACCGGGCCCGCGAACACGTCCGGGCCCGCCGGACCCGTTTCGACAGCGATCCGCAGGCGCGCCGCGAGGTGACCGACCGCTTCCTGGCGGCCTGCGCCGGCGGCGACCTGAACGCGATGCTGGAACTGCTCGCCCCGGACGTCACCGCCTGGTCCGACGGCGGCGGCAAGGTCAGCGCGGCCCGCCGCCCGCTGCACGGCACCGACCCGGTCGCCCGCTGGATGCTCGGCGTCCTCGCCAAGCCCGAACTCCGCGAGGTGGCCTGGCGGATCGCCCCCATCAACGGCGAGGAGGGCGTCCTGTTCACCGTCTCCGGCCGACTCGTCGGCGCGCTCACCTTCGACCTCGCCGACGGCCTGATCCAGCACCTCCGCTTCCAGGTCAACCCGGACAAGCTCCGCGGCGTGCAGCCACACCCGCACCCGCACCCGCACCCGCACCCGCACCCGCACCCGACCGAGGGGACCTCCGCATGACCCCCTGGTGGCAGCACCGCCCCCGCCCGGCCGACCTCGCGCCGACCGCCGGAGCCCCGGCCTTCGACCTGGTCCGCCGCGGCTACGACCGCGCCCAGGTCGACGCCCACCTCGCCCTCCCGCCCGAGCGGCGCCCCCGCCCGGCCGCCTTCGACCTGGCCCGGACCGGCTACGACCGCGCCCAGGTCGACCGCGCCTTGGCCGCGGAGGGCTGACCGGCCGGGAGGGAGGGTCGGGAGGGGAGAACGGGAGCATCGGGAGCGTCGGGAGCGGAGAAAAGCGCTCGGGGCGGGCGGGGGCGGAACACTAGGATCCCCGCATGTCCTGGATACGACGCCGTACGAACCAAAAACCGCCGGACGACGGGCGGCTGCCCGACCTGGAGTTCCTCGCCCTGGTGCGGGACGCGCTGGAGGAGATCGCGCCCGGTGTGACCGAGGGGGCCCGGCTGAAGGGCAACTCGCTGATGAGCCCGGCGGGGTGGGCGGTCGGGGTGCTGCCGCCGCAGCACGGCGGCGGGCGGCACTACGACCTGGTCGCCGTACCGGACGTGCACCTGCAGCCGGACGTGCCGTGCTTCGTCGACTGCGTGGTGGGGCTGTCCGCCGATCCCCGCGACGCGGCGGCCTCCTGGGCGCAGACCGGCGGCGCCTGCCTGCTCGAACTCGTCCACGGCGACGGCCGGTTCGCCGAGCGGGCGGGCTCCGGGGACGCGCACGGCGTGGCCGGCTGGGACTCGATCGTCTCCGGGGTGGTGGCCTTCGGCGTCGACCCTGCCGAGAACCGGCGGCTGCAGCGCGCCGTGCTGGCGGCGGACGTCCTGCCGCGGATCGTGGACAGCTTCGCCGCCGACCTGGAGGCCCCGTACTTCAACGGCGTGAAGGTCTTCTACGGCGGGCGGCCCGGGGCGGTGCAGGCCGAGGTGCGGGTCAACGGCGAGCACCACGAGGCCGCCACCGCCGCGCTGGCCGCCCTGGGCCTGCCCGAGCCCGCCGCCTTCGCGGCCGTGCGGTACTTCGCCCTGCTGCTCCCCGCGACCACCGGAACGGCAGGGACGGCAGGGCTGGCGGAGGACGGTACGGGGCCGGCGGAGGACGGCGACGGCTGCTGCGGGGCGTGCTCCTGCGGCGGGCGGATCGACCCCGAGCGGCCGGGCTTCCTGATGCCCGAGCCGCATCCGATCGCCGAACTCCCGCCCGGGGAGCGGGCGGAGCGGGTGCGGGTCGACACCGGGGCGGTGATGGTCGCGGACGGGATCGGCAACTTCCTCAAGGTGCGGCTGCCGATCCCGCTGGCCGACGGCCGGACGGTGAATCAGCTGCTCTGGGTCGAGCTGGCCTCCGAGGTGATCGCCGAGGTCTCCGACCGGGCCCGGGCGGGCACCCTCGCGGGGCACCGCTTCGAGGGAGAGCTCGCCAACGGCCCGCAGCCCTGGGGCCCGGACCTGCTGGGCGCGCACGCCGTCCTGGCGGGACAGCCCCCGACGGAACCCGGCGGTGTCGGCGTGTGCGAGATCGTCGCCTCCGAGCACCCGCTGCTCTCCCGGGTGATCGCCGAACGCTGGCCCGCCGCCGAGGTGTTGGGCGACCGGGACCCTCGGCTGCACTGAGCTCCGCGACGCCCTCGGGGCCGGTCAGCTGCGGCGGGTGCGCAGCACGCAGGTGACCATCGGGAGGGTGAACTCGCCCTCGGCGGTGGCGGGGTGGGCGGCGAGGCAGTCGCGGAGGCGGGCCAGCAGGGCTTCGCGTTCGGCGGGCGGGAGGACCAGGACGCCGGCCCGGGTGGCGAGGGTGGCCACCAGGGTTTCGGCGGTGCGGAGTTGGCCGTGCGGGAAGCCGGACCGGGCGGCCTCGCCGAAGCGGGCGGGGCCGCCGTGCTTCGGGAGGTGGGCGGTGGCGGTCGCCGCGCGCCAGCGGGCGGGGGTGTCGCGGGGGCCGATCACGGCGTCTCCCCCGGCGGCGGCCAGCGCGGCGACCCAGTCGACGCCGTCGTCCAGGGTGTTCCACAGTCCGGCCAGCACGCCGCCGGGGGCGAGCACCCGGGCGATCTCGGGGCCTGCGGTGTCCAGGTCGAACCAGTGCAGGGCGTTGCCGGCCAGCACCGCGTCGACCGATCCGTCGGGCAGCGGAATCTCCTCGGCGCTGCCCGCCAGCGCCCGCACGCCGGGCAGGGTCCGCCGCAGTTCGGCCAGCATCTCCGGGTCCGGTTCGACCGCTGTCACCTGCGCCCCGGCGGCAACCAGCCCCGCCGTCAACTTGCCCGTCCCGGCCCCGAGATCGAGCACCCGCGGCCCGGGCGACCCCTCCAGTGCCCAGGCCAGTGCGGCGGGCGCGTAGTCGGGCCGGTGCTCGGCGTACGCCACCGCGGCCGATCCGAACGACGAGGCGTGGCGCTGCTGTTCGTGCTGTTCCATACCGGGAACGCTAACCGGCCGCCCGCTGCGCGTGCTGCCTTTCACCTGTCGTGCACCATCAATTCCCGTTTCCTCCGGGACAGTTCCCCACCGGCGAGGTGGCCGGCACCCGTGGGGTCAGCGGCCGTCCTCGCGGGGGCGCTCCCAGTCCTCGGGCTCGTCGGGGCCGTATTCGGCCTCGGTCTGCTCGCGGAGCTTGACGGCGCGCTTGTCGGAGGCGGCGCGCTCCTCGGGCGAGAGGTTCTCCGCGGCGGTGCGCATCTCGCCGAGCCGGTCGCCGAGGGCGTGCAGGTAGCGGTCGGACTGGACGACGTCGCGCATGCCGATCCGGCCGGTGAGGACGTCCCGGGCCATCTGCTGGAGCTCGGGGCCGACCGAGTCGTTCTTCGCCAGCGTCCGCAGCGCCTTGTGCAGTTCCGCGGCCTGGCGGGGGTTGTCGGCGACGTCGAGCAGTTCCTCGTCGGCGATCTCGGGGCCGCCCAGATCGTCGTTGTCCGCTGCGGCCATGGCCACTCCCTCTGCTCCGCTGTTCCGGTACCGGTCCGTACACTTCCGTACGCCTTGCGCGATCATAGACGGAGGGCGGCGGACGGCCACCCCGCACCCCTCGGCCGCCCCCCTTCAGCCCTCGGCCGCCCCTTCAGCCCGCGGCCCGGCGCTCCTCGCCGGTCTCGGCGGCGCTGCCGACCCCGCCGTCGAGCACGTCCCGGGCCATCCGCCGGATGCCGGGGGCGACGGTGTCGCTGGCCGCCAAGGTCCGCAGGGCGTGCCGGAGTTCGGCGACCTGCCGCGGGTTGGTGGCGACCTCCACCGGCGGGCCGGGGCCGTCCGCCGGGCCGTCGCCCGGTCCGGGCGTGCCGGTGCCCCGGTGCTGTGCTGCGGCCACGGCCGCTCCCCTCTGTCCTTCCCCCGTCGTCCCCGACCCGATGCCCGTTCCCGACCGACATCCCGCCAATGATCTTACGGGCGGGTGGAGTTGACCGGACGATCGTATATCCGGACCCATGCGAAGGTAATGACTTCACCAAGACCGGATCGCGATCTCCCGCATTCCCCCGCTTTCGGCTCCCCCGGACCGGGGCGTCCGCTCAGATCGCGTGGCCGAGCCGGGCCGCGGCCTCGGCGCTGGGGGTGCCCCAGCGGGCGGCGCCGGCGGCCAGGCGGGCGCGGACGCCGCGCAGTTCGTGCCGGACCAGGGCCGGCAGCGGGGCACCGCCGGTGTCGAGCAGCGGGGCGAGGGCGGCGAGGGCGGCCTGCGGGTCGTCGGCGCACAGGTGGCAGTCGGCCACCCGGACGGTCAGCATGGCGCGGGCGGCCGGGAGTTGGCCGTCGCCGAGCAGGTCGAGGGCGGCCCGGGCGGCGGTCAGGGCGCGGCGGGCCAGGCGGGGGTCGCCGGTGGCGGCGGCGAGGTCGCGCAGGGCGGCGGCGGAGCCGGACTCGACCCGCAGCCGCAGTGCGGCGGGCGCCAGCCAGGGGACGCCGGCCTCCCGTTCGGGGGCGGGCGGCGCGGGGCGGTCGAGGTGCTCGCGGGCGGCGCCGATGTGCCGGACGGTGGCGCGGACGTCGCCGGACAGGCCGGTGGCGCGGGCCTCGCCGAGCCGGGAGAGGGCGTCGGCCCAGGGGCGGCCGGGGGCGGCCCGGGCGATCTCGCGGGCGTAGTCGCCGGCCGAGACCGGGTCGGCGTCGAGCAGGCCGAGCACGGCCATGTCGCTGAGCGCGGCGACCTGGGTGGCGGGGTCGCCGGCCAGTGCGGCCCAGCCGAGGGCGCGGTCCAGGCAGGCCATCGCGGTCGCGGGGCGGCCGCCGTGCAGGCGGAGGCTGCCGGCGGCGTGCGCGTACTCGGCGGCGAGCCGGGCCAGCACCCGGCGGTGCCGGGCGGGGGCGTCGGCGAGCCGGGCCACGACGGCGCGCAGCGTCCCTTCGAGCACGGCCCCGGGCTCGGGCCGGTCGCCCTCCCCCGCCCGGCCATGACCGCCTTCCCCCGCCCGACCATGACCGCTCTCCCCCGCCCGACCGTGGCCGGCCTGCCCCGCGCGCTCCCGCACCGCGCTCTCCGCGCTGTGCAGTTGGGCCCCGAGGACGGCGGCGAGGGCGTGCACGGTGTCGGCGTCGAGCGGGGCGGCGGGGTCGGCGCAGAACGCGGCGTGCAGGGCGGCGGTGGCCTCGGGGGGCGGGAGCGGGCAGCCGGCGGCGGCGTGCAGCGGGCACTGCAGGTCGTGGTCGGGCAGCCGGTCGGGGGCGCCCCGGCCGGGGGCGGGGGCGGGCGGCGCGGGGCGGGTGCCGGCCGGCAGCGGGGGGCGCAGCAGGTGGGCGGGGAGGGCGGGGCGGTCGCCCTCGGCGCTCTCGGCGCGGCCGTAGCTGCGGGTCAACTCGCCGCTGGTGCCGAGGACTTCGTCGAGGTGGCGGACCAGGCGGGGGGTGGCGCGGCGGGCGCCGTGCTCCAGTCGGCTGACGGCGGTGTGGTCGTAGCCGACGGCGGCGCCGAGTTGGGCCTGGGTCCAGCCGGCGTGCCGGCGCCAGCGGCGCAGCAGCGCGCCGAACTCCTGCCAACTGCCGTCCTCGGCCGCGATCCGGTCGGGCACGCCAAGCATCGCCGACACCTCCCCGGGGGGCTCCGGTCCGTCCATCGCTCCGCATCGAGACGGTACCCAACCGAAGTGCGCCCCGTACATGGGGTGGTCTGTACCTCTTCTTTGCCATCTCCCTTGCTCCGGCCCTTGCCGAACCCCTTCCCGCCCCCTCCTCCGGCCGTTTCTCCCCCTCCCTGACGGTCCGCCAACTCCGTTGGAGGTCTGGCTCTTTGACGGAACTTGCCATTCGGCCCCGGGGGCCGTCAGCTCCGTTGACCGGGCCATGGCGGCGGTGTGAGGGTTCCGGGCACCCCCACATCCGAGGAGCTGAGGAGCTCTGATGAAACGCAGATTGCTGACCGCCGGCACCACCCTGGCCGTGCTGGGCGGCATGCTCGGCGGTTTCGCCGGCCAGTCGGCCGCCGCGCCCGCCGCGCCGTCCCCCCTCGTACCGTCCCCCCTGGCGGCCGCGGTCTCGGCCGCGGACCTGGCCGCTTCGGCCGGTCTCGACGCGCTGGCGAAGGGACCGGACGAGAGCTACGAGCGGCGCTCGGTCACGCCCTTCCTGAACGGCCTGTACTCGGTGTCCTACGAGCGCAGTTACAAGGGCCTGCCGGTGGTCGGCGGCGACGCCGTGGTGCTCGCCGACAGCCAGGGCAAGGTGCGCGGCGTGCAGAACGCGGCGACCGGTCCGGTCGGCGTGCCGACCAAGGCCAAGGTGAGCGCGTCGGCGGCCGAGCGGGCGGCCCGCGCGAAGCTGGCGAAGGTCGACTCGGCCGAGGCCCCGCGCCTGGTGGTCCGGGTCAAGGACGGCACCTCGCGGCTGGCCTGGGAGTCGGTGCTGACCGGCTCCACCGACAAGGCGCCGAGCCACCTGCACGTGTTCGTGGACGCGGTCACCGGCGAGGTGGCCGACAGCTACGACGACGTGGCGGCCGGCACCATCAACAGCAAGTGGAACGGCCCGGCGGGCCTGACCATCAACACCTCCGGCTCGGCGGGCTCGTACTCGCTGCGCGACAGCACCCGTCCGGGCCTGCAGTGTTCGGACTACTCGACCGGCCAGGTCTTCACCAAGTCCACCGACTCCTGGGGTACCGGCAGCCCGTCCTCGAAGGAGACCGGCTGCGCCGACGCGATGTTCGCGGCGCAGAAGGAATGGGACATGCTCCGCGACTGGCTGGGCCGCAACGGGCACAACGGCAACGGCGGCAGCTGGCCGATCAAGGTCGGCCTGAGCGACGTCAACGCGTACTGGGACGGCTCGTCCATCTCGATCGGCCACAACAACGCGAACGAGTGGATCTCCTCGATCGACGTGGTGGGCCACGAGTTCGGCCACGGCATCGACCAGTACACCCCGGGCGGCGCCAACAACGAGGCGGGTCTCGGCGAGGGCACCGGTGACATCTTCGGCGCGCTGACCGAGGCGTACGCCAACGAGCCGTCGCCGTACGACAACCCGGACTACACCGTCGGCGAGATGATCAACCTGGTCGGCAGCGGTCCGATCCGGGTGATGTACAACCCCTCGCAGGTGTCCGGCAACCCGAACTGCTACTCCTCCTCGATCCCCAGCACCGAGGTGCACGCGGCGGCCGGCCCGCTGAACCACTGGTTCTACCTGCTGGCGGAGGGCTCCAACCCGGGCGGTGGCAAGCCGACCAGCCCGACCTGCAACTCCTCCACCGTCACGGGCGTCGGCATCCGCGACGCGGGCCGGATCTTCTACGGCGGCATGCTGCTGAAGACCAGCGGCATGACGTACAAGAAGTACCGGACCGCGACCCTGACCGCGGCCAAGAACCTCGACTCCACCTGCAACCTGTTCAACCGCACCAAGGCGGCCTGGGACGCGGTCAGCCTGCCTGCCCAGGCCGGTGACCCGACCTGCGCCGGCACCCCGGCGAACGACTACTCGCTGGCGCTGAGCCCGTCCTCGGGCAGCGTCCAGGCGGGCAGCTCGACCAGCTCGACCGTCTCCACCGCGGTCACCTCGGGCTCCGCGGCGAGCGTCTCGCTGTCCGTGAGCGGCGCGCCGACCGGCACCACCGCGACGGTCTCGCCGTCGAGCGTGCAGTCCGGCGGCTCGGCCACGCTGAACGTCAACGTCGGCGCGAACACCCCGGCGGGCACCTACACCCTGACCGTGACGGGCACCGGCCCGGCCACCCACACCGCGCAGTACCAGCTGACGGTGACCGGTGGCGGCGGCAACCCGGGCGGCTCGGCCCCGGACATCAACGTCGCCAACGTGCAGGCGCACCTGAGCCAGCTGTACACCATCGCCCAGCAGAACGGCGGCAACCGCCGGGCCGGCACCGCCGGTTACAGCCAGTCGCTGGCGTACGTCAAGGGCAAGCTGCAGGCGGCGGGCTACACCGTCTCCGAGCAGACCTGCACCTCCTGCACCTACACCTCCAACAACCTGATCGCCGACTGGCCGGGCGGCCCGGCCGACCAGGTCACCATGTTCGGCGCGCACCTGGACTCGGTCTCGGCCGGCCCGGGCATCAACGACAACGGCTCCGGTTCGGCGACCCTGCTGGAGAACGCGCTCGTCCTGGCGCAGCAGAACCCGACCATGAGCCGGCACGTCCGGTTCGCCTGGTGGGCCGGCGAGGAGCAGGGCCTGCAGGGCTCCAGCTACTACGTGGGCCAGCTCTCCGCGGCGCAGCGCTCGGCGATCAAGGGCTACTACAACTTCGACATGGTGGCCTCCACCAACGCCGGCTACTTCATCAACAACGTCAACTCGGCCACCTCCGCCCCGCTGAAGGCGTACTGGGACTCGCTGAACCTCCAGCCGGAGGAGAACGTCGAGGGCCAGGGCCGTTCCGACGACTACTCCTTCCAGCAGGCGGGCATCCCGACCTCGGGTTACGCAGCGGGCGCCAGTGACACCAAGTCGTCCTCCCAGGCGGCGAAGTGGGGCGGTACGGCGGGTCGTTCCTACGACTCCTGCTACCACTCGGCGTGCGACACCACCTCCAACATCGACGCGACGGTCCTGAACCGCAGCGCCGACGGCGTGGCGTACGCGATCTGGAAGACCTCGGTGACCACGACGGTTCCCAGCAACGACTTCAGCGTCTCGGTGAACCCGGCCACCGGCACCGTCCAGGCCGGCGACTCGGCCACCGCGACGGTGTCCACCGCAACCACCTCGGGCAGCGCGCAGTCCGTCTCGTTCTCCGCGAGCGGCGCTCCCGCCGGCGTCACCGTCTCCTTCAGCCCGTCCAGCACCACCAGCGGCGGCAGCACCACCCTGACGGTCGCCACCTCCAGCTCCACCCCGGCCGGCACCTACAGCATCACCGTGACCGGCACCGGCGCCTCCGCCACCCACACCACCAGCTACAGCCTGGTCGTGAACGGCGGCGGTGGCGGCAACACCACCTGGGCCGCGGGCGTCGCCTACAACACCGGCGACGTGGTCACCTACAACGGCGTCAGCTACAAGTGCCTGCAGGCCCACACCTCGCAGAGCACCTGGACGCCGGACGTGGTCCCCGCCCTCTGGCAGCGCCTGTAGCCGCCAGGAGCACCACCGGCACCACATGACCGAACAGCCCGCGGGGCGGGTGCGCAGCGGCAGGTTGGGGGACAGGCCGCCCGCGCACCCGCCCTCCGGCGTTCTCCCTGGTGCTCCGTCAACTTACGCCGTGCACATGCTCGGTGCCCGTACCATGACTGCCGGTCCGGGGGCGGTCGCGTCCCCGGCAGGCCGTCGGGGGGAACCGTTGTCCGCTTCAGCCACCACCACGCCGGCCGGGGCCGCGGAGGGCGCGGCCGCGGGCCGCCCGCGCCGGGCCCGCTCACGGGCACGCTCGCGGGGCCGGGAACTGCTCACGGTCGTGCTGGTCGCGCTGCTGCTGGCCTTCCTGATCAAGACCTTCCTGGTGCAGATGTTCGTGATCCCGTCCGGCTCGATGATGGGGACGCTGCAGCAGGGGGACCGGGTGGCGGTGGACAGGCTCAGCCCCTGGTTCGGTGAGCAGCCGCACCGCGGCGAGGTGGTGGTCTTCCGCGACCCGGGCGGCTGGCTGCCCGAGGAGCGGCCGCCCGGGGGCTTCGGGGGCGCCGTCCAGGACGTGCTGAGCCGGATCGGCCTGGCCCCGGCCGCCGGCGAACAGGACCTGATCAAGCGGGTGATCGCGGTCGGCGGCGACACCGTGGAGTGCGACGCGGGCCGGCCCCTGAAGGTCAACGGCACCGTCCTGGCGGAGCCGTACCTCTACCCGGGCGCGACGCCCTGCGACGACTACCCCGTCGGCACCCTGACCGTCCCGGCCGGTCACCTCTGGGTGATGGGCGACCACCGCAACGACTCCCGGGACTCCCGCTACAACCAGCTCCACAACCCCACTGGCGGCTTCGTCCCGGTCGACCACGTCATCGGCCGCGCCCGCCTCGTCGCCTGGCCCCTCACCCGCTGGACCACCCTGCCCGTCCCCGCCGCCTTCACCCCCCTGGGCTGACGCCCCGTCAACGCCACCGGTGGGAGTCGTCCGGCGCTGTCAGCCGGCGGCTCCCGGCCGGGCCATCCGCAGGTTCGGCAGGCGTCCGCGCCACAGCTCCCGCTCGCCGGTGGGGCGGAACCCGTGGCGGCGGTAGAAGCCGAGGGCGCCGGCGTTGTACTCGGTCACCCACAGGCCGATCGGGTCCGCCCCCGACCAGGCCAGGAACTCCGCCATCAGCCGGCCGCCCAGCCCGCGCCCCTGCGCCTCCGCCAGCAGGTACATCGGCCCGAGCACGACCTCCGCCGCGCCCCGCCGTCCGCAGACGAAGCCGAGCGGCCGCGCCCCGTCCCCCGCCGGGGAGCTGACGATCCGGCAGAACCACTGCGCGGGGTCGGCCTCCGTCCGCCCGATGAACTCCCGCCACCGGTCGATCCCGGCCGCGCTCCCGTCCTCGCCCCGCTGCTCCCGGACCCACGCCGCGTCGATGCCCGCCTCCGCGTTCGGGTAGGTCTCCAGCCAGACGGCCAGGTGCAGCGGGCCGAGCAGTTCCGCGTCCGCCCGGCGGGCCGCCCGCACCGTCTCGCGCGCCCCGTCCGGGAGCGCACCGTCCGGGAACGCACCGTCCGGGAGCGCACCGTCCGGGAACGCACCGTCCGGGAACGCACCGCCGATGGGTGGGGCGTCGGGGGGTGGGGTGTCGATCATCACCCGAACATATCTTCCCCGCCGCTCGACGGACCGTCAGGGGTCGTACCGCCGCCCCCTCCCCGGGCGGTTGCCGGCCGTGTCAGGATCACGCCCCATGGACATCATCGACAGCGGACACTTCCGCCCGGCCGCCGACGGCTCCCCCGACTACGCCGAGCACCTGCGGGTGCCCGCCCTCAGCTTCGGCACCTACTCGCTGCCGGCGGGCTCCACCGACGACCAGTCCCCGCACCGGGAGGACGAGATCTACGTGGTCACCCGGGGCCGGGCCCGCTTCACCTCCGGCGGCCGCACCGTGGACGTCGGCCCCGGCACCTCCCTCTTCGTCCCGGCCCTGGAGCGCCACCGCTTCCACGACATCACCGAGGACCTGGTCGCCCTGGTCCTCTTCGCCCCGGCCTACAGCGGCGTCCCGGACTGAGCGATGCCCCGGGCGGGGCGGAGCAGGGCCTCGCTGCCGATCGGGGTGAAGCCGGCGGCGAGGAAGGCGCGCAGGGAGCGGGCGTTGCCCGGGGCGACGGCGGCGAAGAGCGGGGTGCCGGCGGGGAGCAGGGTCAGGGCGTCGCGCAGCAGGGAGCGGCCGTGGCCCCGGCCGTCGGGGCGGGGGTCGTGCAGTTCGACGCCGAGTTCGTGGCGGCCGGCCAGGCCGCGGGCGAGGGTGACCAGGCCGCGTTCGTCGCCGTGGACGGTGACGTCGCTGCGCAGCTCGCGGGCGAAGCGGACCCGCGGGTGGTCGTCGAGCCCGGGCAGGGCGCCGAGCCGGGGCGGACCGCCGGTGGCCCGGGCCGTCAGGGTGGCGTCGGTGACGCCGATCCAGCCGCCGGGCCCGGCCAGGCGCAGCAGGAAGCGCGGGTCGAGCGATCCCCCGTAGCCGTCGGCGCCGCCCGCCACGACCTGTTCCCCGTCGAGCGCGGTGGCGACCACGGCGTGCCCGGTGAAGGCCACCGAGCACTCCAGCCCGCCGGGCAGCGGCGGCAGCACCGTCACCCGCCCGTCCGCAGGCGGGAACCGCTCCTCGGCGGCGGCCAGGAACCACCCCAGCAGCGGATGCGCCCCGCCGCCGCCCGCACCGCCGGTCGGCCCGGTCGGGGTGCCGCAGGCCGGTTCCGCGACGGCGCCCCGGTCGGGATGACGGGCCGTCGGCCGACGGGCCGTCACCAGGGCCGCCGGGAGCCGAGGGTGGGGCGGCGGGCGGGCGGTGTCCGGACCAGGGTCTCGGTGATCAGCCGGTCGTCGAAGTACACGGGGCTCCAGTGGTGCGGGGGCAGCGGGTCGTCCCGTTCGAGTTCGGCCCGCAGGCGCCCGCCCACCCGGAGGGCGCGCCGGCCGTCGGCGAAGGCCAGTTCCCGCCAGATCTCGACGTCCAGTTCGACGGCCCGGACGCCGGGCGGGACGGGCCACGCCGCGTCGGTCCGCGGGTGTCGGGGGACGAGGGCGAGTCCGGGGAGCGGGTCGGCGAGCGGCCGGCCGGGGCCGTGCAGGGCGCAGCGCTTGGCGGGGCCGGGAAGTCCGTACAGCAGGTGGTCGAGGGCGCGGCCGAAGAGCGCACCGGCGGCGGGGGGCTCGAAGGCGACGGGCGAGCCGGCGGCGGCGAACAGCAGGTCGACCAGGGTGAGCGTGGCCTCCTGCCCGCAGCGTTCGCTCCACCGCCCCCAGCCGTCGATCGGCCGCGGCCCGGACCGGTCGTGGACCAGCTCCGCCCAGTCGGCGGGCGGCAGGTCGGGCCCGGCGGGGACGGGGCGCGTCGCGCGGGGGTCGAGCCGGACGGCCTGCCAGAACTCGCACATGTCGTCCTGCCCGCCGACGGGGTGCCCGCAGGCGGCGCAGGAGAGGTTCTCGCCGGTGATCCCGCAGCAGGCGAGCCGGACCCGCTCGGGGGCCAGTACCGTGCCGAGGGCGTCGGCGGGTGCGAGCACCGCCCGGCCGGGCGGGCCGTCCGAGAGTGCCCAGACCCGGCCGTAGTAGCCGCGGGCCTCGGCCTCGCCCTCGGCCAGGTCCTCCCGGCGGTGCCAGGGCGGGCCGGAGGGCTCGGGGTCGACGGCGTAGGTGCCGGTCTCCATCAGGACGGGCAGGTGGGTGCCGTTCCCGATCTTCCGGTGGGCGTAGGGCGGGAACCGGACCCGGGTGACGGGCCGGGTGAGTGCGGCTTCGCAGTGCGCGCACACGAGGATCTCCAAACAGCGCTCCCTTCGGCAGCAGGAGTATCACGCGCACCAAGGTTCGAGTGCAAAGGGTTTTCCGACGCCCCGTCACCTCCAGGCCGACCGCCCCGCCCCGGCCCCCGGAGCCGCCCCTACTCGGCCGGGTCGAACTGGAGCCAGCGCCCCTCGGAGACGATCTCGACCACGCCGTCGACCACCTTGATCGCGGTGTGCTCGTCGGTGGCGTAGGCGCGGTACGGCATCCCGGCGGCCCAGCGCTGCGCCTCGGCGGTGGTGTTCTCGGGGCAGGACGGGTGGTCGAGGTGCGGGAAGATCGAGAAGTCGACCAGGCCCAGCGCCAGGTCGTCGTCCGCCCGGGGCTCGCCGCCGTGCGGGCGCCAGTCGACGAAGGCCTCCCCGACCCGGGGCGTGACGACCATGCTGCCGGCGCTGAGCCCGACGTAGACGGTGTCCGGGAGGGTCGGGAACAGTTCGGCCAGCCCCGACTCGCGCATCCAGTGCGCCAGGTACATCGGGTCGCCGCCGTTCACCAGCAGCACGTCCGCCTCGCGCACCCAGGAGACCCAGCGCTCCCGGTCGAGGCTGGGCAGCGCGGTCAGCTCCAGGACGCCGACCGACTTCCAGCCGAGCCCGGTCATCAGGTTCTGCGACTGCCCGCTGACGAACCGCCAGGGGCCGGCGGGGCTCGCGTACGGGCCGCCGTACCCGGCGGTGGGGATGCACAGCGCGGTGGACTCGGCGATCGGCTTGCCCAACAGGTCGACCAGCGCGGCCCGGATGCTCTCGTTCTGGACACCGGCGTCGGTGAGGAGGAGTTTCATCGCACCACCGTAGCCACCGCCACCGACAACGCCCCTGGCCGCGCCGCCGACCACCGGACGAGCACTGCCCGACCACTGTCCGAGCACCGACCACTGCCCGAGCACCGGAGGGCCACCTGACCGGGCAACCACCGGCCGCCGCGGTCAGTCCCGATCCAGATCCAGGTCCAGGTCCGGTTCCAGGTCCAGCCCGTACGCCCGGGCCATCGGCCGCCAGTCGAAGCCGAGTTCGTCGGCCAGTTCGAGCCAGCGGCCCGCCTCGGCGGGGGGCTGCTCGCCCTCGCCGGCAGCCGTCATGACGCCGAGCACGGCGGCGGCGCGGCCGTGGCCGGACTCGGCGGCGAGCCGGTACCAGCGCAGCGAGGTCGGCAGGTCGGCGGGCACGCCGTTGCCGGTGGCGTAGAAGCCGCCGAGGTTGGCCATCGCCCGGACGCTGCCGGCCTCGGCGGCGCGGTGGCACCAGTCGACGCCGGCGGCGGGGTCCGCGGGGCCGCCGACCCCGGTGGTGCACAGCACGTACAGCTCGAACATGGCGTCGGCGTCGCCCGCGCGGGCCGCGCTCTCGTGCCAGGCCCGGCTGCGCGCCTCGTCCACGGCGCAGCCGTACCCGGCGCCGTGGAAGAGGCCCAGCAGGTAGGCGGCGCGCGGCAGTTCGCCCGCGGCCTCGGCACAGGCGAAGGCTTCTGCGGCGGCCTCCGCAGCGGCGGCCGGGTCGGCGGCGGCGGGGCCGAAGTAGAGCGTCTCGGCCCGGTCGACCAGCGCGGCGGGCAGCCGGAGTTCGACGGCCCGGGCGACCGCCCGCTCGACCCGGTCGGCCAGTTGACGGACCGTCGGGCCGTCGACCGGCGGCAGGCCCAGCACCGCGTCGGCGTCCCGGAAGTCCAGGGCGGTGCGGGCCCGGCCGACGGCGTCCCAGAGCGCCCCGGCGTCGGTTCCGGCCGTGAGGCGGTCGAGTTCGGCGGTCTTGTCGAGGGTGTCGACGGTCCGGGGGTCGGTGGCAGCGGCAGCGCGTGGGTCCATGCGCACCACGCTACCGGCGGCCACCCACAGGACCGGCCCGGTCCCCTCCGCCACCGAACGGTTCGCACACCCGTACGGCCGAGCCCTACAGTGTGGCCGCACCGAGGTGCACCATCCCCGTACCCGTCCCCGGAGTCCGCCCGATGAGTCCGACCAACATTCCCTGCCCCGCCTGCGCGAGCTGCGACCGGACCGTGCCGGTGTCGGTGGCGGTGCTCGACCGGGACGCGCCGCTCGACCCGGCGGTGCGGGCCCAACTGGACGTGCCGCGCGAGCCGAAGAGCCTCAGCCCGGGGTCGACGGTGCTGTTCGTCCTGGCGGGGCTCCAGCTCCTGCCGCTGCTGATGGTGGCGGGCGGGATCGGCGACGCCGACCCGACGGTGCGGAACTTCTCGCTGATCGCCACCCTGTTCGTGCTGGGGCTGGGGATCGGCTTCGCGGTCGCCGGCCGCCTGGTGCTGAACGCGGCCCGCGAACGCCGGCGCGCGCAGGGCGGTTGGCCGCTGTCCTACGAGCAGTGGACGCTGGTGCACAAGGTGTGGCGGGCGGCCTGGCTCTGCCGGGACTGCCGGGTCGCGTTCTTCCCGGCGTGGTCGCTGCGCCCGGACTTCCCGGCCTCGCCCGCCCTGCAACTCCCGCACTTCCAGGACTGGTTGACCGAGATCTCCAAGCAGATCGACCTCGCGGGCGGCCTGGCCGCCCCCACCCCCTGACCCCGCCTCACCACCACGTCCGGGTCCGGGCCGCACAGTGGGCGAAGCCCAGCGCGGGGCCGCGGACGGCCGGTCGACGGGCCAGCAGGTCGGCGAGCAGCCCGGCGTCGAACCACGCGGGCGGCGGGTGCGGCGCGGGGGCGGGTTCGTCCCGGTCGAGTGCGGCCCGCAGCGCGCCACCGACCCGGACGGCGGGGCGGTGGCGGCCGTGCGCGAGGTGGCGCCAGAGGTCGAGGTCGAGCGGGACGGCGGTGACGCCCGGCGGTACGGGCCAGCTCTCGCCGGTCTGCGGGTGCAGCGGGACGATCGCCAACTCGGGGCGGGGGTCGGACAGCGGCAGTCCGGGGCCGTGCAGGGCGCACCGCCTGGCGGGGCCGGTCCCGCCGGGGCGGAGCTGCTCGGGCATGGTCCCGAACAGGGCTGCGGCGGACCGGTGTTCGAAGCGCACCAGCGCACCGTCGGCGGCGGCGAGGAGCTGGACGAGCGCGACGGTCGCGTCCTGCTCGGCGCGCGGACTCCAGCGGCCGTCCGGTCCGAGCGGCGGTGGCGCGGAGCGGTCGTGGACCAGCTCCGCCCAACCGGCCGGGGGCGGCGACGGGCCGACGGGCCGGGCCCGCACCTCGTCCGGTTCCAGCCAGACGGCGTGCCAGACGTCGCAGAGGTCCTCCAGGCTGCCGACGATCCGCCGGCAGCCGCGGCAGGCCAGGTTCGGGCCGCCGATGCCGCAGCAGCCCCCGGCGGCCCGCTCGGGGACCACCTCGGTGCCGAGCACGTCGCCGGGCGCGCAGACCACCCGCCCGGGCAGCCCCTCGGAGAGGGCGCGCACCGGCGCCCAGTAGCCCCGCCGCTCGGCCTCCTCCGGCGCGACCCGCGACCACGGGCGCCACGGCGGCCCGGACGGCTCGGGGTCGACGGCGTAGCTGCCGGCCGCCATCAGCGCGGGCAGCCGTCCGTTGACGCGCACCTGGTGGTGGGCGTGCGCCGGGAAGCGCGCCCGGGCGACGGGCCGGGTCAGGGCGGTCGCGCAGTGCGCGCACTCGAAGATCTCCAAGCGACTCCTTCGGAACCGCCGGAGTATCACCCGACCCGTCGGCGACGGGCAAAGGGTTTTCCGTGTACGGCCGCTCAGGACACGGCCGCTCGGGACACGGCCGTACAGGACACGGCCGTACAGGACACGGCCGTACGGGACACGACCGCCCGGAGAACGACCGCCCGGGGAACGACCGTCCGGCCCGGTCAGCCGGCCGGGGACCAGACCCGTTCGACCTGCTGGGTGCCGGTCCTGGTGCGGTAGGAGCGGGCCCACTTGGTGGTGGCGTCGGGCCTGGTGCGGTCGGAGAGGACGTAGTAGTCCATCTGGGCGCGTTCGGCGGTGATGTCGAGGACGCCGTAGCCGTGCGAGTCGAGGTCGGTCCACTTGACGTGCCGGTTGGCGGCCTGGATCGCGGTGGCGGCGAGCAGCGAGAGGGTGCCGGGGGCGACCTTGAGGATGTCGTCGATGTTGTCGGAGGTGACCGAGGTGACCACGAACTCGGTGGCGGCGCTGCCGGAGGCCGGGTAGGTGGCGGCCTCGAAGGGCACGTCGCAGGCCCAGGCGGAGTGGATGTCGCCGGTGAGGAAGACCGTGTTGGTGATCCGGTGGTCCTTGAGGTGGCCGAGCAGTTCGCGCCGGTCGTGGGTGTAGCCGTCCCACTGGTCGACGTTGACGGCCAGGCCCTCGCCGGGCAGGCCGAGCAGTTGGGTGAGCGGGCGCAGCAGGTAGTCGGGCACCGAGAGGAAGGCGACGGGCGAGATCATCACCTCGTTGCCGACCAGCCGCCAGGTGGTGTCGGAGGCGGCCAACCCGGCCTTCAGCCAGTCGAGTTGGGCCCGGCCGGTGAGGGTGCGGTCGGCGGAGTCGACGGCGCCGTCGCCGATCTTCGCCTGCTGGGAGCGGAACGAGCGCAGGTCGAGCAGGTGCAGGTCGGCGAGCTTGCCGTAGCGCAGCCGCCGGTAGGTGGTGCCGGCCACCGAGGGGCGGACCGGCATCCACTCGAAGTAGGCCTGCTTGGCGGCGGCGACCCGGTCCGTCCAGGCGCCCTCGGTGCCGGGGGTGTGGTTCTCGGCGCCGCCGGACCAGGCGTCGTTGGCGAACTCGTGGTCGTCCCAGATGGCGACGGTGGGGACGGCGGCGTGCAGGGCGGTCAGGTCCGGGTCGGTCTTGTAGCGGCCGTGCCGGGTGCGGTAGTCGGCGAGCGTGGTGATCTCGTGGGCAGGGGCGTGCGGGCGGACCACGGTGCCGCGGGTGCCGTAGGCGCCGGAGGCGTACTCGTAGATGTAGTCGCCGAGGAAGAGGAAGGCGTCCAGGTCGCCGCGGGCGGCCAGGTGGCGGTAGGCGGCGAAGTAGCCGGCCTCCCAGTTGGCGCAGGACGCGACGCCGAGGCGGAGCCGGGCCACGGCGGCATCGGTGGCGGGGGCGGTGCGGGTGCGGCCGACCGGCGAGACGGCGCCGTCGGCCAGGAAGCGGTACCAGTAGGCGGTGTCGGGGCGCAGCCCGCGGACGTCGACCTTCAGGGTGTGGTCGGTGGCGGCGGTGGTGGTGACGGTGCCGCCGGCGGCGATCGTGCTGAAGTCGCGGTCGGCGGCGAGCTGCCACCGGACCTCGGTGTCGGCGCCGAGGCCGGAGCCGGGCACGGCCTCGGGGGCGGGGGTGACCCGGGTCCACAGCAGGATGCCGTCGGGCAGCGGGTCGCCGGAGGCCACGCCGTGCAGGAACTGCGGGGTGCTCGCGGCGGCGGCGCGCCCGGCCGCGCCGGTCAGCGGCAGGGCGAGCGCGCCGGCGGTGAGGGCGGCGGCCTGGATGACCCGGCGGCGCGGCGGGCGGGCGACGGCGCCGGAGGGGGCCTCGGCGGAGGGGACCGCGCCGGTCGGGGCAGCGGCGGCCGGGGCCTGGGCGGTGACGGACGGGGCGGCGGATGCGGTGGTGCGCGCGGATTCGGTCACGTCACAGGAGACTTACCCATCGGTAATGCCTTGTCCAGAGGGCATCCTGACTGTTCGTCAACCCTTCACCCGGTAAAGCGGGCCCCAACCCCGCCCCATGCCGTCCTTCGACCCCGTGCTTCCGTACCCGGTCGGCGTGCTTCAGTACCGGTCGGCGTCGAGCACCGCCCGGACGAACTCGCCGGGCGCCTCCTGCGGGAGGTTGTGGCCGATCCCGTCGATGGTGCGGTGCAGGTACGGCCCGACGAAGCGGTCCCGGTAGGCGCGACCGCGGCCGGGCGCGGTGAACGGGTCGAGGGCGGGTTCGAGCACCACGGTGGGCACGGTGATCACGGGGCGGCCGGCCAGCCGCCGCTCGTCGGCGTCGTAGCGGCGCTCGCCGCCGGCCAGGCCCAGCCGCCAGCGGTAGTGCTGCACCACGATCTCGGGGTAGTCGGGGTTGTCGAAGGCGGCGGCGCTGCGGTCGAAGACCTCCTCCTCGAACTGCCAGGTCGGCGAGACCGTCTGCCAGACCACTCGGCACAGGTCGCGGCGCAGCCGGCGGTCGAGCAGCGCGCGGCGGCCGCGCTCGGTGGCGAAGTAGTACTGGTACCACAGGGCGTGCTCGGCCTCCGCGTCCAGCGGGTCGGCCTGCCCCTGGACGTCGGTGATCAGGTAGCCGCCGATGGCCACCAGGGCCTTGACCCGGTCGGGGCGCAGCGCGGCGACGATCGCGGCCGTCCGGGCGCCCCAGTCGAAGCCGGCCAGCACGGCGCTGCTGATCCCGAGCGCGTCCAGCAGGGCGACCAGGTCCTGGGCGACGGCGGCCTGCTGGGCGTTGCGGGGGGTGTGCTCGGAGCGGAACCGGGTGCGGCCGTGGCCGCGCAGGTAGGGCACCAGGACGCGGTAGCCGCGCGCCGCCAGCAGCGGGGCCGCCTCGGCGAAGCTGTGGATGTCGTACGGCCAGCCGTGCAGGCAGATCACCACGGGGCCGTCGGACGGGCCGCACTCGGCGTAGCAGACGTTCAAGTCCCCGGCGGCGATCAGCTTCAGCGTCCACGGCACCGCCAGGCCGTCCGAGAGCACCCCGCCGTAGGAGGCCGCGCGCGGCGAGACCACGTACGCCGGCGGGGCGTAGGCCTGGGCCGGGTAGGCGGGCAGCATGTAGGCCGGTTCGGCGTAGGGCTGGGTGCCGTACGCCTGGCCGCCGTACGTCTGGCCGCTGTACGCCTGGGTGCCGTAGGCGGGCGCTCCGTAGGCGGGCAGCATGTAGGCCGGGGCCGGGTAGCCCTGGGCCGCGTAGCCCGGCGCCGCGTGTCCGTTCGGCGCGTGGCCGTTCACCCCGTGCCCGTTCGCCGCGTGGCCCTGGGCCTGGTAGGCCCGCCCGCCCGCCGTGGCCGTGAAGAGCCCGGCCCGGTCCGCGACCCCCGTCGAGTGGAAGCTCCGCCTGTCCATCCGTCCGCCCTCCGCCCATGCCCAGCCGTCCGCTGTTCCGTCAGCAAGGATGCCGCAGAAGGGCGTTGGCCAGGATCAAGACGCGCCGATCAGGCATTTCGGGCATACATGTACTCAAACGGTCCAAACTGCCCGCACGGCCGCCCCGAACGGGTGCTCCGACTCGAACGACCTTGCGCCCAGCGGTCGTTGGGGCGTCAACGAGCGCAACCCCTCGACACCACCCCGCGGACAGCTTGTCGTACTTCACCCGAGCACGCCCCCGGACTCGAACGCAGGTGCGGCGGCCGCAGGCCTGCCGCCCACCGCCCGCACGGGAGCCCCGCTCGGGGGCCCGTGCGGGCAGTCCGTGCGGGCGGTCCGTGCGGGCGGTCCGGGCCGAACGGCCTTTCGCTCAGCAGCCGTTGAGGATATTGGTGAGCGCGGCCTTCTCGGCGCTGTCCACCGACAGCTTGTAGGAGTACTTCACCTGCACCCAGGCGCGGACGTAGGTGCAGCGGTAGCCGGTGACCGGGGGCAGCCACTCGGCCGGGTCCTTGTCGCCCTTGGCCTGGTTGACGCTGTCGGTGACGGCGATCAGCTGGGGACGGGTCAGGTCGTTGGCGAACGCCTGGCGCTGGGCGGTGGTCCAGGCGGAGGCGCCGGAGTCCCAGGCCTCGGCGAGCGGGACCAGGTGGTCGATGTCCAGGTCGGAGGCGGCGTGCCAGGTCGCGCCGTCGTAGGGGGAGAACCAACTTCCGGATATGGCAGCACAGTTGGCTTCGGTGACCACGCCGGAGCCGTCGCGCTTGAGCACGGTCTCACGGGTGTTGCAGGTGCCGGAGACGGTGATCCAGTGCGGGAACAGCGCCCGGTCGTAGCCGGTGCGGTTCTCGGCCTTGACCGTCAACTGGGCCAGGTAGCCCCGGGCGGTGGCGGCGGAGACCGGGGTCGGCAGCGCGGCCCGGGCCGGGCCGGTGCTCGCGGTGACGGCCCCGAGGGCGAGGACGGAGGTGGCCGCGACGGCGGCGAAACGGCGGAGGGAACGATTCGGCACGGGGCGCTCCTGGGCTCGGCGGAGAAACGCGTCGGAGGGAGGAAAGTCCGGTGGCGGTGCGCGAGCCAGACTGGCAGCCCTCGATCTATGCGGGTAGATACCAAGCCGTGAAGATTCCATGACCGTCACATGACCTTGCCGGGCGACGACTTGACGGTTCGTCGCCTGCACCGGCCGGGGGCGGTCACCCCGGCCGGGACGCGTCACCTGGGCGAGGGCGGGTCACCCGGGCGGGCGCCGCCAGTACGTTCCGGTGAGGATCTCGAACTCGCACTCCTCCAGGCGCTCCGCGAGCACCGTCCGGTCCCCGGTCTGGTGCACCACCAGCTCGGTGAGCGCCGCGACCAGCGCCCGGCAGGCCTCGATGCCGTGCCGGGCCACGAACCCGTCCAGCGCCCCGGCCCCGCCGCCCGGCCCGCCCCCGACGCCACCGGGTCCGGCTGCCCCGTCCGCCCCGGCCGCCTGCGCCCGCACCAACGCGACGGCCGTCAGCACCACGTCGTCGGCGAACCCGCTCGGCCCGAATCCCTTCCGCACCCCACCACGGTCGCCCACCCCGGAGCGCCGCCTCCACCCCGCCCCGCTCCCCCGGGTGAACCGCACCCGCATCCCCGGCCGGCCCACCGCCCCGGGTGCTATGGGCGCGCCGCCCCCGGTGCTACGGGCACGCCGGGCGTTCCCCGGGGAGCGGGTCGGCCGGCACCACCGCGCCAACCCGATCCCGCTTCCCCGCTCCGCCCCCGGATCGACCCGCACCTGCTCGCCCTTCGCCGGCGAGCAGGAGGACGTGCACAGCGGGTGTCCAGGACCAACAAGACAGCGCTGGCCCGGCTGTCCCTCGTGGGACAGCGGCTCCGCGAGCCGTACCGGGACGCCTGGGTACCCCTCCACGGCCTTCCGGGGTCGAAGCGGTACGTGCAGGACGAGAGCGCCGTCCCCGACACAGAACCCCCGGCCGGGCCGGGCTCGGCTGCCCCCCACCTGGGCTTGGTTGGACGCAGCGGTGCGGGGCACGTACTCGGCATGGATGCGGGGGTGGCGGCGGTGGTCGGTGCGGCCGTGGGCGTGCTCGGTGGCGCCGCGAGCGGGTGGATGGTGCTGGTCGGTCAGGCCCGGCAGCAGGGGCGCCAGCAGGACTTCGACCGGCGGCGCAGGTTGGAGGAGGTGCGGCGGGAGGCGTACAGCGCGTGCATCAGTACGTCGAAGCAGGTGTCGGCCTGCTGGTGGCGCGTGGCGGCGGTGCTGCGGATGGACGGATCGACGGTGGAGCAGTGGGATGCGGCGGCGGCCGAGGCGCACGCGGCGTGGTCGCCGTTCAGCGCGGCGGTGGCCACCGTGACGGTGGTGGGTCCGGCGTCGGTGGCGCGGGCCGCCGAGGAACTGCGGCGCTCCATGCTCGCGTTGGACCGGGCAGCGGTGGCGTGGCACGAAGCCGCCCGGGCGGCGGGCCGGGGCGGCCTGCCGGTCCTCGACGAGCGCTACATGGCGGCGGTGGCTGCCAAGCGACGGCCGGGGGCCGCGTTTCAGCAGGCCGCCCGGAGCGCGCTGGGAGCGGATGCCTGACCGGGCACGGGAGCGCACCAGGACACCGAACCGGTGACCGCGCCGCCCGGGCCCGCAGCCGTCCGGGCCCGCAGCCGTCCCGCCCCGGCTCTACCGATCCGGTCGGCTCTGTCGGTCCGGTCTACCCTGTCGATCCGGTCCGCCCTGCCGGTCCGGTCGGCCGGGCTGTCCGTCCCGACGCCTAGGCTGGGCGCATGAGTTCTTCCCTCAGCGTCTTCCTGCTCGACCCCCTGGCCACCCGTGCGCTCGTGGGTTCCGGTGACGAGCAGTTGCTCCGGCGGCTCACCGACCACTTCGGCCGGGATCTGGCCGAGTCGGACGACTGGTTCTCGCACGAGATCGGCAACGGCGCGCCCACCGCCGCCGAGGCGCTGCGCGCGGTGGTGCACGGCGGGCCGTACGCGGCGGACCGCAGTCACGCGTTCCAGTACGGCTACGCGTACATGCGCCTGTGCGAGCTGACCGGTCGGTTCCTGAACAACTCCAGTTTCTCCCCGTTCCGCGGCGCCTGGCTGGCCGCCGTCGACGAGGGGCTGAAGGCACTGGGGGTCACCGAGGTGTCGCTGGCGGAGTTCGGCTACGGTTTCGGCCTGCCCGAGGGCGTGCCGCAGGGCCACGACTACCCGGGTGGCGGCGAGTGGACGAACCGGGCCTGCCTGGCCGCGCTGGCCCAGTTCGAGCAGGCCGAACGCGAGGGCCGCGCAGCGGAGTTGGAGCCCGACGTGGCCGAGGCGGTCTCCGACGTGATCGGCTGGCTGCGCCAGGTCGAGCAGCGCCCCGGCTTCGGCGTCATCGGCTTCGTCTCCTGACCGCCGTCCTCGGCTGAAGCACCGCCGGCCGTCCTCGGCTGAAGCACCGCCGCCGGGGTCCGCCGCACCGTCTCAGCGCCCGGTCCCCGGCACGTCCTGGGCGTGGGCCGCGGCGAGGAGTTGGTAGCCCTCGCCGTTGGCCCGGATGCCGGCCCGCTCCTCCGCGGTGAGTTCGCGCTTGACCTTGGCGGGCACCCCGGCCACCAGCGAGCCGGGCGGCACCTGCATGCCCTGCGGGACGACCGCGCCGGCCGCGACCAGCGAACCCGCGCCGATCCGGGCCCCGTTGAGGACGGTGGCGCTCATCCCGATCAGCACGTCGTCCTCGACGGTGCAGCCGTGCAGGACGGCGTTGTGGCCGACCGAGATCCGCTCGCCGAGCACGGCGGGGAAGGACGGGTCGGCGTGCACGGTGCAGTTGTCCTGGATGTTCGTCAGCGCGCCGACCACGATCCGTTCGGCGTCCCCGCGCAGCACCGCGCCGTACCAGACGCTCGCGCCGGGGCCGATCAGCACCTCGCCGACCACCACCGCCCCGGGGGCCACGAACGCGTCCGGGTCGACCTGCGGGTGCCGCCCGCCCACCGCCGCGATCAAGGGTTCGGGCACAGTCCGCTCCTCCGCTCCGCGCCCGGCCCACTGCCGGACGACGCGCCCCAGTCTCTCCCACCGGCCGTGGGCGGGCGGCGGTCACCCCGGCCCGGCGACTCGGCCACCCCGGCCCGGCCGGCGGCGGCTACCCCTGCTTGGCGGGCGGCTGCGCGGCCGCGCCCTGGTGGGGGCCGGGGGTGCCGAGCTGCTGGGCCAGCCAGGGCAGCGCCTCGGCGAACGCACTGGAGGCGAACTGCCAGACGTGCCGGCCCGGTTGCACCACCACCCGGCTCTTGAAGCCGGCCTTGCGGGCGGCCGCGTCCAACTGCCGGGCCTGGGCGACGTGCGGGGACTCCTGGTCGCCGATCTCGAACCAGCCGGAGGCGTTCTTGTAGGCGGGGTGGTGCGCCAGCACGGTCAGCGGGTCGTGCGCCGCCCAGGCCGCGGCGTCGCCGCCGTACAGCTTGTCGATGGTCTGCTGCTTGTCGCCGCTGTTGGGGCCGATGTCCCCGGAGATGTCCTCGAAGTGGCTGAACACGTCGGGGTGTTCGACCACCAGGTCCACCGCGCAGGTGCCGCCCATCGACCAGCCGACCACGCCCCACTTGTGCGGGTCGGTGGCGGTGCCGAAGGTCTTCTCCACGTACTTCGGGACGTCCTTCACCAGGTGGTCCTCGGCCTTCCCGTTCGGGCCGTTCACGCATTCGGTGTCCACCCGGAAGCCGCCGGTGGCGTCGGCGAAGACCAGGACCGGGGCGAACCCGCCGTGCTGGGCGGCGTACGCGTCGGCGGTCCGCACCGCGTTGCCGGCCCGCACCCAGTTGTCGGGGGCGGAGAACTCGCCGCCGATCATCTCCAGCACCGGCAGCTTGGGCCGGGCCTTGCTGCGGAACCAGGCCGGGGGCAGGTAGACCAGCTCCTGCCGGGGAGTGAACCCGCCACTGGCGTCCGGGATGTCGACCTGGACGATCCGGCCGGTGCCGGTGCGGCCGGTCAGCGAGCCGAGCTGGTCCAGCGTCACCTGCTGCGGCAGCGGGTCGCCGCCGATCTCGCCGATCGCGTCGCCCAGGGTCGGGTAGTACCCCGTGGACGCGTTGAGCGCGTCGGCGCCGGCCAGCAGCGCGAGCAGCGCCGCCAGCGGGGCGAGCGCCCGGCGCCACCAGCGCGCGCCGCGCCACCCGGCCACCAGCACGGCGAGCGCCGCCACCGCCGCGCCCAGCCAGCCCCAGAGCGCGGGCGGCAGCGGGTCGGTGACGCCGCCCAGCGTGACGACCAGCAGGCCGAGCACGGCGGTCAGCGCGGCGGCGGCCGCCAGCGCGAGCGGGGCCCGGCGCAGCCGCCAGCGGCGGTCGCGCCAGCCGATCGCGGCCAGCAGCGCGGCGGCGGCCGCGAGTTGCACGGTCCACGGGAACCAGCCCGTCAGCAGCTGCACGTTCATGCCGGGGATCGTAATGACCGCCGCACCGGCCACTCCCCCGGCTTGACCTGCCCAAGGGCGTCCTGGGACGAAGTTGGTACAAGAAGCTGGTCCTACGAATTGCTGCTGCGGGCTGCTAGGGCGTGTATCTGATTGTGATCAAGGATTGGGCTTGGTGAGGTCCTTGATCCATATCATCGAGGCCCGGAGGTGGAGGCCGGCGAGGTAGCT
>NZ_JBIUTD010000032.1:0-89230 GCF_044741705.1 Kitasatospora sp. NPDC088134 | reverse complement strand
GAGCTACCTCGCCGGCCTCCACCTCCGGGCCTCGATGATATGGATCAAGGACCTCACCAAGCCCAATCCTTGATCACAATCAGATACACGCCCTAATGCCCTACTGCCCTACTGACGGACCGTCGGGCAACGGAACGGGAAGGTCTTCGTACGGTCGGGCGAACCTACGGTGTTTCCGTCGACCCATCGACCCGGCGGATCGTCGGATCATTAGCCTGGCCGGATGTGCTGGAGCGCGGAGGCCGACCTGATCGCGGGCGGCGCCGTCGCGGCGGTCGGGGTCGCGGCGGTGCTGCGGGCCGGGCCGACCCGACGGCTGCCGCTGGCCGCGCTGCCGCTGCTGCTGGGGGCGCACCAACTGGTGGAGGCCGGCGTCTGGTCGGGCTGGGGCTGGGCGCGCACGGTGTGGGCGGTGATCGCACTGCCGCTGCTGCCGCTGTACGTTCCGGCGGCGGTGTGGTGCGCGACCCGGCGGCGTTCGGCCGCCGCGTTCACCGTGTTCGGCGCGGCGGTGGCCGTCCCGCTCGCGCTCGCACTGGTCCGGCACCCGGTGACGGCGCACGTGCACGGGCACACCGTCGGGTACGCGATCGGCATCCCGGCGGGCGGTGCTGCTGGCGGGCTACCTGGTGGCCGTCCTGGGCGCGCTGCTCTGCTCCGGCGACGCCCGGCTGCGCCTGCTCGGCGCGGTCGTCGGGCTGGGCGCGGTCGGCTGCGCGCTGCTGTGGCGGCTGGCCTTCGTCTCCACCTGGTGCACCCTGGCGGCCGTCGCCTCGGTCCTGCTGCTGGGATGGGCTAAACCCCCACCCCCACAGTCGCCCTGACGCCAAGTCATCCTGATGCTGAGTCAACCCGTCGCACCGGATCCGACCGCAGCGCTTCGTCCGCCCGCTCCGCCGCGTCGATCAGCGCCAGCGCGTCCTGCACCGAGCCGCCCGGGTCGGGGACGGGGTAGAGCACGCCGCGGACGGTGCGCCGGGAGTCGAGCAGCAGGGTGAGGCGCTTGAGCCGGTCCGCGCCGCCGGCCCGGAAGGTGGGCAGGCGCAGCGCCCCGGTCAGCCGCAGCGCGGCGTCCGAGAGCAGGCCGAACGGGAGGGCCTGGTGGGCGGCGAACGCGGCCTGCTGGTCGGGGCGCTGGGTGGAGACGCCGTGGACGGTGGCGCCGCGGGCGGTGAAGTCGGCGAGCCGGTCGCGGTAGGTGCAGGACTCCAGGGTGCAGCCGACGGCGCCGGGGATGTCGTCCCAGCCGGGCGGGTGGCCCTGGGCGCCGGGGGCGTAGGCGCCGGGGAAGCAGTAGAGCACCGTCCAGGGGGTGGCCGCGACCGGGTCGACGAGGGCCGGACGGGCGCTCTCCGAGGCGGCGGGCAGCGCGAGTTCGGGGAGGCGGGTGCCGAGCAGGGCGTGCACGCGGCGGCTCTCGGCGGAGTCGGGGTCGGTGGTGGCGGTGAGGCTGCCGTCACCGAGCAGGTGGCGCCCGCCCCAGTCCTGGAGCGCGACCAGGACGGGGAGCAGGCCCCACCCCTTCTCGGTCAAGTGGTAGGCGTAGCGCGGCGGGTGGGCGTGGTAGAGGCGCTTCTCGACCACGCCGTCCTCGACCAGGGCGCGCAACCGGGCGGTGAGCACCTTGCGGCTGATGCCGAGCGCCTCGTGCAGGGCGTCGAACTGGTGGGTGCCGCCCGCCAGGTCGCGAACGAGCAGCAGGGTCCACCAGTCGCCGACCACGGACAGCGCCTGGGCGATGGAGCAGTCGGTGTCGCCGACGTCGGTGTAGCGCATGGGAACACTGTGCCACTCCCGGCGGCGCACCCCCTATAGTGAGTTCCCATTGGGAACTCACAAGGTGAGCAGGGGGAACACATGAGCACCACCGGCACCACCCGTCCATCGGAGGCGCCTCCGGAGCCCGCGGAACCCGCCTCGGGGCCCACGGGGCCCGCCGCGAGCCCCGCCGCAGCCGCCGCGTTCTGGCGGTACTGGACGGCCTCCACCGTCAGCGGCCTCGGCGACGCCGTCACCACCGTCGCGCTGCCGCTGACCGCCGTCTCGGTGCTGCACGCCGGCGGCGTCGAGGTCGGCCTGGTCACCGCCGCGGGCTTCGCCGCCTGGCTGCTGATCGGCCTGCCCGCCGGGGTGCTGGTCCAGCGGCTGCCGCTGCGCGGCACCCAGGTCGCCATGGACCTGCTGCGCGCCGCCGCGATCGGCTCCGTCCCGTTGGCCGCCGCGTTCGGCGCGCTGACCCTGCCGCACCTGGTGGCCGCCGCCCTGCTGGCCGGGCTGGCGAGCGTGGTCTTCGACGTCGGCAACGCCACCTTCCTGCCCACCGTGGTCCCTCGCGAGCAGCTGACCGCCCGCAACAGCCTCACCTCCGCCACCCACTCGGTGAACCAGCTCGCCGGGCCGTCGCTCGGCGGCATCCTGGTCCAACTGCTGGGCGCGGCGGCCGCGTTGGTGGTGGACGCGGTCAGCTTCCTGCTCTCCGCCGCACTGCTGCGCACCCTGCCCCGACCGGCCGCCGCCCGCACCGCGCCGGGCGCACCCGGCTCCGTCACCGAGCAGATCCGCGAGGGCTGGCGGTACGTCACCGGGCACCCGGTGCTGCGCCCGTGCGTCGCCGAGGCCACCGGCGTCAACTTCGTCTGCGGCGCGCTGCTGGCCGTCACGCCGCTCTTCCTGGTCCGCACCCTGCACGCCCCCGCCGGGCTGGTCGGCGTCCTGATGGCCGCCGAGGGCGTCGGCAGCCTGCTCGGCGCGGCGCTCACCCCGCGGCTGGACGCCCGCTTCGGCAGCGCGCGGGCCCTGCGGTACGCCGTCCTGGCGGGCCTGCTGACCGCCCCGCTGATGGCGCTCGCCACGCCCGGGGCGGGCCTGCTGCTGTTCGCGCTCGGCAGCGCGGGCTTCGGCGGCTCCGTGGTGGTGCTCAGCGTCCTGACCCGGACGCACCGTCAGCGCAGCGTCCCCGCCGAGCTGCTGCCCCGGGTGATGGCCACCGTCCGGTTCGTCTCCTGGGGCGCGATCCCCGTCGGCGCCCTCACCGCCGGCACCGCCGCCTCCCTCACCGACCCCCGCACCGCCCTCGCCCTCACCTGCGCCCTCACCGCCGCCCCGGTCGCCATCGCCTTCACCTCCCGCCTCCGCACGGCCCACCGCCTGGAGGACCTCAACCCCTGACGCGGGAAGCAGGGGCGAGGAGGAGAACCCCGTCCCCACGGCCGGAGGCCGAAGGCCGGAGACGGCTGCGGCACGGCGAAGCCCGGGCACGCCCCGCCCAGCGGAGACGAACAGCGGGCCGATTGCCCTCGCAAAGCCCCGGGCGGTCAGGACGGGAGGGCGGTGAAGGTCCGGCCGGTGTCGAGGAGGCGGGGGAGGACTTGGGCGTAGCCCGGGGCGGTGCCGGACGTCGGGTGGTTGAAGTGGCTGATGACGATCGACCCGGGTGGGGCGGTGGTGAGCGCGGCAGCGACCTGGGCGGGGGTGAAGGTGGCGCCGCCGTCGGCGTTGACCGCGAAGCCGGCGGCGCGTTCGCCGAGGTCGCCGAGCAGGTGCAGGGCGATGTCGTCGTAGTGGGCGGTGCCGGAGCGGAACCAGGTGGGCGGGTGGCCCAGCAGGGCGGTGAGTTTCGCCCGGTTGCCCGCGACCTCCTCGTACGCGGCGGCCGGGTCGGCCGTCCCGGTGATGCCGTACGCCGGACGGCCCGTCACCGAGAGCGGGCGGTGCGCGGTGCCGTGGTTGCCGAGGGTGAACAGCGGGTCGGCGGCCAGTTCGGCGGTCGGGCCGGGGTTGGCGTCGATCCAGCGGGCGTTGAGGAAGAGCGCGGCGGGGACCCGGTGCCGCCGCAGCAGGGCGATCAGTTCCGCGTCGTAGCCGTTGCCGCCGGGGCCGCCGCAGGCGTCGAAGGTCAGCGCCAGCGCCCCGCCGGGGACGGTCGCCACCACGCCGGGCAGGTCGGTCCCCCACTGCTGCGGCACCTGCCCGGCGTACCGGGCCAGGACCTCCTCCCGAGAAGGAGGAGCCGACGCGGACGGGGCCGAGGCGGGGGCGGACGACGCGGCGGGGGCGGCCGACGGGGCGTCAGGTGTCCGCGGGGACGGCCGGGGCGCGGCGGTGCAGCCCGCCGCGAGGGCGAGGGCCGCCACGAGCACCGTCCGACGTGTCGTCATGGTTCCGTCCGTTCCGGTCATATTCGTCACGTTCCACCGTCTTCGTGACCTTCGCCACGAGTGTCACTTCCGGCCCGGAACGGTGCCATCTGCGAAGCTCGGCCGTATGGCTTCCTCCCCTCGACCGCACTATCTGCAGTGGACGACCGTCGCCCCGGTGCTGGCGTTCCTGCTGCTCCTGGCGACCTGGCACCGCGACGTGCCGTGGCCGGTGGTGACGCTGGTGGCCTGCTTCCTGGCGGCGTCGGTGCTGGCCGCCGTGCACCACGCGGAGCTGATCGCCCATCGGGTGGGCGAGCCGTACGGGTCGCTGGTGCTGGCGGTGGCGGTGACCATCATCGAGGTCGCGCTGATCGTCACGCTGATGGCCGACGGCGGGGACAAGAGCGCGGGGCTGGCCCGGGACACCGTGTTCGCGGCCGTGATGATCACCTGCAACGGCATCCTCGGGCTGTCGATCCTGGTGGGGGCGCTCAAGTACCGGGTGGCGGTGTTCAACGCGGAGGGCACCGGTGCGGCGTTCGGCGCGATCGCCACGCTGGCCACGCTCAGCCTGGTGCTGCCGACCTTCACCACCTCGAAGCCGGGCCCGCAGTTCTCCACGACCCAGCTGGTGTTCGCCGCGACGGCCTCGATCGTCGTCTACGGGCTGTTCGTCTCGACCCTGACGGTCCGGCACCGGGACTACTTCCTGCCGGTCACCCCGGCGGGCGAGGTGGTCGACCCGATGGACGAGCACTCGGAGGTGCCGAGCCTGAAGGAGACGCTGACCAGCGTGGCGCTGCTGTCGCTGGCGCTGGTCTCGGTGGTGGGCCTGGCCAAGGGCGTGTCGCCGACGATCGAGCGCGGGGTCGCCTCCGCGGGCCTGCCGAACGCGGTGGTGGGCGTGGTGATCGCGCTGCTGGTGCTGCT
Organism: Kitasatospora sp. NPDC088134; assembly: GCF_044741705.1. Lineage (NCBI taxonomy): Bacteria > Bacillati > Actinomycetota > Actinomycetes > Kitasatosporales > Streptomycetaceae > Kitasatospora > Kitasatospora sp. NPDC088134. The sequence goes on along the minus strand of NZ_JBIUTD010000032.1, from coordinate 84,161 downwards.
GCCGGAGTCGATCGCGGCGGTCCGGGCGGCGGTCCGCAACCGGGTGCAGATCAGCCTCAACCTGGCGCTGGGGTCGGCGCTGGCCTCGATCGGCCTGACCATCCCGGCGGTGGCGATCGCCTCGACCTGGCTGGACGGCCCGCTCGAACTCGGCCTGGGCGCCAACCACATGATCCTGCTGGCGCTGACAGTGGCGGTCGGCACCCTCACCGTCATCCCGAAGCGCGCCACCCCGCTGCAGGGCGGCGTCCACCTCGCCATCCTGGGCGCCTACCTGGTCCTGGCCGTCAGCCCGTGAGCCCGACGGGCGCACGGGCCGTGTCCCGTCGTCGGGTGGCTACTCGACGGTGACGCTCTTGGCCAGGTTCCGCGGCTTGTCCACGTCCCGGCCGAGGGCCACCGCGGCGTGGTAGGCGAACAGTTGGAGCGGGATGTTGAGCAGCAGCGGGTCGAGTTCCGGCTCGCTCTTCGGGACGACCAGGCAGTGATCGGCGAGCCGGGGCTCGACCTGGCGATGCGCGACGGCCAGCACCCGGCCCTCGCGGGCCTTGATCTCGCCGAGCGCGGTGAGGTTCTTGTCGAGCAGTTCGTCGTCGGGGACCAGCGCGACGGTGGGGAGTTCGGGCGAGATCAGGGCGAGCGGGCCGTGCTTCAGCTCGCTGGCGGGGTACGCCTCGGCGTGGACGTAGGAGATCTCCTTGAGCTTCTGCGCGCCCTCCCGGGCGACGGGGTAGCCCCGGACCCGGCCGATGAACATCATGCCCTGGCTGTCGGCGTACGCGGCGGCCAGCCGGGCGATCTCGGCGTCCTGCTCCAGGATCTCCCGGATCTGGCCGGGCAGGGCCTTGAGCGCGGAGACGATCCGCCGGCCGTCGGCGGGCGACAGGTCGTGGATGCGGCCGAAGTGCAGGGCGAGCAGCGCGAAGGCGACCACGGTGGAGGTGAACGCCTTGGTGGAGGCGACCGAGATCTCCGGGCCGGCGTGCAGGTAGATGCCGCCGTCGCACTCGCGGGCGATCGCCGAGCCGACGGTGTTGACCACGCCGAGCACCCGGCCGCCCTTGCGCTTGACCTCCTGGACGGCGGCCAGCGTGTCGTAGGTCTCGCCGGACTGGCTGACCGCGACGTACAGGGTGTCGGCCTCGATGACGGGGTTGCGGTAGCGGAACTCGGAGGCGGGCTCGGAGTGCGCGGGGATCCGGGCCAGCTCCTCGATCAGCTGGGCGCCCATCTCGCCCGCGTAGTAGGCGGAGCCGCAGCCGAGGATCTTCACCCGGCGGATCTCGCGCAGCTCGCGGGCGTCCAGGTTGAGGCCGCCGAGGTGGGCGGTGGCGAAGCGCTCGTCGAGGCGGCCGGAGAGGGTGCGCTCGACGGCGCCGGGCTGCTCGTGGATCTCCTTGAGCAGGTAGTGCGCGTAGCCGCCGGTGTCGTAGGAGCCGATCTCCCAGTCGACGGTGGAGGGCTGCCGGGTGACGGTGCGGGCGTCCTCGGTGAAGGTGCGGAAGCCGTCGGCCCGGACGGTGGCGAGCTCGCCGTCCTCCAGGTGGACGACCTGGCGGGTGTAGCGGACCAGCGCGGAGACGTCGGAGGCGGCGAACATCTCCTTCTCGCCGATGCCGAGCACGATGGGCGAGCCGTTGCGGGCGACCACGATCCGGTCGGGCTGCTCGGCGTCCAGGACGGCGATGCCGTAGGTGCCGACCACCAGCTTGAGCGCGGCGCGCACCGCGTCCTCCAGTTCGCCGCCGTCGGCGCGGTGCGCGGCGATCAGGTGGGCGAGCACCTCGGTGTCGGTCTCGGAGCGGAAGACGGCGCCGTCGGCGGTGAGCTTGGCGCGCAGTTCGTCGGCGTTCTCGACGATGCCGTTGTGGACGACGGCGATCCGGCCCTCGTTGTCGGTGTGCGGGTGGGCGTTGGCGTCGGAGGGGACGCCGTGGGTGGCCCAGCGGGTGTGGCCGATGCCGACGGAGCCCTTGAAGCGGGCGGGGACGGCGGCGGCCAGGTCGGCGACCCGGCCCTTGACCTTGCAGACCTTCAGCCGGGCGGGGGCGGTCCGGGTGGCCGGCGCGATCACGGCGAGGCCCGCCGAGTCGTAGCCGCGGTACTCCAGCCGCTGCAGTCCCTCCAGCAGGAAGGGGGACGCGTCCTTGGGGCCGATGTAGGCCACGATTCCGCACATGACGTGGACTCCTGGGTGGGTCGGGTGGGTGGGTCGGGGTGGGTCGGGGTGGCAAGAGGGCGGGGCCGGGCCGGGTCAAGGGAGCACCGGGGCGGTCAGCCGTAGACGATCCGCCGCAGCTGGCGGGCCGACAGCTGCGGGGCGGCCACCCGGCGGACCGTCAGCTCGCCGCCGAGGCGGGCGAAGATCTGATCGTTGGTCAGGCCCCTGGCCTGCAGCTCACCGTGGCGGCGGCGGACGTACTCCTCGGTGGTCTCGGAGAAGTACGCCAGCACCTCCGCCACGACCCGGGCCGCCTCGCCGGGCGCCAGTGGCGTGGTCCGGGCGAGGTGGGCGAGCAGGTCGTCATGAGGGTGCGGTGAGGCGGGCACGTCCCGGGAGCCTAGGCGCGAAATGTTCATATGCCAAAGATCCTGCCCGATTTCGGGCAGCACGGCGCGCTCCGACACCGCCGCGCAACCGCGGGGACCACCCGCGCGTCCTGAGGGACGGCGGCCGCACGGCCGCTCCGGCCGCGCACCTATGATGTGGGGCCGTCGTTGGAAGACGGTGTGCGGACGGTGTTCGGGTGACGATTCCCGGGCAACCGGGCTGCTCCGCGGTGTCCCTGACCGGGTTTCCGGCGGTCACACCGCAGGATGGGCCGCACACCGTCCGTGTCGATCACAGGGGGACCGTCCGTCATGCAACCGCGTGTGTTCGCCGTCGTCACCGCCGTCCTGCTGGCCGTCCTCGGCCTCGGGTCGGTCCTGGTGACCGACTGGACGCCCAGGGCCGCCGGTGCGGCGGACGCGCCGGCCGGCGGGGCCGCCCGGCCCGGGGCCGCGCCCGCGAGCGCCGCCGGCTCCCCCTCCCCCACCGGCGACCCGGCCGTGTGGACCCGCAGCACGCTGCGCAACAAGCTGATGGCCGAGATGGACGCGACCGACCCGGGCGTCGCGCTGGCCGACCTGGACAAGATCTCCAAGGACAAGCCGTACACCGTCCGGTTCTGCCACCCGATCGCGCACGAGCTCGGGCACGCCGCGGTGCAGCGCTACCACCAGGACTTCCAGAAGGTCATCTCGTTCCCGCACGAGACCTGCGCGGCCGGCTACCTGCACGGCGCGGTCGAGGAGATGCTCGCCAACTCCAAGGACCCGCAGCACGACATCCTCACCCTGTGCGCCCCGGCCAACACCGGCCCGTGCATCCACGGCGTCGGCCACGGCATCATGTTCGTCACCAAGCAGGACATCCCGGCCGCCCGCGCGCTGTGCGACAAGTTCCCCAGCCAGGGCCGCCGGATCACCTGCTCCGAGGGCGTCTTCATGCAGCTGTTCGCCCCGGACGAGGAGGACGAGAAGGCCAAGGCCAACCTCCCCGCCGACAAGCTGGCCGCCGACCCGCTGTACCCGTGCCCCGAGCAGCCCGCGCTCTACCAGTCGGCCTGCTTCTTCTACGCGCCGACCTTCTACCTGTCCTCGCACGACTACGCCAACCACCCCGAGGCGTTCGCCGACGCCCTGAAGTGGTGCCTGAACGGGCAGGCGTCCGGCGGCGCGAACGACTGCTCCCGGGGCGTCGGCTCGCGCACCATGAAGTACAACCTGGACCGCGAGGACTGGGCCGCCCAGCAGTGCGCCACCGCGAAGGACGGCTGGCAGCGCAAGGCCTGCACCCAGGGCCTGGTCTCCTACTACACCGTCAACTACACCGACGGCGGCGCGGCCGGGCGCCTCTGCAACAAGATCACCAACAAGGAGATCCAGGGCTACTGCCGCTCGGCCGGCGGCCTGTCCACCACCCTGGACTGATCCCGGGCCGTCTCGCCCGTCGGTCCGCCCTCCCCCACCGTGAGCTGCGCGTTTAGCATGCCCGTGTGAACGACGACTTCCGCGCGGCCGCCCGGGCGGCCGCAGACCTGGTGGCCGACTACTTCGACGCGCTGCCCGACCGCCCGGTCTGGCAGCCGATGGACCCGGCGGCGCGCTCGGCGCTGCTGGACCTCGAACTGCCCGAGCAGGGAACGGACTTCGCGGCCCTGCTGAAGACCGTCGAGGAGCGGGTGATGCCGCACCCGATGGGCAACGGCAACCCGCGGTTCTTCGGCTGGGTGAACTCCGCGCCGCAGCCGGCCGGCGTGCTGGCCGCGCTGGCGGCCTCGGCGATGAACCCCAGCTCGGCCGGCGGCGACCACGCCGACGTGCACCTGGAGCGGGCCGTGGTGCGCTGGATCGCCGAGCTGGTCGGCTTCCCGCACCCGGCCGGCGGCGGCCTGCTGACCTCGGGCACCTCGATGGCGACCATCGTCTGCCTGGCCGCGGCCCGCAACCGGGCCGCCCGCGCCGCCGGGTGGGACGTCCGGGCGGACGGCCTGGCCGGGATGCCGCCGCTGGTCGGCTACGTCACCGGCGAGGCGCACAGCTGCGTGCGCAAGGCCGCCGAACTGCTCGGCCTGGGCTCCCGGCACCTGCGGGTGGTGCCGACCGACGCCGACGGGCACCTGGTGGTGGACGGGCTGCGCCGGGCCGTCGCCGAGGACCGGGCGGCCGGCCTGCTGCCGTTCCTGGTGGTGGCCTCGGCGGGCACCGTCGGCACCGGCGCCGTCGACCCGTTCGAGCCGATCGCCGACCTCGCCGCCGCCGAGGGCCTGTGGTTCCACGTGGACGGCGCGTACGGGGCGTTCGGCGTCCTGGACGCGGAGATCCGGCACCGCTACGCGGGCATGGACCGGGCCGACTCGCTGGCGCTGGACCCGCACAAGTGGCTGGGCGTGCCGGTGGACTGCGGGTGCGCGCTGGTCCGGGACGCGGAGGAGCTGCGCGGCACCTTCAGCCTGGTGCCGTCCTACCTGCGCGACGACGCGGCGGGCGACCTGGGCTGGTTCTCCGAGTACGGCACCGAGCAGACCCGGCCGTTCCGCTCGCTGAAGGTGTGGGCGTCGATCGCGCACCGCGGCCGGGCGGGCGTCGCCCGGGACGTCGCGCACTGCGCCGGGCAGGCCCGCCGACTGGGCGAACAGGTGCGCGCGGACGCCGAGTTGGAGCTGCTGGCGCCGGTGGAGACCTCGATCGTGGCGTTCCGCTACCGCCCGGCCGGGGTCGACGAGGACACCGTGCAGCGGATCAACGCGCAGCTCCCGGTGGCCGTCCAGCTGCGCGGGAAGGTGTTCGTCACCGGGGCGGTGTACCACGGCACCGAGATGCTGCGGGCCTGCCTGCTGAACGCCGCGACCACCGACGCGGACCTGCGGCTGCTGCTCGACGAGGTGAAGTCGGCCGGAGCGGAACTCCTGGCCGGGGCCCGGACGTCCAACTGACGCGGGGGCGGATCAGCGCCGATCCGGAGGGGCTCCGCGGAGACATTAACCGTCAGGTCACGGGACATTCGTGATCGTGAAACAGCGGAGCGCCACCATGCTGGCATGGACGAGATGGCGTACACCCACGAGAAGAGCAGGCAGCGCGGGGCGGGCCGGGGGCACCGCTGGCGCCGGGAGACGGTCGAGCTGGCGGCGGTGTTCGCCGCCGTCGCCGCCGCCGACCTGGTCGCCAACGTGGTCGTGCACGGGCACGACGGGCCGGTGCTGCTGGCCGCCTCGGCGGCGGCCATGCTCGGCACCGCCCTGTTCCGGGGCTGGCTCGCGCACCGGCACCCGCACGGGCCGCCCGGCCCCGACGCGCCCGCACCCCCGGGCGGTGGGGCGGTGAACGACGAGGCCGAGCCCACCGCGCTGTGGCGGCTGCGCACCAGCGTCGCGGACGCGCCGGGCAGCCTGGCCCGGGTCTGCGCGGCGCTGGCCGAGCGGCGGGTCAACATCGTCTCGATGCAGGCCCACCCGCTGCCGGACTGCACCGTGGACGAGTTCATCGTGCGGGCCCCGAAGTCGCTGCCACGGGCCGAGCTGGTGGCGGCCGTCGCCGCGGGCGGCGGCTGGGACATCTGGACCGACCGGGCCGACGCCCACGAGCTGGTCGACGTGCCCCGGCAGGTCCTCGCACTGGCCACCCGCACCGCCCTGGACGCGGCCGAACTGCCGGTCGCGCTGCGGCAGTTGTTCGGCCGGACGGCGATCCGGCAGTACCCGGGCCGGGGCGCCGCCACGCCCGCCGGGGCGGACGGGGACCTGATGCGGCTGCCGCTGCCCGGCGGCGACCTGCTGGAGCTGTCCCGGCCGGGCCTGCCCTTCACCCCGACCGAGTTCGCCCGGGCCCGCGCCCTGGTCGAGCTGGACACCGTGCTCGGCCCGCGCGTCCCGCAGGTCGCGGCCCGGATCAGCCGCCCGGCCGGGGACGACCTGACGGTCCGTCGGGCCACCCCCGCCGACAAGGCCGCGGCGGTCGCCATGCACGCCCGCTGCTCGCCGGAGTCGCTGCGCCGCCGCTACCACGGGCCGGTCCGGGACGCCGACCGCTACCTGGACCACCTGCTGGACCCGCGGCACGGGCAGACCCTGGCCGTGGAGACCGTGCAGGGCCGGCTGGTCGCGCTGGCCCACCTGATGTGGGACGACGAGGGCGCGGAGATCGCGCTGCTGGTCGAGGACGCCTGGCAGCGCCGCGGCCTGGGCGTGGACCTGGTCCGCCGGATGGCCGCGCTGGCCCTGGAGTCCGGCGTCGGCACCGTCTACGCCGTCACCACCGCGTCCAACTCGGGCCTGATCTCGACCATGCGCCGCCTCTCGGCGCCGCTGGACTACCAGGTCGAGGACGGCACCCTGGTGATCACCGCGCACCTGGCGGAGGCCGCCGAGAAGCTGCCCGCGCCCTGGGCCGCGCGCTGACGGCGGGGCGGGGGCGGCACCGCGCGGACGGGCCGCGCCGGGGAGGCGCGGCCGGGTGCTGCCGGGAGGCGCGACCGCGCGATGTCGCCCCTGCTCAAGTGTGCGGGCGGGAGTCGGTAGGCTGAGGCAGTCCCCGCCACCCGGGGGTCCCCCGCGGACCGGCCAGGGTGGTGCCGCAGCAAGGAGGAACCCCTGAGCATGCCAGGCACCGATTCGGAAGCCCCGCGCGACGCCTCGCTGCCCGCCCGCGCGAAGATCGCCGTGACGGCCGGCAAGATGGCCGCCGCGCTCTCCCAGAAGGCGGGCCGCGGCAGCGGCTCGGTGATCGGCGGCAAGGTCGCGCTCAAGCTCGACCCGGACCTGCTGGCGACCCTCACCGAGCACCTGGACGTGGTCCTGGTCAGCGCCACCAACGGCAAGACCACCACCACCCGGCTGATCGCCGAGGCGCTGCGGGCGGCCGGCCCGGTGGTCTCCAACGCGCTGGGCGCGAACATGCCGGCCGGCATCACCGGCGCGCTGGCGGGCGGCACGAGCGCCCGCTTCGGCGTGATCGAGGTGGACGAGAAGTACCTGCCGATGGTCGCCCGGGACACCCGGCCGAAGGCCATAGCGCTGCTGAACCTCTCCCGCGACCAGCTGGACCGCGCGGCGGAGACCCGGATGATGGCCGAGAAGTGGCGCGAGGGCCTGCAGGACACCGACGCGGTGATCGTCGCCAACGCCGACGACCCGCTGGTGACCTGGGCCGCCTCGTCCTGCAAGAAGGTGGTCTGGGTGGCCGCCGGGCAGGCGTGGAAGGAGGACGCCTGGTCGTGCCCGTCCTGCGGCGGCGTGATGCAGCGCCCCGGGGACGACTGGTTCTGCGGCGAGTGCGGCTTCCGCCGCCCGAACCCGCACTGGGCCCTGCAGGGCACCCACGTGATCGACCCGCACCGCGGCGCCTGGCCGATCCAGCTGCAGCTGCCGGGCCGGGCCAACCTGGCCAACGCCACCTCCTCGGCCGCCGTCGCGGCGGTCTTCGGGGTGGCGCCGCAGGTCGCGCTGCAGCGGATGCAGTCGGTGGCGGCGGTGGCCGGCCGGTACGACGTGGTGCAGTTCCGCGGCCGCGAGGTCCGGCTGCTGCTGGCGAAGAACCCGGCGGGCTGGCTGGAGACCTTCTCGCTGATCGACGGCCCGCCCGCGCCGGTGGTGCTCTCGGTGAACGCGCTGGACGCGGACGGCACCGACACCTCCTGGCTGTGGGACGTCGACTACGAGCGCCTGGCCGGGCACCCGATCTTCGTGCTGGGCCAGCGCAAGCTGGACCTGGCGGTCCGGCTGGAGGTCGCGGGCCTGCAGTTCCAGGTGGTCGACACGCTGGCGCAGGCGGTGGACGCCGCCCCGCCCGGGCGGATCGAGGCGATCGCCAACTACACGGCGTTCCAGCAGCTGCGCAAGGCCGTGGTGGCCTGATGACCGATCAGTTCCAGTCCGGCGGCGGACAGTTCGGCGACGGGCAGTCCGGTGGCGGGCAGTTCGGCGGCCGGCCCGGTCAGCAGGGGTACGGCGAGCAGCAGCAGCGGCAGTTCGGGAGGGGTTCGAGGATGAGCGAGAGCAGCCTGCGGGTGGTCTGGGTGTACCCGGACCTGCTGTCGACGTACGGCGACCGCGGCAACGCGCTGGTGGTGGAGCGGCGGGCCCGGCAGCGCGGTCTGGGCGTGCAGCGGATCGACGTGCGCTCGGACCAGTCGGTGCCGACCAGCGGCGACATCTACCTGATCGGCGGCGGCGAGGACCGGCCGCAGCGGCTGGCGGCGGAGCGGCTGCGCAACGACGGCGGGCTGGTGCGGGCGGCGGAGAACGGCGCGATCATCTTCTCGGTCTGCGCGGGCTTCCAGATCCTGGGCCACGAGTTCGTCAACGACCTGGGCGAGCGCGAGCCGGGCCTGGGCCTGCTGGACGTGCGGACGGTCCGGGGCGAGGGCGCGCGCTGCGTCGGCGACGTGCTGGCGCAGGTCGACCCGCAGCTGGGCCTGCCGCAGCTGACCGGCTTCGAGAACCACCAGGGCGTCACGCACCTGGGCCCGGGCGTCAGCCCGCTGGCGACGGTGCAGGTCGGCCGGGGCAACGGCACCGGCGACGGCACCGAGGGCGCCTGGCGCGACACCGTGTTCGGCACCTACCTGCACGGCCCGGTGATGGCCCGCAACCCCGCGGTGGCGGACCTGCTGATCAAGCTGGCGCTGGACGTGAACGCGCTGCCGCCGGCCGACACCACCTGGTACGAGGCGCTGCGCGCGGAGCGGATCGCCGCGACCTCGCGCCCCGCGTAGCGGGTCCGCCCCGGGGCGGTGGACGGCTGACCGCGATGTGGTCAGCCGTCCCGCCGCGGGGCGACTTCGTAGGAGAATGAGGAGTGCCCGGGCGCAACACCCTCCTCGGCGGTCGGGTCGCAGTTACGCGTGGTGCGTCGAGGAAGCCGCCCCGCGTCGGTTTCGGCTCGGCCGGACGCAGGAACCGTATGCTGTGCAGCAGGTCAGATTCGGGCGTTATGTCCGATTCCCACCCACAGTCCGGCCGTCCGAATCCTGCTCGGGAGTTGGCAAAGCAATGCGTATTGGTGTCCTGACCAGTGGCGGTGACTGTCCCGGCCTGAACGCCGTCATCCGTTCCGTGGTCCACCGGGGGGTGGTCGACCACGGCGACGAGATCATCGGTTTCGAGGACGGCTGGCGCGGCCTCCTGGAGGGCGTGCACCGCCCGCTGACGCTCGACTCGGTGGGCGGCATCCTGGCCCAGGGCGGCACCATCCTGGGCTCCTCCCGGGTGCAGCCCAGCCACCTGCGCGACGGCGTGGAGCGGGCCAAGCAGTACTGCGCCGACCTCGGCATCGACGCGGTCATCCCGATCGGCGGCGAGGGCACCCTGAAGGCCGCGAAGCTGATGAGCGACGCGGGCCTGCCGGTGGTCGGCGTGCCGAAGACCATCGACAACGACATCGCCTGCACCGACGTCACCTTCGGCTTCGACACCGCCGTCTCGGTGGCCACCGAGGCGCTGGACCGGCTGAAGACCACCGCCGAGTCGCACCAGCGCGTCATGGTGGTCGAGGTGATGGGCCGGCACACCGGCTGGATCGCGCTGAACGCGGGCATGGCGGCCGGTGCGCACGCCATCGTGGTGCCGGAGCGGCCGTTCCACATCGACAAGTTGACCGAGGTGGTCCGGGAGCGCTTCGACCGGCAGAAGAAGTTCGCCATCGTGGTGTGCGCCGAGGGCGCCAAGCCCGAGCCCGGCACCATGCCGTGGGAGGAGGGCAGCAAGGACATGTACGGCCACGAGCGGTTCACCGGCATCGCCACCCAGCTCTCCCGCGAGCTGGAGCACCGCCTCGGCAAGGAGGCCCGGCCGGTCATCCTCGGCCACACCCAGCGCGGCGGCACCCCGACCGCCTACGACCGGGTGCTGGCCACCCGCTTCGGCTGGCATGCCGTCGAGGCCGCCCACAAGGGCGCGTTCGGGCACATCACCGCGCTGCAGGGCACCGACATCAAGCTGGTGCCGCTGGGCGAGGCCGTCGCCGAGCTGAAGACCGTGCCCGCCGAGCGCTACCTGGAGGCGGAGACCGTCCTCTGACGGCCCCTCACCCCGGGGCGCGTCGCGGCCCGGCCGCCCGCGCCCCCGGGGATAGCCTTCGCGGCATGGAGATCCTCGCCTACGGCGTCCAAGCGGACGAACGACCCCTCCTGGAAGCGGCCTTCGCGGGGCGGCACGACCTGCGGACCCTGGCCGTCTTCCTCAACCGCGACACCGCGCCGCTGGCCGCCGGCTATCCGGCCGTCAGCACCAGCGTCAACGCCGAGCTCGACGCCGGAACGCTGGCCGTCCTCGCCGCCGGCGGCACCAAGCTGGTCGCGCAGCGCTCCACCGGCTTCAACAACATCGACCTGGACGCCGCCGCCGCCCTCGGCCTCACCGTCGCCCGGGTCTCCCACTACAGCCCCTACGCGGTCGCCGAGCACGCCTGGGCGCTGGCCCTCGCCGTCAACCGGCGGCTGGCCCGGGCCGCCAACCGCTCCCGCGAGTTCGACTTCCGGCTGGACGGGCTGCTCGGCCGCGACGTGCACGGCATGACCGTCGGCGTGATCGGCACCGGCAAGATCGGCGAGTGCTTCGCCCGGATCGCGGCCGGCTTCGGCACCACCCTGCTCGGCTGGGACATCGCCGAGAACCCCGCCTGCCTCGACCTCGGCATGACCTACACCGAGCTGCCCGAACTCCTCTCCCGCGCCGACCTGGTGAGCCTGCACGTCCCGCTGCTCCCGGCCACCCACCACCTGATCGACGCCGCCGCCCTGGCCCGGATGAAGGACGACGCGATCCTGATCAACTCCAGCCGCGGCGGCCTGGTCGACAGCGCCGCCCTGGTCGAGACCCTGCGCACCGGCCACCTCTCCGGCGTCGGCCTCGACGTCTACGAGGAGGAGACCGGCGTCTTCTTCACCGACCAGTCCATCCAGGGCATCACCGACGACACCCTGGCCCGCCTGGTCACCTTCCCCCAGGTCCTGGTCACCAGCCACCAGGCCTACTTCACCCGCACCGCCGTCGGCCAGATCATCGACGCCACCGCCCGCAACATCGACGACTTCGCCGCCGGCCGCACCAACGAGAACACCCTCGTGCCGAAGCCCTGACCGGCGGCCGCCCCGGATGCTCCGCCGGGGCCGCCCGGGGGCGGGGCGTAAGCGGCGCTTAGGCTGGGGGCCGAACGAAACCGGAGCAAACCGGACCGCGGCGGGGCCGGGGGCCGGACGGCATGGACGAAAGCGGGGCCGCCCGATGGGCGACGGCATGACGGGGATGCACCACCACGGCGGGGGGCCGCTGCCGCCCTTCTCGCTGTCGCGGGCGCTGGAGTGGTCGCCGGACTGGCCCTACCTGGTGTTCTGCGCGCTCGCCCTCGGCCTGTACCTGGCGGGCGCGGTCCGGCTGTGGCGGCGCGGCGACAAGTGGCCGGTCGGCCGGGCCGTCGCCTGGACGGCCGGCGTCGGCACGGTGCTCCTGGTCACCTGCACCGGCCTGAACGACTACGGCATGGTGCTGTTCAGCGCCCACATGATCCAGCACATGGTGCTGTCCATGCTGTCGCCGATCCTGCTGCTGCTGGGCGCCCCGATCACCCTGGCGCTGCGCGCGCTGCGCCCCGCCCGCAAGGGCAGCGGCCGGGGCCCGCGCGAACTGCTGGTCGCGCTGCTGCACTCCCGGTACGTGCGGATCGTCTCGCACCCGGTGTTCACCATCCCGGCGTTCATCGCCAGCCTGTACGTGCTGTACTTCACGCCGCTGTTCGACTTCCTGATGCGGTACCAGGTCGGGCACCTGGCGATGATGCTGCACTTCCTCGCCGTCGGCCTGCTGTTCTTCTGGCCGATCATGGGCGTCGACCCGGGCCCGCACCGCCCCGGCTACGTGATGCGCATCCTCGAACTGTTCATGGGCATGCCCTTCCACGCCTTCTTCGGCGTCGCCGTGATGATGGCCTCCGGCCAGCTGGTCAGCACCTTCTCCGCCGCGGCCGCGCCGCTCGGCACCAACCTGCACGAGGACCAGCGGCTGGCGGGCGGCATCACCTGGGCGTTCGGCGAGATCCCGACCGCGATCGTGCTGATCGCGCTCACCCTGCAGTGGGCCAAGTCCGAGGAGCGGCAGGCCCGCCGCCGCGACCGGGCCGCCGACCGGGACGGCGACGCCGAGCTGGAGGCGTACAACCGGTACCTGGCCTCGCTCGACAGGGCCACCGGCTGACCGCCGGTCCGTTCTCCCGCACCGCCCGGAAGCCGCACGGCTCCCGGGCGGTCCGCGTCCCCGGCCCGGCCCGGCCCGCCCGGCGAGTCAGCCGATGCCCTGGCGGTCCGGGGTGAGCGCGAAGTCGCGGTTGTCGGGGTCGGGGACGGCCTCGGCGACGGCGCGTTCGAGGAGCCGGCGCCGGCGCAGCAGCGGGGGGCGGCGGGGTTCGGGGGTGATCCGGAGCAGGTCGTCGAGGGCGGCGGCGAGGCGGCAGGTGACCTGGGGCTGGCCGGCGCCGCAGATCCGGATCTCGGTGAAGGCGAGGTCGACGGTGGCCTCCCAGTCCGGCACCGGCTGGACCAGCCGGACGGCGCCGTCCCGGTCGCGGTGGCGCAGCGCGCCGAGGCGGTGCGGGGCGAGGACGGCGAGCAACTGGTGGATGCGGTCGACGGCCTGGACGGCGGTGGTGGGGTCGTTGACGGCCGGGGAGAGCGCCCGGATCGCGATGTCGACGAGCTGGCGGAAGCCGAAGCCGAGGTCCTGGTGCATGGTGCGGTCGACGCCGACGTTCAGCGCGGTGGTGATCCGGCGCGGGCGGGGCGGGGTGCCGCCGACCACGACGACGGTGGGGGTGCCGGGGGCGATGAAGTCGCCGATCCGCGGCACCAGGTGCAGCACGGTGCCGTGCCGCCGGGCGACCCGGATCAGCCGGCGGATGTTGACGTCCCGCAGGACGCCGCCGCGGCCCTCGTGCAGCAGCGTCGGGCCGGCCGGGGCCGGGTCGGCGTCCGGGGCGAGGTCGGGGGCGAGCCGGCGGATGTCCTGGAGGACCTGGAGCGACTCCCGGGTGACCCGGTCGATGACGTGCGGCACCCGCAGCAGCCGCAGCGTGGCCTGCACGTACAGCACGAACAGGGCCAGGCTGAGCAGCACCATGGCGAGGGCGACGACGGTGGAGACGACCGGGACGGAGACGGCCTGGTCCGGGTCGGTGGTGTCGTCGTAGCCGAGCTGGACGAACAGCGTGTAGACGAAGGTGGCCAGGCAGGTGGCGAAGGTCGCCTTGATCAGCCGGCTGCGGACGTACAGCCGCAGCACCCGGGGGCTGAACTGGCTGGCGCCCATCTGCAGCGAGACCAGCGAGATCGAGAACACCACGCCGATGAAGGTGAGCATCGCCGAACTGACCGTCGACACCACGCTCTTCGCGGCCGTGCCGAACGACAGCAGGGTGTCGGCGGCCTGCTCGGCCGCGGCCTCGGCGAAGATCTCCCGGTCGAGCAGGTCGGTCAGGCCGGCCAGCAGCACCGCGCCCAGGCAGGCCAGCAGCGGCGCGAACCAGAACGACTCGCGCAGGTGCTCGCGCAGCGGCGAGAGCGCCCGGTAGTGCGGGGCGCGGCGGGACGGACGCAACGGTTCCGGCGGTCGGGGCGGCGGCTCCTGGTCGCTCATCGGCCCAGGCCAACGGGGCCCGGACGGCCCGCCGGGGAGCCGCGCCCGACGGGGCGGTGGCGGGGCGCCGACGGGGCGGCGGGACGGAAAACCGCTGGTCGCCGGGCCGGTGGCCGGTGGATACTCGGTGACCGTGACGGACGACGAGGACGCGGGCGGGGGCGAGAACGCGGGCGCGGGCGGGGCGGCGCTGCGGCGGGTGCTGGCGGAGGCGGGCGGGCCGGAGCTGCTGGAGGTGCTGGCGGAGCGGCTGAGCGGGGCGGACCTGACGACGCTGCTGCTGGAGGTGTTCCGGCGGCGGGCGGAGCGGGTGGCCCCGGCCGAGGTGCTGCGGCGGTACGCGGCGGACCGCTTCACGGCGCCGGCGCCGACGGCGTTCGCGGACCTGCGCCGGGTCGAGGACGCGCTGCTGGCGGCGCTCCCGGACGGGTTCCGGACGGTGCTGCCGGCCCCGCTGGTGCCACTGGCCGCGCACACGGCGGTCGCCCCCGTGGACCCGCGCAAGGTGGTGGCGACGGTGCGCGGCACCGAGGTGGCCGCCGACCCGACGAACGCGCTGGCGCTGGAGGCGGCCCGGCTGCGGGCCGCGGACCCGCGTGCCGTGGAGCCGGTCCGGCTGGCCGCGTCCCAGCGCGTGGTGCGCGCCCAGCGGTTCGCCGACCAGGGGGCGCTCGCGCACTTCCAGCTGTTCGCGCTGGTCTCGGCGGGCCGCGACACCGGGGCGCGGTCCTTCGAGCGGGCCGAGCTGGCCACCCACCTGCGCTTCGCCGCGCGGGCGCTGGCGGCAGCCGGGGTGGAGCGCACCGAGGTCCGGTTAACGGTGCTCGACCCGGCGCTGGCGGAGACGGCCGCGCACGCGGCGCGGGCGCTGGCGGACCTCCCGGGCGTGACCGTCCGGGACGACCCGGACCGGCCGACCGGGCGCGCCTACTACACCGGCCTGTGCTTCAAGGTGCACGGCGTGCTGGACGGCGGCCCGGTCGAGCTGGGGGACGGCGGCTTCACCGGCTGGACGCGGCGGCTGACCGGCAGCCGCAAGGAGCGGCTGCTGATCAGCGGCTACGGCCTGGACCGGCTGGCGGGCCTCAGCAGTCGGACGGGGTGAGCGCGGCGGTCCGGCGGGCTCAGCGGGTGAGCGCGGCGCCCCGGCGGGCTCAGCGGGTGAGCGCGGCGACGACGTCCAGCAGCGGGGCCGGGTCGGCCTCGTCCGGGCCGCCGATGCACAGGCGGTCCGCCAACTCGCCGTAGCGGGCGCGGAGTTCGCGGGCGGCCTCGGCGGGTTCGGCGGCCACGGCGAAGGTGCGCAGGACGGTGTCGTCGATCAGCGCGCCCATCTCCTGCCAGCGGCCGCGCAGCGAGAGCGGGTGCAGTTCGTCCTGCAGGGCGGCCCAGCCGTGGGTCTCCAGGACGGGGCGGTAGGCGGGGGTGGAGGCGTAGAAGGCGAGGCGTTCGCGGACCAGGCGGAGGTTGGCCGCGTACTCCTGCTCGTCCCGGCCGGTGGCGACCAGCACGTTGGCCACCACCTCGAACGGCCGGGCGGTCCACGGGGCCTGCTCGGCCTCGGCGGTGGCGCGGGCGGCCCGGACGGTGGGCAGCACGTACGCGGCGAGGTGCCGGGGCGAGCCGAAGGGGTGGGCGAGGAAGCCGTCGGCGACGGCCCCGGCGGTGGCCGTCATCAGCGGGCCGACGCCGGCCAGCAGGATCGGCGGCGGCCCGGACGGCAGCGGGTCCGGGGCGAACACCGGCGTCATCAGGGTGTGCCGGTAGAACTCGCCGCGGTGGGCGAGGCGTTCGCCGCTCTGCCAGCTGTGCCAGATCGCCCGGACCGCCGCCACGTAGTCGCGCATCCGGGCCGCGGGCCGGTCCCAGGGCATGCCGTAGCGGCGGACCACGTGCGGCTTGATCTGGGTGCCGAGCCCGATCGCGGCCCGCCCGCCCGAACTCTCGTGCAGGCCCCACGCCTCGTAGGCAAGCGCCATCGGGGTGCGGGCCAGGGCGACGGCGACGCCGGTGCCGAGTTCGATCCGCGCGGTGCGGTCGGCGGCCCGGGCCAGTTGCAGGAACGGGTTGTGCGAGGTCTCGGCGAGCACGAAGCGGTCGGCGCCGCGCTCCTCCGCCTCCCGGGCCAGTCCGGGCGCGGTGGCGGGCCGGGGCGGGGCGGCGAGGTCGATGCGCATCGGCGGTGTTCTCCTGCGGACGGTACGGGGGCGGGCGGCGCGGGCGCCTCCGATGCTATTGCCATGCCGCTGCTGTGCCGCCCGGGCGTTCCGGTGGCCGGTCAGGAGGGGACGGCGAACGGGGAGGGCGTCGTGGTGGTGGTGTTGCCCCACGGGTCGACGGTGACCACGGGCTCGTCGGGGTCGCGGACGTCGACGCCGGCGATCAGGACGGTGTCGTCCGCCGGGTCGAAGTAGGTGCGCGACTGCCTGGCGCGGACCAGCAGCGGCTCCAGTTCGGGGACGGTCACCCAGGCGGCGGCGCCCGGCGTGTGCGGGGCCAGTTCGCCCGGCAGGCCCGGATCGGCGGGCACCGCGTCGGTGAACCCGGGCAGCGGCGTCGCGACGGTCGGCCGGGTGCCGAACAGCCGGGCGACCCGACCGGGCGTCAGGCGCAGCACGGCGGTCAGGTAGTACCGGTTGTCCTGGTACGGCACCAGGTCGCGGCTGCTGCCGCGCCAGGAGGAGACCCAGTGCGCTTCGGCGAGTTCGCCGAAGCGGTGGAAGCGGGTCACCATCGGGTCGCGGTCGGTGCGCAGCCCCGTCGTCTGCCAGCCGTGCACGTCGGTGATCTCCGGCCGGGACGCGCGGTCCGCCCGGTCGACCAGCGCGACGGCCCCGACGGCCGCGACCAGGCCGCCGACCGCCAGGAACACCTTCACCCGCACCGCTCTTCGCACGACCGACTCCTCCCCCGTGGAACACCGAGTCTGCTCGGCGCCCGGGCCGTCGGCATCGCCCCGGCGGAGGACCGGCCGGGGCCGGTTCCCCCGCCGATCGGGGCGGGTGATCGTCCGTCAGCGGGTGGTGTACGCGCCGCCGTTGACGTGCAGGGTCTGGCCGGTGAGGTGGCGGGCGCCCGGGGAGGCGAGGAAGTGCGCGGTGGCGGCGATGTCCTCGACGGTGCCCGGCCGCTTGGTGTGGGTCTCCTCGATCAGGGCCCGGCGGCGCTCCTCCGGGACGGGCCCGCCGAAGAACCCGGTGCCCTCGACGTACCCCGCGGCGATCACGTTGCAGGTGACGCCCCGTGGCGCCAACTGGGCGGACAGCGCGGCGTTCCAGGCCGCGAGGGCGGCCTTGGCGGCACCGTACGCGCCGCCGCGCCGCTCGGCGCCCAGGGAGCCGAGACTGATCACGGCCGCCCCCGGCACGAACAGGTCGCGGACCGCCTCGGTGGTGAGAACGGCGCCCAGCAGGTTCTGCGCGAGATTGGCCTGCCAGGCGGCGAGCAGCCCGACCAGCGGCGGCACCCCCTCCCCCACCTGCTCCGGGGGCAGGCCGCCGGCCGCGTTGACCAGCACGTCGACGCGGTCCAGCCCCGCCGCGAGCGCCGCGACCGCCACCGGATCGGTGGCATCGCACACCACCCCGCGCACCCCCAACTCCGCCGCGGCCCGCCCCACCCCCTCCGCCCGCCGCCCCGTCAGGCACACCTCGTCCCCCGCCGCGGCGAAACGGGCCGCAACGGCCCGCCCGATCCCACTGCTTCCCCCGGTCACGAGCACGGTACGACCCACACTGTCCTCCCCAACTGCTACGTTTAGACCTAAACATAGCCGAGACCGACGGGCCGGAGGCAACCCCGACCATGACCACCCCGCACACGAAACCCTCGAACCCGACCGACGCGACCGACGCCTCCGACCGCACCGCCACCCACGAACCCGAAGGCGAAGCCCACGCCGAAGGCGAAGGGGTGGGTGGGGGTGATCATCGGTCGGCCGGGGCCATCGCGGCGGCCTGGCGGCGGGAGCGGCCCGGGGTGGTGACGGATTCGATCGGGATCGTCACTCCGGTGTGGCGGTTGGCGAAGCTGTTCGCCGATGACCGCAACCGGGTGTTGCGGGCGGCCGGGATCGATGCGGCGACGCTGGATCTGCTGTCGGTGTTGCGGCGCTCCGGGCCGCCGTACGAGTTGACGACCCGTGAGTTGACGCGGCGGACGCTGGTGACGGCGGGGGCGGTCTCGCAGCGGGTGGCCCGGGCCGAGCGGGAGGGGCTGGTGCGGCGGTTCCCCGATCCGGCGGGCGGGCGGGCCGTCCTGGTGGCGCCGACCCCGGCGGGGCACGCCCTGGTGGAGCGTTCGGTGGATGCCGTCCTGGGCCGCGAGTCCTCCCTGGTGACCGGACTCTCGGCAGACGAACGCGCGCTGCTGGCAAGCCTGTTGGACCGCCTGCTGACCGATCTGCACGGCCGGATCGGCCCGGCCGACTGACGGCCGCGGCGCCGCCCCCTTCTCCTACTCTCCGCCCGCGGGCCGGCCCAGGGCAAGACTGCAATTTTTCCCGCCGGACCAGGACACTCGTTCCCGGACGGGAGCCCGCTCGGCTCCCCGGCGGAGAGGGGGGACGCCCGTGCCGGACGTCCGATGGGACCCGCACGGCAGCCTGCGGCGCGCCCTGTGGATCGGTGGCGCGCAGTGGGCCGGCAAGACCACGGTGGCCGAACTGCTGGCCGAGCAGTACGGGTTGACGGTCTACCACTACGACTACCACGACGCCCGCGGCCACCAGGACCGCCGGATCGCGCGCCGACTCGCCCTGGGCGAGCCGCTGGTGCAGCCCGGCCCGGACCGGGCCTGGTCGGACCGGACGCCGGAGGAGATGGCCGCCGACACGCTGGCCGGGTTCCCGATCCGTTTCGAGTGGGCGCTGGACGACCTGCGCGCGCTGTACACCGGGCGACCCGCGATCGCCGAAGGCTGGGGCCTGCGGCCGGAGTTGGTCGCGCCGCTGCTCGATTCGCCGCGCCGGATGGCCGTCCTGGTCCCCACCGAGGAGTTCCGCCGGCACCAGTTGCGGGTCCTGCCGCGCGCGGGGGCGCTCGGCGTCCCGGTCCGCGACCCGGCCCGCGCCCAGGCCAACCGCGTCGCCCGGGACCGCCTGGTCGCCGAGGACGCCGTCCGCCACGCCCGCCGTCTCGGCATCCGCGTCCTGGAGGTCGACGGCACCCGGGACGCGCCGGCGGTCGCGGCCGACCTCGCCGACCAGTTCGCCCCGTACCTGGCCGTACCCGCGGCGGCCTGAAAACCCGGCAGCGGCGGGCGGCGGGCTCAGTCGGTACCCGCTCCCGACGGCGGCTCCCCGGCGGCACGGCCACCCGGTGTCCGCAGGCCGTCCACCACCAGGGCGAACAGGTGCTCGCGCCGCTCGGCGAGCGCGGGGGCCAGGCCGGACATCCAGCCGACGGCGTTGGCCAGGGCGAACAGGTCCGCGCCGGTGACGTCCGGCCGGATGCGCCCGGCCCGCTGGGCGGCCGCCAGCAGTCCGGCCCCGGCCTCCCGCATCGCGGTGCAGCTCGCGTGCAGCGGCGAGGCCGGGTCGTGGAGGGTGGCCATCAGCGTCTCCGGCAGGCCCTGGTGGGCGGCCGCGCCCGCGCTGAACTCCCGCAGCCAGTCGACCAGGGCCTGCTCCGGCTCCGCCTGTCGCTCGAACTCACGGGCCCGCTCGGCGAGTTGCTCGAAGCGTCGACCGAGCAGTGCCTCCAGCAGCGCCTCCCGGTTCGGGAAGTGCCGGTAGAGCGTGCCGAGTCCGACCTCCGCACGGCGGGCCACGTCGCGCAGCGAGGCCTGCGCGCCCTGCTCGGCGACCACCTGGGCGGCGGCCTCCAGCAGGCGGTCCCGGTTGCGCCTGGCGTCCGCGCGGGGCGCCCGGGCCGGTGGCTCAACAGTCATGTCGAATCCCGTCGTTGACATTCGGAGCAGTGCTCTGCCTAGCTTTCCGGAGCAGTGCTCCGCATTCTACGGCGGAGCCGATCGGCCCACCGCAGGGGGAGAGCCATGGCCAACGGAACGACCGGCGGAACGACCACCGGACCGGCCGGCGACGCGGGCCCCGGGACGATGTGGGCGGTGCGGGTGCACGCCTTCGGCGGGCCCGAGGCGCTGATCCGGGAGCGGGTGCCGCGACCGGCGCCCGGCCCGGGCGAGGTGCTGGTCCGGGTGCACGCCGCAGGCGTCAACCCGGCCGACCGGTACCAGCGACAGGGCTTCACCAACATCCCGCCCGAGCTGCGGCCCCGGCCCGAACTGCCGCTGATCCCGGGCAGCGACATCTCCGGCGTGGTCGCCGCCACCGGGCCCGGCTCCCGACTGCAGGTCGGCGAGCGCGTCCACGGGCTGGTCAACTTCCCCGGCCGGAGCGCCGGTTACGCCGAGTACGCGGTCTCCCCCGACGGCGACCTGGCCCGGCTGCCCGACGCCCTCGACCACCTCACCGGCGCCGCCCTCCCGATGGCCGGCCTGACCGCCCACCAGTACCTGACCCGGCACCTGCGACCCGCCCCCGGCAGCACCGCCGTGGTGATCGGCGCGGCCGGGGGCGTCGGCCACCTCGCGGTCCAACTGCTCAAGGCCGCCGGGGTCCGGGTCGTGGCCGTCGCCGACGGCCGGCACGAAGCCTTCCTGCGCGACCTGGGCGCCGACCGCTTCGTCGACTACACCGCCACCCCGCCCGAGGAGGTGATCCGCGACGCCGACCTGCTCCTGGACACCGTCGGCGGCCCGCACGCCCACCGCCTGCTCCCGGTGCTGCGCCGCGGCGGCCGGATCGCCCCCGTCTTCCTCGGCGACTACCACCCCGCCCGGACCGCCGCCCTCGGCCTCGTCCTCGACCCGAGCATGTGGCAGGTCCGCTCCAGCGGCGCCGACCTCGCCGACCTCGACGCGCTGGTCGTCTCCGGCACCGTCCGGGTCGCCGTCTCCGGCACCTTCCCCCTCGCGGCGGCCGCCGACGCCCACCGCCATGCCGAACGGGGCCACCTGCGCGGCAAGTTGGCCCTGCGCGTCGTCGACTGACCGCCGGACGGTCCGCGGCGCGGCGGCCCCGGCGGACGGGGGCGGGCGCCGACCGGGCGTCAGGCGTTGACCTGGAGGAGGGTGCCGCCCGTGAGGGCGAGGAGTTCGGCGGCGGTGGTGGGGAAGACGGTGTGCGGGGTGCCGGCCGCGGCCCAGATCCGGGGATGGGCGGTGAGGGCCCGGTCGACGACGGTGGGGAGGGGGCGGGGGTGGCCGGTGGGGGCCACGCCGCCGATGGCCTGGCCGGTGGCTTCGCGGACCTGCTCGGGGGTGGCCCGGCGCAGCGGGCCGCGGCCCCAGCGGGTGGCGAGGGCGGCGGTGTCGACACGGTGGGCGCCGCTGGTGAGGACCAGCACGGGTTCGCCGTCGGAGAGGAAGACCAGGCTGTTGGCGATCGCGCCGACCTCGCAGCCGAGCACGGCGGCCGCCTCGGCGGCGGTCCGGGCCGAGTCGGCGAGCTGCCGGACGGCGCCGGGAATCCCGGCGGCGGCCAACGCGGCGGCCACCAGGGCGCTGCGGGGCGGGAGCGGGGTCGGGTCGGACGGGCTCGTCGGTTGCACGGCGGACTCCAGGTCGGGCGGCTCGGGACAGGAGCAGCGGGTCGGTCTTCGTACCGCCCGCAGGTCGTTCCATTTACGGAACGTTCCGTCCGTGGAACGATAGACGGCATGCACGCCCCCGATCAACCCGCCTCCCCGGCCGCCGCCCCGCCCGCCGCCGCTCTCGCCGCCGAGGTGGGCCTGCGCCTGCGCGAACTGCGCACCGCGCGCGGCCTGTCGCTCTCCGAGCTGGCCCGCCGGGCCGGACTGGGGAAGGCCACCCTGTCGGGGCTGGAGGCCGGTTCGCGCAACCCGACCCTGGAGACGCTGTACGCGCTGACCACCGCGCTCGGCCTCCCGCTGAGCGCCGCGCTGCCGCCCGCCGCCCTGCCGACCGCCGACTCCACTGTCCCGCCAGGGAGTTCGCACATCTCGGGCCACCTGCTGGACGCCGTCCTGCTCGACCGGCACGAGGACGCGGAGGCCGTCACCGAGACCTACCGGCTCCGGGTCCGCCCGGGCGGGGTCCGGCGTTCGGGGGCGCACACCCCGGGCAGCACCGAGCACCTGGTGGTGCTCTCCGGGACCGCCCGGGCGGGTGACGCGGCGTCACCCGTCCGGGTCGGCCCGGGCGGTCACCACACCTGGGCCGCCGACGCCCCGCACGTCTACGAGGCGATCGGTGGCGAGGTCGTGGCCGTCCTGCTGGTCCGCCACCCGCACCCGGGCGGCTGACGGCGGATCAGCGGTGGCGCAGGTAGGCCGCCGCGGTGGCGCGGAGGCGGTCGTGCAGGCCGTCGTAGGGGCGGGTGCGGCCGAGCAGGGACTTGGGGAGCTTGGCGACCATCGTGTAGTCGGTGTCGCAGACGTTCGCGGCGGGCGCCAACCCGGCCTGGCTGACCAGTTGGTAGGCGTCGAGCTGGTCGAGGCCGAGCAGGTCGGCGGTCCAGGTGACCAGGTCGTGCTGGCTGATCCGGAAGGCGTCCTCCAGCGGGCGGGCCGAGCCGGTGCTGATCAGGTGGTGGTCGCTCTCCAGCCGGGGCCAGGCCGGGCCGCCGCCCTTGACCAGGTCGACGATCACGGTGGTGCGCATCGCCGCCTCGACGGCGGTGCCGCAGACCTCGCCCTCGCCCTGCCGGGCGTGGCCGTCGCCGAGGGCGAGCAGCCCGCCCTCGACGTTGACACCGAAGTAGGCCGTGACGCCGGCCCGCATCTCGGGGGTGTCCAGGTTGCCGCCGTGCGCGCCGGGTGTGATCGAGGCCAGCACCTCGCCACCGGCCGGGGCGACGCCGACCGTGCCGTGCATCGGGTCGAGCGGCAGGGCGACGGTGAAGTCACTGGTGCGGGCCCGGAAGTGGCACAGTCCGGCGGCCACGTCCAGGTCGTAGATCCACACCCGTTCCTCCAGCGGCGGGTGCAGCATCGCGGTCCGGTGGGTGGCGGTCAGCGCGCCGAAGTGCGGGAAGGTGCTGGAGATGCCGTGGTCGCGGGCCGGGGTGATCTCGACGAAGTGCACGGCCAGCACGTCGCCGGGCTCGGCCCCGGCCACCGCGATCGGGCCGGTGACGGGGTTCAGGTACGGGAAGACGCAGACCCGGCTGGGCAGGTCGCCGGTGCCGCGCACCTTGCCGCCGAAGCAGTCCTCGGTGGTCAGCTCCAGCAGCGTCCCGGGCCGGACGGTGGTCAGCGGGGCGCGTCCGCCGAAGGTGTAGGCCCAGTCCTCCGGGGACGGGGACAGGCGGACGATCTCCTCGGGCAGGGTCACTTGCTCTCCTCGGCAGCGTTCGCATCGGCGGTGTCGGCAACGGCGGTGGCGACGGCGAGGCGCGGGGTGCGGCCGGTCGCCATCAGGCCGATCAGCACGATCGCACCGATCAGCAGCCAAACGAAGCCGAGCCGCTGGGCGGCGATGTCCGCGTTGACGACCACGTAGCCGAGGATCGCGAAGCCGAGCACGGGCGCGACCAGGTGCCGCCAGTAGTCCTTGCTGCGCTGCCGGACCAGGTAGTGCACGACCACGGCCACGTGCAGCACCAGGAAGGTGGTCAGCGCACCGAAGTTGACCAGGGTGCTCAGCAGGGTGATGCCGTCGTCGCGGGAGGCCGTGTACAGGCCGAGCACCAGCGAGACCCCGGCGGTGAGCAGCGTCGCGTTGACCGGGACCCGGCGGGTGGGGTGGATGCGGGCCAGGAAGGACGGGAGTTGGCGGTCCCGGGCCATCGCGTACAGCAGGCGGGAGGTGGCGGCCTGGGCCACCAGCGAGTTCGCGAAGCCCCAGGCGACGGCGGTGGCGGCGGCGGTCAGGGTGGCCAGCCAGCCGCCGGCGGCGGTGCGGGCGGCGTCGTAGAAGGCGGTGCCGTTCGGGTCGCCGTCGCGGATCAGCGCGTCGGGGTCGGCGACCAGCAGCGAGGCCACCCAGGTCTGCACGATGAACAGGGTGCCGGCCAGCAGCAGCGCGGCGACCATGGAGCGGCCGATCGCCTTCGCGGAGTCGCGGTTCTCCTCGGAGAGGGTGGAGATGCCGTCGAAGCCGAGGAAGCTGAGCACCGCGATCGAGACCGCGCCGAACACCAGGCTCCAGGAGAAGGTGTGCCCGTTGTAGAGCGGGGTGAGGTCGAAGCCGCGGCCCCTGCCGCCCGCCAGCGCGACCACGCCGACGCCGATGAACAGCGCCAGCACCACGAGTTCGCCGATCAGCACGGCCTTGTTGACCTTGGCGGTGGTCTCGATGCCCAGGTAGTTGACCACGGTGTTGAGCAGCACGAAGCCGACCACCCACAGCCAGACCGGGACGGACGCCACCAGCGAGTTCATCGCCACGCCCGCGATCAGGTAGAGCAGGCCGGGCACCAGCACGTAGTCGAGCAGGATCATCCAGCCGGCGAGGAAGCCGACCGGCGCGCCGATGCCGCGCCCGGCGTAGGTGTAGACCGAACCGGCCATCGGGAAGGCCCGCGACATCTGGGCGTAGGACAGCGCGGTGAACATCATCGCCACCATGCCGAGCACGTACGCCAGGGCGACCATGCCGCCGGAGCCCTGGAAGACGCTGCCGAAGATGCCGAAGGGCGCGATCGGCACCATGAAGACCAGCCCGTAGACGAGCAGGTCGGTGAAGGTCAGCGAGCGGCGCAGCTCCTGCCGGTAGCCGAAGTTCTCGATGCCCCCGCCGCCGGCGGACGTTGGTGTGGGTGTGTCGGCCATGGCGCTCCCTCTGCGTGACGGCCCCGTGGGTGTGTTCGGAGACTGTTTCGGAGACTGTAGGGCCAAGTATTTCCAGATGGAAGGGTTTTCTCGCCGTACGGACGCCCCCGGCCCGGTGGGACGGTCTCAGCGCAGGACGGCGAAGTCCGGGCCCTCGGCGCGGGCCAGGTGGGCGGTGCGCGGCAGGGCGCGCAGCAGCGGCGCGGCGGCGGCGCGCAGGCCGGACGGTTCGAGGGCGCGGCGGCCGGCGAGTTCGGCGAGCAGGTGCAGGCCGTCGTAGAGGCCGACGGCGTAGGCGTCCAGGATCGGCGCCCACGGCCCGCAGAGCGCGCGGTGACGCTCGGCCAGGTGGCGGCGGGGCTCCTCGGCGAGGGTGGCGAAGGAGGGCATCGCGGCGTACAGCGTGCCGGTGTCGTCGCCGCCGAACGCCAGCAGGCCGTTCTCCTCCAACGCCCCGGAGAGCCGGACGAGTCGGCGGTCCAGCCCGCTGCGGCGCAGCGCCCGGTTGAAGACCACCAGGTCGCGGCCGATCAGACTGAGCAGCACGGCGTCGGCCCGGGCGGTGCGCAACGCGTCGAGCAGGGCGTCGAGTTGGCGCTCGACGCCGCCGAACGGCACCCGGCGCTCCAGCACCACCCGGGCGCCCGCGCCGGTGGCGAGGCGGGCGGCGGCCCGGTGCACGGAGCGCGGCCAGATGTAGTCGTTGCCGATCATCGCCCACCGGCCGATCCGGTGACGCTCCGTCAGTTCTGCTACTGCGAAGCCGAGTTGGGCGGCCGGGTCGATGCCGGTGCAGAGCACGCCGGGCCGCCGGGTGCCGCCCTCGTGCGGTGGGGTGAAGACGTAGGCGGTCCGGCCGTCGGCGACCTGCTCGACGGCGCGGTGCACGTCGCTGGTGTGGCAGCCGGCCAGCGCGTCGAGGGCGCCCGCGTCGAGCAGGCGGCGGACCTCGGCGGCGACGGGGGCGGGCGCGCCGCCGCCGTCGACCAGGACGAGTTCCAGCAGGCGGTCCCGGACGCCGCCGCGGGCGTTGACCTCGTGCGCGGCGAGCAGCGCGCCGTCCAGCGCGGACGGTCCGGTGAGGCCGAGCGGGCCGGACTGCGGCACGACGAGGCCGACCCGGAACACGCCGTCCGCCCGGGCGGTGTGCAGCGCGTCGAGCGGGTCGACCAGTCTCGCTTCCAGCCTCACCGGTGCGAGTATGGTCGTCCTGCCGTCCCCGGGGAAGCCGGGCGGGCGACGGCAAGGGATCGGGACAGGGCCGAGGACGGGACTCGGAAGGGGAAGGCCGGATGACCGCGCAGGGCACCGCCGCGAGCAGCAGCACCGACACGTCCGGCCCCGCCCCCTCGGCGCCGCTGCTGGTGGAGCTGGTCGCGCTGGCGCACCGGCGGCTCACCTCGGGGCTGGCCGCCGCGCTGGCCGAGGAGGACTGCACCGTCGACCAGTGGCGGGTGCTGCGCGCCCTCGCGGACGAGCGGGGCCGCCCGATGGGCGAGTTGGCGCAGGCCCTGCTGATCCCGCAGGCCAGCCTGAGCCGGCTGGTCGACGGGCTCGCGGACGCCGGCCTGGTCCACCGCCGCCAGGGCGACCGGGACCGCCGCCGGATCACCGCGCACCTCTCCCGGCAGGGCCGCACCCGGCTGGCCCGGCTGGACGCCCTGGCCGCCGCCCACGACGCCGCCGTCCGCGCGGACTGCGGCCTGACCGCCGACCCGGGCGCCGCCGACCCGCTCGCCCGGCTCGCCGCCCTCTGAATCCCGGGGGAGCCGGAACGGCCGCGGGCCGCCGGGGAGTACCCCGACGGCCCGCGACCACCGCAATCCGACGATCCGTCAGCGCACGGCGTAGGCGTCCGTGACGGTCTGGGTGACGGTGCTGCCGCCGGCCGCGGTCAGGGTGATCCGCAGGGTGACGGTCTTGCCGCTCGCGCCGGTGTGGTCGAGGGCGGCGGTGCGGTCGGCGCCGACGGGGGCGTCGGTCCAGGTGGTGCCGCCGTCGTAGGAGTAGGAGAGGCGGGCGTCGGTCAGCGGGCCGGGGGCGGCGCCCGCCTGGCCGGTGGCGGCGAGGGCGATCCGGACCGGGCCGGCGGGGGCGGTGTTGTTGCCGTCCAGGTCGAGCCGGTAGTCGGGGAACAGCAGCGGCAGCGGCTGCGAGTACGCGGCCGGGTCGTTCGCCGAGCGGAAGCCGAACTCGGTGCGGACGGCGGTGGAGCGCTGCCACTGGTCGCGGTGGTAGAAGCGCTGCTGTTCGAGCACCAGGGTGTAGTCGCGGGCCCCGGCCGGGACCTCCCAGACGTTCGACGGGCCGAACCAGGAGCGGCCCAACGACTCGCCACCGCTGAACAGTTCGACGGCCGAGCCGTCGCCGAAGTAGGCCATGCTGCCGGTGTGGTCGGCGTTGCCGTCGCCCCACAGGCTGCGGCTGAAGTCGACGCCGAGCAGGTCGGCCTGCCGCTCGCCGACCAGCAGCGGCGCACCCGTCGCGTCCCGGCCGGCGGTGGGCCGCAGCACGCCCCGGTACCACTGCTCGGCGCGCTGCTGCCCGGGGGCGTAGCGGCGCGGCAGGTCCTGCATGAACTCGGTGAACGGCCAGCTGCTCTGCGCGTCGTGCAGCCAGGTGGTGTCGTCGGCGGTGTAGCGGGCGGTGCGGACGGACGGGGCGGCGACCAGTCCCTGCGCGACGGCGGTGGCCGCGTACGGGTTCCAGGGGCGTTCGACGCTGACGTAGTCGCTCATCCGGAACGGCGTGCCGAGGCTGTGCCAGGTCTCGGTGACGGTGGCGAGGTCGCGGTCGCGGACGGTGTGGCGCTGCTGCCCGCCGATCGCACCGGTGTCGTGGAAGGCCAGGTTGTGGACCTCGGGGCCGTCGGGGGTGGAGGTCCAGTTCAGCGTGACGGGGCCGCGGCCGAGGGCGGTGCGTAGGGCGGCGGCCTGGTCGGCGGTGATCGGCAGCACGGGGACGTCGAGGCTGATGTCGTTCTTGGCGAACAGGCCGGGGGTCGGGCGGTAGGTCAGGACGCCGACCGCGCCGGCCTTCTTGGCGTCGGCGGAGACGGTGCGCTGGGAGGTGCCGTCGTCGGGGACGAGGGCGAGTCGGCCCTTGAGGTCGGCGCCGGCCAGGTCCCCGGGCGCGGCGACGACGGCGAGCGGGGCGCTGCCGGTGGCGGGCAGGTGGGCCTCGTCGGCGTACTGGGCGTAGTGGGGTTCGAGGGTGAGTCCGGCGCCGCGCAGCACCGCCTCGGGGGCGGCCAGGCGCAGGTAGCTGCCGAACTCGAAGCCGCCGGTGCGGGCCTTGCCGCTGCCCCAGGCGGAGAGTTCGACGGGGAGCAGGCCGGTGCGCACGCCGGTGGAGTCGACCCACTTGTCGCCCCACCAGCGGCCCAGTTCGAGGACCGCGTTGCGGACCCGCAGGTCGTGGTCGGTGCGCACCTCGATCGGGTCGGCCTTGCGGGCGTCCAGGGTGAGGACGGTGTCCTTGTTCAGCTGGAGTTCGGGCATGGCGAGCGCGGTGACGCCCTTGGGCGCGGCCTCGCCGGTGGGGTCGCGCCGGTCGGGGGTGACCACGTAGCCGCTGAGCGCGTAGGTGCCGGGGCGCAGCCGGTAGACGATCTCGCCGTTGGCGTCGGGGGCCTGCCGGCTGCCGGTGGCCTGGCCGAGGTCGACCAGGGTGATGCTGGTGCCGGCGTCGGACGCGGCGGGCTTGCCGTCGCGGTCGATCAGCTTGACCCGGACGGCGAAGGTGTCGGGTTCGACGTAGGCGTTGAACGGGGTGGAGACGGTGCTGCCGTCCGCGGCGGTGGCCAGCACCCGGCCGGTGAGGTCGCCGTACTGGCCGCCGGCCAGTTTGGCGGTCGGGTCGAGGGTCAGCGGCACCTCGACGGTGGCGCCGGCGGGGACGGTGACCTGGTCGGTGCCGAGACGGACGGCCTTGGCCTTGACCGGGGAGTCGTCGTCGCCGTCGGTGCGCTGGACGGCGAGCTTCAGCGTGACGGGCCGGTCGGAGGTGTTGGTGTACGGGAGTCGGACGGTGCGGGTGTCGGACTTCTGCTGGGGGTACGCGAAGTCGCCGAAGCCGACGGCGGGAGCGCCCAGGACGCGCTGGGTGGTGGCGGCGTCGGCGCGCAGCCGGCCCGCGCCGACCTGCTGGACGTCGCCGGGGACGGTGGCGAGCGCGGCGGAGACCAGGGCGGCCTTGATCCGGGCGGCGTCCCAGTCGGGGTGGCGCTGCTTGACCAGGGCGGCGGTGCCGGCCACCAGCGGCGTCGCCATCGAGGTGCCGGACATCGCGGTGTAGGCGTAGACGCCGCGCCCGCCGGCGGCGGCGCCCTTGACGTCGACGCCGGGGGCGGCGATCTCGGGCTTGAGGGTGTGGGTGCCGATGACGGAGCCGTGCGAGGAGAAGTTCGCGGTGGCGTCCTTGCCGTCGACGGCGCCGACGGTGAGCACGGCGGGCGCGCAGCCGGGCGAGCTGACGGACTGGTAGCGGCCCAGGTTGCCGGCCGCGACCACGAACAACGCCTTGGAGCGCTGGGCGAGTTGCTGGGCGGCGACCGACATCGGGTCGGTGCAGTCACTGGGCTCCGGGCTGCCGAGCGACATCGAGACCACGTCGGCGCCGGAGTCGGCGGCCCACTGCATGCCCGCGATGATCTGCGAGTCGGTGCCGGAGCCGCTGTCGTCGAGCACCTTGCCGACCAGCAGCCGGGCCCGGTCGGCGACGCCGCGCTCCGTGCCGCCGGAGGCCGCGCCGGTGCCGGCGATCTCGGAGGCGACGAAGGTGCCGTGGCCGACGGCGTCGTGCACGTCCTCGTCCGGCGTGCTCGGGTCCTCCGTGGTGAAGTTGCGGCGGGCGTCGACCTGTCCGGCCAGGTCGGGGTGCTGGTCGTCAATGCCGGTGTCGAGGACGGCGACCTTGACGCCGTCGCCGCCGAGGCCGGCCGCCCAGGCGGCGGGGGCGCCGATCTGCCGGGTCTCGGCGTCATTGGCGGTCTTGACCTTGCGGTCCAGCCAGAGCTTGGCCAGGCCGTCGCGGCCGGTGCCGTCCGGGGCGATCAGCTGGTCCCAGGTCCGGGCGGCGGCGTCCTTGGCGGGCTTGAGCGCGACGCCGTTCACGGCCTTGAGCGGCGTCGCCCCGGCGGCCCGGGCGCGCAGCTGCGGACTGGCATCGGCCGCCCCGGCGTCCCGGTAGGTGGCGATCAGCGGCAGGGTCTTGGCGCCCTGGTCGTCGTAGCCCTGCCGGATCAGCGCGCTGACGTCGAACAGGCCGCGGTCGACGGTTCCGGCGGCGAGCGCGGCGGAGGCCCGCTGCGGCAGGACGTACTGGTCGCCGTTCTCCTGCTGGGTGAAGACCAGCGGGAGGTTGCCGTGCTCGTCGGGCGGCACGGTGACGGAGCTGCGGCCGTCAGGGGTGCCGGTGACCCGGACCCGGTCGCCGGTGATCAGGGTGACGGTGCGCGGCGCCGCGTTCTGACGTCCCGTCAATTCCTTTGCCGTGCTGTTGGTTTCCTTGCTCTTCCGGTCGCCGGACGGGGCCGCGTACGCCTGTCCGGTGGTGCTGAGCGCGCCGGCGGCGAGGATGCCCGCCGCCGCCAGTGCCATCGCGCCGCGTATCCGCGCCGGCCATGTCATGGACGCCTCCAGGTCTCGGGTCTATGGCCGGTGAGCCTGGCAGAAAACCCCCCTGACCGGTCATGATGGGCGCTGGCGGATCACCGCCCGGCGGCAACCCGCCACCGGGTGCGTCCGGCACGAACTGACGCTGCGTGGCGGCCCCTTGGGCAGCGGACGGGTCGGCGGACGGGTCGGCGGACGGCGGTCGGCGGTCGGCCCGGCGGTTCTCACATACGGTGCGGCGGACGGAGCGTGGATGCTGGCGGCGATAGGACTGGACGAGCACGCCGAGCGGCTCTACACCCACCTGGTCGGCCACGGACCGGCCGACCGTGCCGAACTCGCCGCGCGCTGCGGGCCGTTGGCCGTCGGCTCGCTCGAACTCCTGCAGGCCGCCGGGCTGGTGGCCCCCGACGCGGAGCAGCGCTACACCGCCGCTCCCCCGGCCGTCGCCCTGGAGGCGCTGCTGACCGGGCAGCGGCACGCCCTGCGGGAGGCCGAACTCACCGCCTCGATGCTGACCGAGGCGTACCGCACCGCGACCACCGGCGCCGACCGGGCGCACCGCGACCTGGTCGAGGTGGTCGCCGGGCGGGCCGCGATCAGCCACCGGGTGGCCCAGTTGCAGGCGGGTGCGGAGCGCGAACTGCTCGCGCTGGTGACGGGCCGTCACCAGGTGGTGGCCGCCGACGAGACCGGCGCGGAGACCGCGGCGGTGGCCCGGGGCGTCGCCTACCGGGTGGTGCTGGAGCGCCGGGCGCTGGACGAACCCGGCGCGGCCCGGCCGCTGTTCGAGGCGATGGACCGGCAGCAGCAGATCCGGGTGGTGGAGAACGTCCCGACCAAGCTGATCGTCGCCGACCGGGAGCTGGCGCTCGTCCCGCTCACCGCCCCCTCCGCCGCCACCGACCCGGTCGCCCTGGTGGTGCGCGCGCCCGCCCTGGTCGCCGTCCTGGCCGTGCTGTTCGAGCAGACCTGGGAGTGGGCCCACCCGCTGGGCCGCACCGGCACCGGGCCGACCGTCGGCGACTCCCCCGCCGACGGGCCGGACGAGACCGACCGGCGGGTCCTCGCCCTGCTGCTGGCCGGCGCCACCGACCACGCCGTCGCCAAGCAGCTCGGCCTCGGCCTGCGCACCGTCCAGCGCCGGATCAGCCGCCTGATGGGGCTGGCCCGCGCCGACACCCGGATCCAGCTCGGCTGGCAGGCGCACCGCCGCGGCTGGGTGCACTGACCGCCCGCGCCCGCCGGCCCGCCCGGGCCCGCCGACCCGTCCGGGCCCTGCGGTAGGGTCTGCGCACCCTGGATCCCCCTTCCCGCCGGAGCGCTGAACCGCCGTGTCCCGTCCGATCTCCGCCGTTCCCGTCCGCCCCGTCTCCACCTCCGCAGACGCAGCACCGGCCCGGACCCGGCGGTGGTGGCGCCGGGTGCTGGTCGGCTCCGTGCTGGTCCTGGCCGCGGCCGGGCTGGTCGCGTTGGTGTACCCCCGGACCGTCGTGCTGGCCTCGCTGCCGGTCGGCGCCTGCTTCGACCTCCGGAGCGACCGGTTGGACACGGTGCGGCCCACGGCCTGCACGGACCCGCACCTCGGCGAGGTCACCGGGCAGTTCCCCGTCGACCTCGAGCGGGAGCCGCACCACGATGCGGAACTGGCCGCGGCGCTGGCCTGCAGCCCCGCCGTCACCGCCTACGTACCGGACTACTGGTCCCTGCCGCCCTCGCTCGGCTACGACTACCACCTGTCGACGGACCCGGGCCGTACCCCGCACGTCACCTGCTACCTGACCGCCCTGAACGACCGGGTGACGGGCCCCTCCCGGCCGCACGCCCCCGCCCCCACCGAGGCGCAGCGCGCCTATCTCACGGCCGTCGACCGCTACGACGAGGTCTCCGCCCTCGACATCGACCAGGCCGAGGGCGCCACCTCGGTCGAGATCCGCGACTGGACGGCCTGGATGGCCGACGCCGAACAGCAGTTGACGGACGACCTGGCCCGACTCGCCCCGCCCCCGGGCGCGGAGGCACCGCTCGCCGCCGTCCTCGCCTCCCACCGTTCCGCCCTCGCCCACTGGCGCGCGGCCGCCGCCCTCGACCCAGGCCGCAGCTTCTTGGAGATCCGCCGGGCCGCCGATGCCGCCCGCGCCGACGAGCACGCCGCCATGGACCCGGACGCCGAGGTCCGCCGCGCCCTGGGCCTGGCCACGACCATGCGCCCGCGCGGCTGGTCGCTCTGACCGGCCCGTTCCCGGCCGGAGCGGCGGAATGCGGCGGCCGTCCCGCCCCGGGGCGCCGGCCCGGCCGGGTCACGGTCGGGGGTCCGACTCCTGTTGGGACGCGCGGGAGATCCCCCGGGGGACGGCCTTGTTGAGGGAACGCAGGGCCAGCAGCAGGACGCCGAGATCGTCGATCAGGATCGGGTCGGGCAGCAGGTCCACCGGGGAGATCAGGTAGACGATCGCGCCCCAGAACAGCACCTTCTTCGACATCGGGATGCCCGTGTCGGACAGCAGCCGCTTGGTCCGCACCAGTTTGACCACCAGGACGACCGCCGCCGCCAGCGTGGCGGCGACCAGTACCGCGCCGACGCTCCACAGCAGCACACTCGTTCCGTCGCTCATCCGTCCGCCTCTCCCGCCGCCATCCGGTCCTCCTCGGGCCTCTTCTGCCCCGCTTCGGCCGAAGTGTGCTCCCCAGCGGGGTCTCCGAGGAGGAGGGTGGCCTGGCGGAAGCGTTCGTTCGGGCCGGGGGCGCGGGTGGTGCGG
Source organism: Kitasatospora sp. NPDC088134 (assembly GCF_044741705.1). Classification (NCBI taxonomy): domain Bacteria; kingdom Bacillati; phylum Actinomycetota; class Actinomycetes; order Kitasatosporales; family Streptomycetaceae; genus Kitasatospora; species Kitasatospora sp. NPDC088134. The sequence goes on along the minus strand of NZ_JBIUTD010000032.1, from coordinate 50,865 downwards.
GCGAGTTCGGTGAGGCCGGCGTCGTGGAAGCGGGCAGCGAGGGTGTCGACGGGCCAGCGGTGGGCGGTGGTGACCTTGTGGTCGAAGGGGAGCGGGTCGCCGCTGTCGGTGTCGGTGGCGAAGAAGCCGGTGAGCAGCAGCCCGCCCGGGGCCAGCACGCGCCGCAACTCTGCCAGCACGGCCGGTAGTTGATGTGGCGTCAGGTGGATCAGCGAGTAGCGGGCGAGGATCGCGCCGAGGCTGCCGTCGGCGAGCGGCAGGGCGGCCAGCGTGCCGCGGACGAACGCCCCGCTGGAGTGCGCCAGTCGGGCCTGCGCCAGCATGCCGGCGGAGAGGTCGAGCCCGAAGGCGCGGATGCCGAGCCCGGACAGCAGGGCCGTCGCCTCGCCCGGCCCGCAACCGAGGTCGCCCACCGGCAGGCCCCGCCCGGCCACCGCCGGGGCCGCCACCAGCCGCCGGATCAGCGCCAACTCGTCCTCGCGGCCGCCGAGTTCGCCCCGGAACAGGGTGGCGTACAGCTCGGCCACCCCGTCGTACGCCCCGCCGACCCCACCGGCCCCGCCGCCTGCCCTCACATCCGCCACCACCGTCCGCGCCTCCCGTCCTGCACTGCCCTGCGCCGCCCTGACCTGTCGAAGGAGCGTCGAGCCTACCGGGCGGGCGCGGCGGGGAAAGCGCTTGCGGTCGGGGGCGGCCGGGTGGCTAGACTCTGCCCGTGGCCGTCGTAGCGATCTCTCGCCGATTTAGTGGCCCCCCGGCTCCCGATGGGTGCCGCAGGGGTCGGGTTTCGCCACGCCGATGACGCAGTCGGGCTGAGCGGGTCGGTCCCGGGCGGCGGATCGTGCCCAGGGGCCGGGGGGTGTGCACTCCCCCTTCTCTCCCCCGCCGAGGCCCGGAGGCCGTCACCATGTCCCTGCCCGTGAACCCTGCCGCATCCGCTGCCGTGCACACCGTCCGCCCGCTCTCCGCCGAGCAGTTGGCCGCCGACCTGGCGGTCCGCGACCTGACCGACCCGGCGGCCGGGCCGCACGCGCTGCAACTCGTCCTGGACGGCGCCGTCGACGCGCTCACCCGCCACTGGGCCTGCCCGGCGCGAGTGCACCGCGGCGAGCGCGTCGTCACCGTCGCCGACAACTACGACCACCTCAACTACCGTGCCGACGACGTCACTCGGGACACCCGCTACACCCGCTACGTGGACGCCCGCCGGATGCTGCGCAGCCACTCCAGCGCCCTCGTCCCGGGCGCGCTGCGCACCCTTGCCGCCGAACACCCGGGGGGCGGACCGGAGTCGGTGCTGCTGGTCTGCCCCGGCCTGGTGTACCGGCGCGACAGCATCGACCGGCTGCACACCGGCACCCCGCACCAGCTCGACCTCTGGTACCTGACCCGGCGTCCGACCCCGGCCGGCCCGGACGACCTGACCGCGATGATCGGCGTCCTGGCGGGGGCCCTGCTGCCGGGCCGGGCGTACCGGACCGAGGCGCGGGTCCACCCGTACACCCTGGCGGGGCGCCAGCTGGACGTCGAGGCGGACGGGGAGTGGGTGGAGGTCGCCGAGTGCGGACTCGCCCACCCGGAGGTGCTGGCGGCCGCCGGCCTGGGCCCCGAGTGGAGCGGACTGGCGCTCGGCATGGGCCTGGACCGGATGCTGATGCTGCTCAAGGGCGTACCGGACATCCGCCTGCTGCGCTCCACCGACCCCGCGGTGGCGGCGCAGCTCACCGACCTGGCCCCGTACCGGCCGGTGTCGGCGCAACCCGCCGTCCGCCGCGACCTGTCGATCGCCGTCGATCCGGTGGACGGCGCCGAAGACGGCTCCGACGGCACGGATCTCGCGGAGGACCTGGGTGACCGGGTCCGCGACGCCCTGGGCGCGGACGCGGACGCCGTGGAGACGGTGGAAGTCCTCTCCGCCACCCCCTGCCATCTGCTGCCCCCGCAGGCCCTGACCCGCCTCGGCGCCCGCCCGGACCAGCACAACCTGCTGGTCAAGCTGGTCCTGCGCGACCTCCACTGCACCCTGACCGACGCGGACGCCAACACCCTGCGCGACCGCGTCTACGCAGCCCTCCACCAGGGCACCGCCCACCAGTGGGCCGGCCGGACGGGCGCCCGAGCCTGACGCCGCAGAACCGCTAGCGTCGCAGGGCCGCGGCGACCAGGAGTTCCAGTGCTTCGCGCGGGACGTCCCGGTCGCCGCGGACCAGGGCGTCCAGGACCAGGCCGTCGAAGCAGGCGAGCAGGGTGAGGGTGCGGCCCTCCGGGTCGGGGGTGCCGTGCCGGGCGAGGAAGTCCCGGACGGCCGTTCGACCGGCGTTCTCGTGCGGGGCGAGGATCTCGCGCAGTTCCGGGTCGCGGACGCTCTCCACTACGCAGGCGCAGCGGGCCAGTGAGCGGCGGCGCCCTTCGCCGGCGAGCCGCTGCCGGGCCAGCAGGGCGAAGCCGTCGGCGAGTTCCGCGGCAGTCCGGGGCGGCGGGAACTCCTGCGCGGTGGACTGCAGTTCGGCCTGGTCCAGGTCGACCAGCCGGCGGACCAGGGCGGTCAGCAGCGCGGCCCGGGTGCGGAAGTAGGCGGAGGTGGTGCCGTCGGGCAGCGCGGCGGCGCGGTCGACGGCGCGGTGGGTGAGGCCGCGGACGCCCAGGTCGGCGAGGACGCCGAGGGCGGCGTCGGCGAGCAGGGTGCGTCGGTCGGTGGCCACCCCTCTTTCTACACCGCTTTCTGCACCGCACCGGTCTCCGCGCGGGGGTGCCCCGGCAGCGGCCGCCGCACCACTCTCTGCGCGGGGGTGCCCCGGCAGCGGCGGATCGGGTCGGCTACCATTTCTTCTACAGGTGTAGAAGAGGAGGCGGGCGATGCGCGGTACGGCGGTGGTGGTCGGCGGCGGGATCGGCGGTCTGGCGGCGGCCCTCGGGCTGCGCCGGATCGGCTGGTCGGTGACGGTGCTGGAGCGTTCGGCGGTGCCGGACGACGCGGGCGCGGCGATCTCGCTGGCGGCCAACGGGCTGCGGGCGCTGGACGGTCTCGGCGTGGGCGCGGCCGTCCGCGCCGCGTCCCGGGGGCAGTACCGGGGCGGGACGCGCACGCCGGGCGGGGCCTGGCTGGCCCGGATGGACGGGGCGGCGCTGGAGCGGGCGGTGGGCAGTCCGATCGTCGGGATCACCCGGGCCGAGCTGCACCGGCTGCTGCGCTCGGCGCTGCCCGCCGACGCGCTGCGGATCGGGGTCGAGGCGCTGACGCCCGTTCAGGACCCGTCCGGACGGGTGCGGTTGACCTGCTCCGACGGCGTCCGGGAGGCCGATCTGCTGGTGGTCGCGGACGGGGTGGGCAGTCGGCTGCGCGGCCTGCTGCTGCCGGGGCGGCCGGGCGCGGAGCCGACCGGGGCCGCCGTCCTGCGCGCCGTCACGGCCGAACCCCTGGAGCTGGCCGAGGACTTCGAGCTGACCTGGGGCGGCGGGGCGGAGTTCGGGCACATCCGACTGCCGGACGGCCGGGCCGAGTGGCACGCCGTGTTCGCCCTGCCGCCGGGGACCCGGTTCGCCGATCCGCTGGCCGAGCTGCGCCGCCGGTTCGGCGGCTGGCACCACCCGGTGCCGGAACTGCTGGCCGCGACCGCGCCGGCGGCGGTGCTGCACCACGACGTCCGCGAACTGCGCACCCCGCTGCCCTCGTTCACCGTCGGCCGGGCCGTTCTGCTCGGGGACGCCGCGCACGCGATGACCCCGAACCTGGGCCAGGGCGCCTGCCAGGCCCTGGAGGACGCCGTCACCCTGGCAGCCGCGCTCGCCGACGCCACCAGCACCACCGACACCGGCACCACCGGCACCGGCACCGGCACCGGCACCGGCACCACCGATCTGCCCGCCGCGCTCGCCGCCTACGACGCGGCCCGGCGGCCGCGCACCCGGGCCGTCGCGCTGGCGGCCCGCCGGGCGGGCCGGATGGGGCAGGGCCTGCGCAACCCCGTCGCGGTGGCGGCCCGCAACGCCGCGATGCGGCTCACCCCGGCGGGCGCGGCGATGCGGGCGATCCTGCGCCACCACGCCTGGACCCCGCCCCTGCTCCCGTTGCCCCTCCCGTAGGGCCGGACTCCCGCAGGGCCGGACTCCCGCAGGGCCGGACTCCCGCCGGACCGAACACCGCCGCCCCTCCGCTCGAACACGGGGCGGCGGCGGGGCGGCGGGCGTGGAGCGGGCGCGGGGCGGGAACCCCATCGGTGACCGCACCGGCCGGTGGCGCCGCCGCCACCCGCGTCGAGCACCCGCGTCGAGGAGGATCAGCTTGGCACCGCAGAAAGCCCCGTCCGGCAACCCGACCGGGATGGGCGGCGCTCCCCCGCCGCCGCCCGGACCGGCCAACCCGCCGCCCCCGCACCAGAAGTGACGGGCCATCAGGAACGAAACGTCCGCTACGCGCCGTAGCGGGCGACCCGCTCCAGGAGGGCGGCCTCGGCCTGCGGCCACTCCTCGTCGGTGATCGAGAACATCGCGGAGTCCCGCAGCCGGCCGTCCTCACCGGGCACCCAGGAGCGCGACCAGTTGCGCAGCACGCCCTCGAATTCTCCTCAGCACTGTCTGCCGGAGTTCACGCCTGTCCTGACCTGCGGAGGAACGAACCGTCGGACGGCGGCTGAACCTGCCCGGACGGGGCTGAATGAGACCAGAACCGAGACCAGCCATTCGGGCTTCGGCGCCTCCTCGTCACTGCGAAGGGGCACCTTCCGGGGTTCGTCCTGAGCAGCCATCGTTCAGCGGCCACGATGTCACCGGTGTTTGCCAGACTTACAGGATGGACCAGGGACCACCGAGGCGGTGGCTGTCGGAAGCGCAGCGCATGGACGCGCGGATCGCAGAGCTCCGACCGCAAGCCGATCGTCGAGTCGTCGGGCAGCACGTGATCTCCAGGGTGCTGCTCAGGCGTTTCGCCGCTCCGATTGGCAGCGCGGGGTACCAGGTGCTGCCATTTGATCTGAGGCACCCTGCACGGCTGCACAAGGTCAGGGGTGTCGGTGCGTGCGGCAGGATGAACAACTTCGCGCCTTTTGCCTCTGCGTCCCTGGAGGAGGTCCGGGGACGGCTGGAAACGCAAGTTCCCGAAGCGGCGAAAGCCGTGGATCGAGGTGATGTTTTTCAGTCTGAGCAGTACGTGCGGGTCTTGAAGGACCTCATAGCCCTGCACTGGGTGCGCTCCCTGCACTTTCGTGCAGTGCACCAGCAGATCTTCAACGAGGTCTATACAGAGCACAGGACCGCGCTGCTCACCCACAAGTCCGGCCTTCTGCGGGCTGCAGTGCTTCAGCGCTATCGGCTGCACCTTCCTGGGCCGGCGGGCCTGGCTGCCGCAGCGGACGAACTGCTGCGTCCCCAAGTCGAAAACTTCGCGTCGGGGGCAGACTTCCGCGTGCGGATCGAGGAGGCTTTCGGCAAGGCGAAGGAAATCATCGGGAGTACGGGGCTGGAGATCCTTGTACCTGAGGAGGGGGAATTTCTTCTCGGAGACATCCCGGCACTGACCGTTTGTCAGGACGGCGGCATACGCACCTACGGAATGGCTCTAGGCGACTCCACCGGTGTCGTGCTGCCCTTCGGCCCCAGGCATCTGCTTGTGGGGAGGACGCCTCGCAACGGGTTCGTTGCTGCTACTGCAGCAACTGTCAAGGACCTCAACCACCTCCAGATCGAGGCAGCACGGCGCCATGTCTACCTTCGCCCACACAGTGCGCTGGATGGTTTCGTCCGGAACTACCTTGACTGCGGTGGTCGGAGTAGCGGCGACTGAACAGGTCAGCCTGCTATATCAATTCTGACCATGATCCTTCGTGGTGGGCTGCCACTGTGGAGTCCCAAACGGAGGACGGCTTGCCGCGACAGGTGAACCAATCCGAGTCGCTCAGATCCAGTCCAGCGGCTACTAAAGCCCACGGCACTGGGCCAGGTGCCAAATCTCATGATCGAGCGCCGACCAGTACCGGCTCAGGTCGGAGCGTGATTCCAGTAGTGGTCTCGACCTTCGCCGAGAGTTCGGCGAGTGCTCGGGTGAAACCCGCGGAGGTCACTCCGTCGCGAGCGGTGAGGGTGAGGGTCCGACGCTCCGAGCAGTGCACGCCGTCGGCGATCTTGCTGCCGGGGCGGTAGCCGACGTGTTCCAGCAGCCAGCCGGCGCTGGCCCGCAACTGTCCGTCGCTGTCGGTGTGGACCGGGCAGCCCGAGGCTGACCAACGGGCGGCTTGCCCAGCGGTGACGGATGGGTTGAGGAAGACCGATCCGGCCTGGCGGGCGTCGGGACCGTGGGGGTCGAGGAGGAGTCCTCGGCGGTGGCGGTTGGCGAGCACGGCGGTGGTCACCTCGGCCACCGGCGGGCGGGTGCCCAGGCCAACGCCGAGTTCGTCGGCGAGCGGCCGGTAGGTGATGGGGGCAGCGGGCGAGCGGGTGAGGTGGAACGTCACGGTGAGGATGGTCCAGCGGCCGGGGGCGTTCTTGAACCGGCTGTCGCGGTGACGGAGGCGGCAGGCCTGGGCGGGCAGGGTCCGTAGGCGGCCCATGTCCCAGTCCCGGGCCGTAAGGTGGTCGAGGGCGTCGGAGATCTGCTGGCCGTAGGCTCCGGCATTCTGGACGGGGGCCGCGCCGACGGTGCCGGGTATGCCGGCCAGGCATTCGATCCCCGCGAGGTGCTTGGTGGCGGCCCAACTGGTGAGGTCGGCGAGCGGGTGCCCGGCATGGACGGTCACGGCCACCGTGGTGTTGTCCAGCCGCTTGGCGGTGATGCCCCGGGTGTTCATCACGAGCACGGTGCCCTCGTGTCCGGCGTCGGAGGCGATCACGTTGCTGCCGTGGCCGAGCGTGAGCGGAGCGCCTTCCCGGCGGGCAGCGATCGTGCGGACCGACTCGGCCCAGTCGTCGGGGTCGGAGACCCGCAGGGCGTTGGTGACGGGGCCGCCGAGCCGGAGGGTGGTCATGGACGCGAGCGTGGGGTGGTCCACGGGGGCCTCCTAGGGTTCGTCGGTGATCGCCTTCAGGGCGAGGGCCCGCAGCGGGGCGAGGCGGGTGCGGTTGTCCTGGTGGTGGTAGACGGCGTTGGTGCAGACGGCCAGGTAGCGGCCGGTGGCCGGGGCGAGGTAGAGGCTGGTCCCGGTGAAGCCGTGGTGGTAGGCGATCCGGCCCTCGTCGGCGAGGATCCAGGCCAGGCCGCGGTCGAGGCCCGCCTCGATCTCGGCCTGCGGCTGCATGCTGTGGGCGAGCCAGCGGCCCAGGGGCCCGCCGGTGGCGTGCGAGGTCAGCAGGTGGGTGGCGAAGGTGGCGAGGTCGGCCGGGGTGGTGAACACCCCGGCGTGGCCGGCGACTCCACCGAGCAGGGCGGCGTTGTCGTCGTGCGGCATCCCCCACAGCCGGGGCCCGCCGATCAACCGCTGCTCGGTCGGAGCGACCTGAGCGGAGCGGGGTACCGGTCCGTAGGCCGTGCTGGTCATGTCGAGATGCTGCCAGAGCTCGGCCGCCAGCTCGTCCAGGCGCTGGCAGCGGTAGTGGGCCAGGGCCAGGCCGAGGAGGATGAAACCGCGGTTGATGTAGCGGTGTCCGGCTCCGGGTTCGGCGATCAGGTCCTCGCCGCAGATCAGTTCGGCAAGCAGCTCGGTGCGGTTGCGGTACTGGTCGAGGCGGGTGTCGGCCCGCAGGCCGGAGGTGTGGGCCAGGACCTGGCGAACCGTTACCCGGCCGCCGGGCGCCTCCTCCGGAATGCCGATCAGCAGTTCACGGATCGGGGTGTCCAGGGTGAAGCCGTCCATGAGGGAGGTGCCGACCAGCGGCCAAGTGGCCAGGACCTTGGTCAGCGAGGCCACGTCGTACACCGTGTCCGGCCCGGGCCGGGCGTCGCCGCACTCGGGGGCGACGATGCCGGATGCCAGGTATCCGGGTGCGGTGTCGAAGGTGCCGTGGGCGATGATGCCGCCGGGTACGGTGCCGTCGGCGGTCATCAGGTCCAGGCATTCTCGAAGGTCGGCCAGCGCGTTCGGGGTCCAAGGTGCGGTGGTGGTCATGGCTGCTCCTGGTCGATCGTCAGGTCGGCACCGAGCGCGGCCAACTTCGGCAGGAGGCTGCCGTATCCGCGCCGCAGGTGATACATCCCTCGGATCGTAGAACTGCCCTCGGCCGCCAGGGCGGCGATCACGAGCGCGGTCGCCGCGCGGATGTCTGCCCCGGCCACGTCGGCGGCCGTCAGCGCCGACCGTCCCCGGGCGGTGATCACCGGGCCGCTCGCGTTGACGGCGGCACCGAATGCGGCGAGGGCAGGCAGGTGGGTGTCGCGCTGCGGGTAGATTCGCTCGTCGATCCGGGAGGTGCCCTCGGCCTGGGTCAGGAAGGCGGTCAGCTGCGGCTGTACGTCCGTCGGGAATCCGGGATGCGGTCCCGTGGCCATCTGGACCGCGCGCGGTCCGGCCGGGACGCTGACGGTGGTCCCGCCGTCCACCGCGTCGAGCCGGATGCCGGCGTCGGCGAACACGGACACCAGCCCGTCGGGGAACGCGGCGGTGGGGAAGCCGGTCAATTCGACGTCCGCCCCGGCTGCCTCCATCGCCGCGAGGTGCCGGTCGATGTGGCGGGTGCAGAAGGCATCGCCGCCGGGAGTCGGGAAGGTGACCTTGCCGGAGCGGGCCAGGAGGGCGCCGGCCATCACGGCGGTGGTGCGGATGCGTCGTCCGAGGTCGTCCGGGATGACCGGGAAGTAGGAGTCGGCCGGGCGGGTGGCGAACTCGTCCCCGGTCACCGTCGCACGGGTGCCGGTGCGGTGCAGGATGCCGACGACCACCCCGGTGTCCAGGATCTCCGGGGCGCCGATCAGGGTCAGCGGGTCGTCGGCGAGGATCGTGGCGGCGTACAGGTGGAGGGCGGTGTTCTTGCTGCCCTGCACGGTGGCAGTGCCGACCAGGCGCTGACCGCCGGTGATCCGCACGGCCCGCTCGTCGAGCGTGGTGGTGTCGGTGGTGGGCACAGTCACCTTCCTTGGCTTCCGGCGGGGAAGAAGCCCCCGACCTGGGTCTTCGGATAGAGCAGGGTGTGCGCGCCGATCAGGGTGGCGGGCTGGAGGACGGTGCCGGCGGGAACGATCACGCCGTCGCCGATCACCGCGCCGAACTTCGTCTGTCCGGTGGCGATCCGGTGGCCGTCGAGGTGCGCGCAGACCTCCTCGGTGGCTGGTTCGGTGACCGGCCCGGAGGTGACCCGCAGGCCCGTGGTGGAGACGAACGCGCCGATGTTGACGCCGAGGCCGAGCACGGAGTCGCCGACGAAGCTGGTGTGCTTCATGAAAACGCCGCCTGCCAGCAGGGAACGGGTGACCTCGGCGCCGAAGCCGATCCGGCAGCCGGGGCCGATGACCGTGTTGTCCCGGACCCGGGCGCCGGCCTCGACCACCGCGCCGGGACAGACCAGTACCGGGCCGGTGACGAACGCGCCTTCCGCGATGACGGCTCCAGCCGCCACGATCACCCGGCCGCGGACGACGGCGCCGGGCTCGATGACTCCGACGGGCTCGGGCAGAGCGATGTCCAGGCGCCCGGCCAGCAGGTCGGAGACGGCCTTCTTGAGACCGAAGACGGTCGGGCAGCAGCTCAACAGCTGCAGGATCACGGGATCGGTGACCTGCTCGGTGTCGATGTAGTACTCGGGGGTGGTGCGGTGGTCGACGCGCGCCAGCGAGGCGTTGATCGTGGGCGCTTCGGGCAGCCGGTGCATGGCTGGTTCTCCTCTCGGACGGGCGAGCGGCAGAGGGCGCGGGGTCGTCGCGACGACCCGTGGGGCCTATGTGACGGGCAGGTCGGGGGCGGTCGCGACCACCGGGAAACCGGCCTCGGCCTGGTGGTGTGCCGAGAGGCCGAGCGGGACGATGACGGGCAGGTGCAGAGCGGCCCAAGAAGCCGTCAGGAAGGCACTGAGCCGGTCACGGCCGGGCGGAGCGGCGTGCCGGGGACTCACAACAGGCAGGGGAGTGCTGTGCGTTGGCATGGGAGGGCCTCCGGCAGCAGGGGCGGGGGTGGACGTTCCCCAGTGAACTGCTCGGCTGAAGGCCGGATCCGTAGCCGGATTACGGGTCGTAGCCCGGCTACGGGTCAGATGATCTGCACGCCTGCGCGGGCGGCGAAGTCCCGGACACCCGGCAGCTTGCGGTCGTGCCGCAGCAACCCGGAGGCGAGGTCGCGGACGGCGCCGCGGCGGACCTCCTGCGGGGCGGCCTCCTCAGCGGCCATCAGGGCCTTGAAGCACTGCTCGGGCTTGCCCCACTGGTCGAACGCGCGGGCCACGTCGATGAAGAATCGGGCCTGCCGCTCGGCGGTCGGCAGCGAGGTGGGATCGATCGTGCGGGCCAGCTCGATCGCACGGCCGGCGTCACCGAGCTCGTAGTGCACCGACAACTCGTGCAGGGCGACGCCCTGTGCGCCCTCGACCAGTCCGGAGATCCGGCCCGAGGCAGCGGCACTGTCGACGGCTTCCCGGATCAGGGCGTGCGCGTAGGAGCGGTCTCCGCTCTTCGCAGCGGTGTAGGCGGCAGTGGCGTAGAGGTCACCGCGGGCGGCGAGGCGGGAAGCCTCCGGCACGGAGGTGTCGGCGAGGAGTTCCTCGGCCGCGACCACCACGATGTCGGTCGCCCGCGCCAGGCTCCCCTGGCGCCGCCAAGCGCTGGACACCATGCGCTGTGCCTCGGCGACGACCAGCGGATCCCCTCCGGCCCGGGCGGAGGTCAGCGCCCGGTCGGCAGTGATGGCCACCAGGTTGTTGTCGCCGGCCTTGATGCACAGTCGGACGGCGACGTTGTAGAGCTGGGCCACGTTGCGGCCGCGTTCTTCGGACGTGCCGAGCAACTGCGCAGCCGCGATCCGACCGGGCAGGGCTTCGGCGAGGGCGTCGTACCGAGCTGCCTTGAACTCCCGGCGGGACGCCACCAGGGAGGCTGCGACAGCTTCCGGGGTGGGCTCGCGCCGGGGAGCCGGCACCCGGTCCGTCCCGTACAGGAGAAGGTCCTCCAGCCCGCCCAGCGACGTCGTCGCCTCGGCGTGCGCGGCCGGTTCCCCCACGGCCGGAGCGAACAGGGCGGCAGCCGCCAGGGCCATGAACGGGCGGCGTCGCACATCGTCCTCCTCAGCAGCGGAAGTGCTCGTCAGCGTAGCCGAGGTGGGCTTCCGCGGGCGTGATCTCGGTCGGTCAGCAGCCGGTTGCGGCAAGGCGATCAGCTCGGCGAGGCCGACCTCCAGGACGTCGGCGAAGCGCTGGAGGAGTGTCAGGTCCTTGACCTGCTGCATGTCCCGCTCGACCAGGGACATCCAGTCCTCACTGCGACCGACCTCGGCAGCCAGTCGCAGCTGGGTCCACCCCAGCGTCGACCGCCTGAGCGAGATGAACGCCCCGAACGTCCTGCCGTTGTCCCCCACCGCAGACCCCCGCGGATCGTGTTCGACCAGCTACAGGCCGCTACCGTACCGAGCTTCGCGGGAGCGAGTACCAGAAGAGCGGGCGCCGACCGAGGCGACCTCGGCGGCGCGCGGCACCCAGGTGAAGCCGTAGCTGTCCCGCTGCTCCTCGGCCGCCGCCACCAAGCCCGCCTCGTGCCGCCGCTCCAGCGGCTCCAGGCGCACCAACCTTCCTTCCAGCACCGGTACTTCAAGCCGGCGGGTCACTCCTGCGGTCACTCCTGCGGCTCCGCCCCGAGCTCGCGGCGCAGCGTGATGTAGGGGACGGTGGCGCCGTCCAGCAGGTAGCGCTCGGTCTCGGTGAAGCCGCGGCGCAGCGCGTACTCCAGCCCGTCGACGTTGCTCTCCAGCACCACGGTCTGCACCGCGTCCACGCCCCAGGCCCGGGCCCGGTCCAGCCCGCGCAGCCACAGCCGGGTGCCGTAGCCCTGCTCGCGGTGGCCCGGCAGCACCCGGGCGATGACGGTGGCGGCCCCGTCGGACTCCTCGTCGGGCGGCCGCACCGTCGAGCAGCCGATGGCCAGCGCCCCCAGGTACGCCACCTCCAGGTGGTACCGCTCGGCCCGCTCCCGGACCTCGGCGGGCGAGAGCGGGTCGGTCGGGACGATCACGTTGTGGATGTACTGCCAGTCGGCGAGCATCTCCTCGTCGACCGGCCGCTCGATCCGCAACTCCCCTGCGGCAGCTGTAGAAGCAGGGGCGGGCGGGGGTCCGGCCGGTGTGTCGGCGCGCAGTTCTGTCACGGCAGCAGCGAACCGGCCGCAACGACCCACCGTCAACCGGGTTTTGCCACCGGCCGCCGGACCGCCGCCGACCTGCGCCCGGGCGCGCCGGGCGGGTCAGGCCTCGGCAGGCGGGTCAGGCGTCGGCGGGCGGGGCGAGCCGGGCGAGGGTTTCGGTGAGGGCGGCCTCGGTGGTGGCCTTGTCGAGGCCGAGGGAGGTGAGGACGCCGGTGCCGGCCTCGTGTTCGAGGAGGGCGAGCAGGAGGTGTTCGGTGCCGACGTAGTTGTGGCCGAGGCGGAGGGCCTCGCGCATGGTGAGTTCGAGGGCCTTCTTGGAGCCGGCGTCGTAGGGGACGAGGTCGGGGACTTCGTCGACGGCGGGCGGGAGGGCGGCGAGCGCGGCCGCCCGGACGGCGTCGGCGGTGACGCCCTGTGCGGTGATGAACGCGGCGGCCAGGCCCTCGGGTTCGGCGAGCAGCCCGAGGACGAGGTGCTCGGGGCGGACCTCGTCGTTGCGGGCGTCCTTGGCGGCCTGGTGCGCGGCCAGCACGACGTTGCGGGCGCGCGGGGTGAAGCGGTTGAAGCCCTGGGCGGTGTCGATCTCGCCGACCTCGCCCGGGTCCTTGGGGACGAAGCGCTTCTGGGCGGCCTGCCGGGTGACGCCCATGCTGCGGCCGATGTCGGTCCAGGACGCGCCGGAGCGGCGGGCCTGGTCGACGAAGTGGCCGATCAGGTGGTCGGCGACGTCGCCGAGGTGGTCGGCGACCAGGACGGCGCTGGAGAGCTGGTCCAGCGCTTCGGGGTAGGACTTCTTGATGCCCTCGATCAGGTCGTCGAGCCGGATGGAGGGGTTCTTTCCCGTGGTGTCAGCCATGAGGCAACCCTAGGTTGACAGTCCAGCACTGTCAACCATCGGTTGACACCCCCTCGCCACCGCTCGATCCGGCCATCCCCTACTCACGGGTAGCGGGTGTTTCGGTCGAGTTCACCGAGTCGCCGTCCGCTGTCTTGTCCCCGTCACGCAGGCCCGAGTTGACTGCACAACATCTCGTCCCGGCCACCCTCGGAGCCACCATGCCCACCAGCCGCGCCGCCCGCACCGCCGCCGTACTCACCGCCGCCGCAGCCCTGTTGACGACGCCTCAGGCCTTCGCGCAGGCCGAGAGCGCGCCCGTCACCGTCGCCCCGCTGAACGTGCTCACCTACAACACCTTCCTGATGAGCACCTCGCTGTACCCGAACTGGGGCCAGTCCTACCGGGCGCAGGCGATCGCCGGTGCCGACTTCTTCCAGGGCCACGACGTGGTGGTGCTGGAGGAGGCCTTCGACAACTCGACCTCCGACGCGCTGGTGGCGAAGGCCGCGGGCGTGTACCCGTACCACACCCCCGTGGTCGGCCGGTCGACCAGCGGCTGGGACGCCACCTCGGGCAGCTACAGCAGCAGCACCCCGGAGGACGGCGGCGTGGTGCTGCTCTCCAAGTGGCCGATCCTGCGCAAGGAGCAGTACGTCTTCAAGGACGCCTGCGGCTCCGACTGGTGGTCCAACAAGGGCTTCGTGTACGCGCAGCTCAACGTGAACGGGCAGCGCACCCACGTGGTCGGCACCCACCTGCAGTCCACCGACTCGGGCTGCGCGAGCGGCCAGGCCGCCGACGTCCGGGCCAAGCAGCTGCAGGCGATGAAGGGCTTCCTGGACGCCAAGCAGATCCCGGCGAACGAGCCGATCGTGCTGGCCGGCGACCTGAACATCGACTCGCACGGCGGCGAGTACCCGGCCCTGCTGAGCAACGGCAACCTCGCCCCGGCCACCACCCGCGACGGCTGGGCCAACTCCTTCGACACGGTCGACAACTCGATCGCCGCCTACCGCTACCCGGGCGAGCCGAAGGAGGACCTGGACTACGTGCTGTACCGCGCCGACCACGCCCGCCCGCAGCAGTACACCAACACCGTGCACCGCTTCCACAGCGCGCCGTGGACGGTCAGTAGCTGGGGCACCTCGTACACCTACTCCGACCTGTCGGACCACTACCCGCTGATCGCCGGCTGAGCACCGGCCGAGGAGCGCGGCAAAACGCGCGGGGCGCCGGCCGGAAAGCGTTTTCCGAACGGCGCCCCGCGCACGCGTCCGACCGACCGGTGAACGGCCGGCGGGCGACCGGCGGGCTACTTGCGGGGCTGGGCGAAGCGGACCATGTTGCCCGCCGGGTCGCGGAACGCGCAGTCGCGCACCCCGTACGGCTGGTCCATCGGCTCCTGGAGCACGTCGGCGCCGGTGGCGCGGATCCGCTCGAAGGTCGCGTCGCAGTCGGGGGTGCGGAAGTTGACGGCGCGCAGCAGGCCCTTGGCGAGCAGTTCGGCGGCGGCCCGGCGGTCGGCGTCGGTGGCACCGGGGTCGGCGACCGGGGGTTCGAGCACGACCTCGACCTCGGGCTGGGTCGGGGAGCCGAGGGTGACCCAGCGCATCCCCTCGAAGGCGACGTCGTTGCGCACCTCCAGCCCGAGCGCGTCCCGGTAGAAGCCGAGCGCGGCGTCGTGGTCGTCGACGGAGATGAAGCACTGCGAGAGCGTGATGTCCATGCCCCCGACGCTACTGACCGGCGGCGCCCGGCGCTTCTCCGTTCCTGATCGACCGCGCGGCGGGCTCCCCGGGCTCCCCGGGCTCCCCGGATTCGGCGGGGCGGCCGGTGCCGGTGCCGCGGATCGGACGGGTCAGGTACATCGCCACGCAGGCGGTGATGTGCTCGGCGGCGCTGTGGTCCCGGGCCCGGTAGGCGCTGGGGCTCTCGCCGACCAGCTCGGTGAACCGGGTGCTGAACGAGCCCAGCGAGGTACAGCCGACCGCCATGCACACCTCGGTGACCGACAGGTCGCCGCGCCGCAGCAGCACCTTGGCCCGCTCGATCCGGCGGGTCATCAGATAGCTGTAGGGCGTCTCCCCGTAGGCGGCGCGGAAGCTGCGCTGGAAGTGCCCCACCGACATCAGCGCGACCTTCGCCAGCGCGGCGACGTCCAGCGGTTCGGCGTAGTCGCGGTCCATGGTGTCCCGGGCCCGGCGAAGCCGCTTCAGGTCCTCGATCTGCACCCCGCCAGCGTAGCGGCCGCCTCCCACCGGGTTCCCGCCGCGCGGATATCCGCTTGCCCGACGGAGCGGACGCACACGATCATCCGGGCATGGACGCTCCCGCGCAGACACCCCCGCACCTGATCGACCTGGGCGACGACGGCCTGCCCGGCCTGGCACTGCGCCGCTTCGCCGGCGAGGCGGACCTCCCGGAGCTGCTCCGGGTGGTCGAGGAGTCGCTGGAGCACCTGCGCCCGTGGATGCCGTGGGTGGCCGAACACTGTCCGGCCCTGACCGCCGAGTTCCTGGCGGGCCGGGACGAGCGCTGGGCGAGCGGCGCGGCGTTCAGCTACGCGATCGTGCTGGACGGGGCGATCGTCGGCGCCTGCGACCTGTTCCGCCCCGAGGACTCCGACGACGGCGCCAGCAACAGCGAGGGCGAGCACGCGGGCGCCGGCGACGGCGAGGACGCCGACGAGGACGCGGGCGCCGACGCGGACACCGGCGGGGCTGCGGCGGGACGGGAGATCGGGTACTGGCTGCACCCGGCCGCGACCGGGCGGGGCGTGGCCACCCGGGCCGTCCGGGCGCTGGTGGCGGTGGCCTTCCGGCTGCCCGGCGTCGAGCACGTCGACATCGTGCACGACCCGGCCAACCTGGCCAGTGGCGCCGTCCCGGCCCGGCTGGGCTTCACCGAGCACCTGCGCCGCCCCGCCGAGGTGCTCGCGCCGGCCGAGACCGGCGAGGAGGTGGTGTGGCGGCTGACCCGCCGTCAGTAGCCGGGTGCCGCGCGCCGGCCACCGCCGATGCGGTTGTCGTACCGGGCAATTCACCCGTTGGCCGGGCACGTCGCGTCCCGTGTCGCGGGCGTCGCGCTGCTAGTTTTTGAGGCACGCGAGGGAGCCGGGTGGAGTGGCCGAGAGGCGAGGCAACGGCTTGCAGGGCCGTGTACATGGGTTCGATTCCTGTCTCCACCTCCTCGCTGCCCTCGCACGACCGCTCCCGCCCGGACGGGCCGGGCGGCGTCCGAGGAGGGAGTGGCCCTGATGGCCATCGCCACCGTCAATCCGGCCGACGGCCGTACCGTCGAGGTCTTCGATCCGCTGGACGAGGCGGCCGTGGAGCGCCGGTTGGCCCGCGCGCAGTCCGCGTTCGAGTCCTGGCGGCTGACCACCTTCGCGCAGCGCGCCGAGCTGATGCACCGGGCCGCGGACCTGCTGGAGCAGGAGAACGAGCAGGTGGCCCGGACGATGACGCTGGAGATGGGCAAGCCGCTGGCGCAGGCCCGGGCCGAGGCCGCGAAGTGCGTGAAGGCGATGCACTGGTACGCGGACCGGGCCGAGGCACTGCTCGCGGACGAGCACCCGGCGGCCGCGGACGTGGCGGACTCCGGCGGCGTCTCGGCGTACGTCCGGTACCGCCCGCTGGGCCCGGTGCTGGCGGTGATGCCGTGGAACTTCCCGTTCTGGCAGGTGGTGCGGTTCGCCGCGCCGGCCCTGATGGCGGGCAACGTGGGCCTGCTGAAGCACGCCTCGAACGTGCCGCGGACGGCGCTCGCGCTGGAGGAGCTGTTCACCCGGGCCGGGTTCCCGCAGGGCTGCTTCCAGACCCTGCTGATCGGCTCGCGCGCGGTCGAGGCGGTGGTCCGGGACGAGCGGGTGGTCGCGGTGACGCTGACCGGCAGCGAGGGCGCGGGCCGCGCGGTCGCGGCGGTCGCCGGCGACGAGGTGAAGAAGACCGTGCTGGAGCTGGGCGGCAGCGACCCGTTCCTGGTGCTGCCCTCGGCGGACGTGCCGGCCGCGGTGGAGCGGGCGGTGACGGCCCGGGTGCAGAACAACGGGCAGTCCTGCATCGCCGCGAAGCGCTTCATCGTGCACACGGACGTGTACGAGGAGTTCCTGGCCGGGTTCACCGCGCGGATGCGGGCGCTGACGGTCGGCGACCCGGCGCGGGAGGACACCGAGGTCGGGCCGCTGGCCACCGCGCAGGGCCGCGCCGACCTGGAGGAGCTGGTCGCCGACGCGGTCCGGCTCGGCGCCGCGGTGGAGTGCGGCGGCGCCCGCCCGGACGACCCGGCGCTGGCCGACGGCTGGTACTACCTGCCGACGGTGCTGACCGGGATCACCCGGCGGATGCGGCTGCACCAGGAGGAGGCGTTCGGCCCGGTCGCCACCGTCTACCGGGTCGCCGACCTGGACGAGGCCGTCGCCGTCGCCAACGACTCGCCGTTCGGCCTGAGCTCGAACGTCTGGACCCGGGACGAGGCCGAGCGCGAGCGCTGCGTGCGCGACCTGCGCGCGGGCGGCGTGTTCTTCAACGGCATGACGGCCTCGCACCCGGCGTTCCCGTTCGGCGGCGTCCGGCGCTCCGGCTACGGGCGGGAGCTGTCCGGGCACGGCATCCGGGAGTTCTGCAACATCACCACCGTCTGGTCCGGGGCCTGACGCCCGGAGCCCGGGCGGCGGTTCAGGCGGCGTGGCGGCCGCGCGCGTGACCCTGTTCGCGGCGTCCCCAGAACTGGGCGGCGAACGCGAACAGGGTCACTCCCCACACCACCGAGAACACGATCAGCAGCCAGAGCTGGTCGGTCTGCGGGGCGACCAGGCCGAGGCCCAGCGACAGCGCCAGCAGGAACACCAGCGAGGAGTTGTGCCTGGCCGTCGCCCAGGCGGTCAGCTCCTGGACCGGGTTGGGCCGCGACGGGCCGGCAGCGGTAGCGGGCATCGCTCTCACCTCCGCAGAATTCAGCGTCCGTTCGAGTATCCCGCTGGTCAGCGGGCCCGGCAGCCCGGGTAGCATCACGCCGAGGAGGACGAGGACACCGAGCACGGGAACACCGAGCGGGGACGAGGGGACGAGGGGGCACGGGTGGTGAGGCGCGGAGGGCTGCGCGGGCTGGAGCGGCAGGCGTCCGCACTGCCGGACGGGGCCGAGCTGTACCGGCTGCGCCCGGACGGCCGAGTGCTGCGCGCGGACCGCGCGGGCGCCCGCGAACTCGGCCCGCACGACCCGGACAGCGGCCTGCTGCGCTTCATCGACGACCAGCAGTGGGCGCACTACTTCATCGGCGACGCCCGGACCTCGCCGGAGCGGCCGTCCAATGCCACCTACAAGCTCGGCCTGGTCGCCCCGCACAGCGCCTTCACCCCGCACGCGCACGGCGGCGAGCACCTGGTGCTGGCGCTCGGCCCCGCCTCCTGCGGGCTGTACGACGCGCGCCGACGGCGGGTGGTGGACGTCGAGCTGGCGCCGGGCACGCTGATCCGGATACCGGAGCTGATGCCGCACTCCTTCGGCAACCGGGGCGGCGACCGGCTGGCGATCCTGGCGGCCAACACCGGCTACGGCATCGACCACGAGGACTACGCGATCACCGCGGACGTCGCCGAGGAGCGCGGCGAGGCCGAACTCGCCGCCGCGCTGCGGGAAGTGACGGCGCGTCAGCGTCCCGGTACCGTCACCGTCCGGGAGCGGCTGGCGGCCCGGCTGCACCGGATCGCCGCCGCGCTGGAGGACGCCCGGTGAGAGCGGCCGCCCTTGGCGCGGACCGGCAGGGGAGAGCGGCCGCCCGCAGCGCGGACCGGCAGGGGAAGCGATGACCAGGGAGGACGACCGATGATCTGTCCGCACTGCCACGTCGACCGGCGGCAGCGGGAACGCCTCAACCACGTCTGCGACCGGTGCCGCAAGGTGTTCGCCCTGGACCCGAAGGCGGAGCCCGGGCGGCTGCACGACACCAAGTTCCGCCAGCTGGTGGAGAAGGCCACCGGCGGCGGCCTGCGGATCACCGTCGAGCAGCTGTACTGGATCAACGAGCGCCGCCTGTACCGCTTCCCGACCGGGCAGGAGACCGCCGGTTCGGTCGGCAGGGCGGTCGGCCGGGCGGTCCCGGCCGCGGTGCTGGCGGTGGTGCTGGCGGTGGTCGCCGCCGCCGTCGGCTCCGGGCTGTCGGTCGTGTTCGCCGTGCCGGCCCTGGTCCTCGCCCTGCTGGCGGCCCGGCAGTTCCTCCGCCGGAAGACGCCGCTCCCACCCGCCCCGATGAACCTCGCCACCTCGCTGTCCGCCTTCGAGCAGCGGGTGATCGGCCGCTGGCGGGTGGTCTACCACGCACTGCCGGACGGGCTGGTGGAGCACGTGCCCGCGCTGCCCGGCGCGCCGATGGTGAAGGCCCGCGCCGCGGTGCTGTGCGAACTCCCGTCCGTGGCGGCATTCCTGCGCGCCAACGACTTCGAGGCCCGGCACGGCGTGCGGCTGGTCGAGCAGCTCGCCCTGGTCCCGGCCGACCTGCCCGTGGTGCTGGTCCGCGACCTGTCGCTGACCGCCCTCGCCCGGTCGGTGGCCGTCCGCTCCGCGCTGCCGGGCCGCCGGGTGGTCGACTGCGGGCTGCTGCCGAAGGCCGTCCGGGTGCCCGCGAAGGCGGTCCGGCTGCACGCCGTCGGCGGCGCCGGGACGGTGGCCGTGCCGCCCGAGCTGGCCGCCACGGCCGCCTGGCAGCGGCTGGAGCCGGAGGACCGCGACTGGCTGCTCGGCAACTGGGCCTCCCCGCTGATCGCGCTGCCGCCCGCGAAGCTGATGGCCCTGGTCGAGCGGGCGGTGGAGCGGGCCGTCAGCGCGCCCTCCCCCGTCCCCGCCCCGGAGGAGTCGCCGGCCGACACCCGGCGGCGGGCCGAGCGGATCGGCTTCCTGACCTGGCCGGCCGCCGTCCCCGCGCCCCGCGGCTCGACCGGTGCTCCGGCCGTTCGGCCCACCGAGGGCGGCGGCCGGTGAACCCCCCTGCCCCGACCGCCCGTACGAGGGGGACCGGATGCCGTCGATAGCCGACCGCCTGGTCGACCGCGCGCTCCGGCAGGCCCACGAGCGCTGCGCCCGGCCCGGACAACTTGCCTTCACCGCACGGCAGTTGTACTGGGAGACCGACCGGGTGCTGCTGCCGCTGCACCGCGGGCCGCACCGGCTGCGCTACACCACCCGGCCGGTGCTGTCCGCCGGACGGTTCGCCGCCGCGCTCGTCCGGCACCCCCAACTCCCGGTGCTGCCGGACCAGGTGGCGCCGCGCCCGCACCGGCCGGGCCCGGAGGGCGACCTGTACGACTACGCCTTCCCCCGGCTGCTGGTCTGCCAGGACCCGGGCGTCGCCGGGATGCTGCTCGCCAACCGGCTACACCTGGAGGGCGCCTGCCCGATCGTCACCCCGGAGCGACTGCCGCTGGAGCCCCGGCTGCTGGCCGCGCTGGGGCGCGCCGAGGGAGCGGTGGTGCACGTGCTGCACGACGCCTCCCCCGCCGGGCTGGAGCTGTTCCGGCGGGTCCGCGAGCACGCCGGCCCCGGGCTGCTGGTCCGCACCGCGGGCCTGCTCCCCCGGCACGCCGCCGCCCTGCACCTGGCCGCCCACGGCGGCCGCCCCCGCCCGGCGGCCGGCACGCTGCCCGCCGAACTGCCCGCCGCCGAACGGGACTGGCTGGCCGGCGGGCGGGTCGCCGAACTCGCCGCCGTCCGCCCGGCCCGCCTGCTGCGCACCGTGCTGCGCACCCTGCGCGGCGGCGGCTTCGCCCCGCCCGCCCGTCCGGCCGCGCCCACCCGGGCCCGCGACACCGGCTTCCTGACCTGGCCGACGCCCTGACCCCGCGAGGACGTGGACGATGACCCAGCCACCCGAAATCACCTACAGCGACGAGCTGCTGGCCGACGGCACGGTGCACCGCCGGTACTCCGACGGCCGCAGCGAATGGCGCACCCGGGGCACGGACGGCCGCATCCGCTGGCGGGACGACCGGGGCGACTCCGGCACCGACGAGCGGCTCGGCCGCGACCTGGTCAAGCGCACCCACGCGGACGGCCGGGTCGGCTACGGCCGCGACCTCGGCTACGGCCGCACCGTCTGGGGCCGGGGCCAGTACGTCCTGGTCAACCGCAGCTCCTTCCCCGGCCGGGTCGGCGTCGTCCTCGGCGCCCTCGGCCTCGGCGCGGGCATCGCCGCCGCCGCGTACGCCCCCGAGTTCCTCTCCCCCGACGAGGAGGAGGAACTGCGCCGCGAGGCCGAACGGGCCCGCGCCGCCTCGGGCGGCGACGGCGGGGGCGGGGACGGGGGCGACTTCGGCGACTTCGACGACGACCACGGCGGCTTCGGCGCGGCGGGCGACGGCAACGACGAGGCCGACCCGGCCGGCGGCGACGGCTGGGACGGCTGGGACGGCGACGACTTTGGCTGATCCCCGCACCGAGCGACGCAGTGTTCGACCCGTACCGCCCGGAAGGGAGCCCGTCGTGACCGATCCGCGTTCCTCGACCACGGAGGTGCCCGCCACTGGCGGGCGGGCGCACCGGGCGGCCCGGTACCTGGTGGTGTCACGGCCCCGGCTCTCGGCACGACTGCTGTCCGGCGTGCCCGGGTTCGCCGAGGGTCCGTTCACGGTGGACGGGCGGACGGCCGTCGGGGAGGTGACCCTGCACAACCGGGGGGAGCTGCTGGCCGCGCTGGCCGCCGCCGGGCGGCCGGCCGAACCGTCCTGCCCGGACGGGGAGTTGCTGCTGCGCTGCTGGCTGGTGCTGGGCCCGGACGGGCTGCGGGCCGCCGACGGCATGTTCACCCTCGCGGTGCTGGACGGCGAGGAACTGGTCCTGGTCCGCGACCACGCCGGGGCCCGGACGGCGTTCCACTGCCGCACCCGGGACGGCGGCTGGGCCGCGTCCAGCTCGCTCCGCGCCCTGCGCGAACTCCCGGGCGTGGACACCGGGTTGGACCTGGCGGCGGTCCGCTCCTTCCTGGCCTTCGCCTACCTGCCGGGCGAGGAGACGCTGCTGCGCGGCGTCCACGAGCTGCTGCCCGGTAAGGTCACCCGGCTGCGCCCGGACGGCAGCGTCCGCGTCGAACCGTACTGGGAGCCGCGCGCCGAGCCGGCCGACCCGGAGCTGACGGCCGGTCACTTCGCCGCCGGGCTGCGGGAGTTGCTGGGGCAGGCGGTGACGCGGCGGCTGCCGGCCGGCCAGGACGTCGCGGTGCTGCTCTCCGGCGGGGTGGACAGTTCGCTGGTGACGGCGCTGGCCGCGCGGCTGCACGACCGGGCGGTGCGCACCTACTCGATCAGCTTCGGTTCCGAACTGCCCAACGAGCTCGGCTACTCGGGCCTGGTCGCCGCGCACTGCGGGACGGCGCACCGGGTGCTGACCGTCCCCGGCGAGCAGGTCGCGGCCCGGCTCGCCGACACCGTGGCGCTGCTGGACAGCCCCGTCGGGGACCCGCTGACGGTGCCGAACCTGATGCTGGCGGAGGCGGTGGCCGCCGACGGGCTGAGCGTCTCGCTGAACGGCGAGGGCGGCGACCCGGTGTTCGGCGGGCCGAAGAACCTGCCGATGCTGGTCTTCGAACTGCTCCGCGACGACCCGTCGCCGCAGGCCCGCGCCGACGCCTACCTGCACACCTACCGCAAGTGCTGGGAGGACCTGCCGGTGCTGCTCACCGGCGGGGCGCTGGCCGAACTCGACGGCGCCCCGCACCCGCGCCGGCACGTCGCGCCGTACCTGACCGACGAGCGGATGCCGTCCGTGCTCGACCAGTTGCTGCACTGCAACCTGCGGACCAAGGGCGCGCACCACATCCTCACCAAGGTCGAGCGGCTGACCTCCTCGCAGGGCATCCAGGGCCGCTCGCCGCTGTTCGACCGGCGGGTCGTCGACCACGCCTTCGCCACCCCGCCGGCCCTCAAGCTGCGCGGCACCGAGGAGAAGTGGATCCTCAAGGAGGCCGTCCGGGACCTGCTGCCCGACACCGTCACCTACCGCCCGAAGAGCGGCATGCGGGTGCCGGTGCAGCAGTGGCTGCGCGGCCCGCTCGCCGAACTCACCGCCGACCTGCTGCTCGGCCCGACCGCCCGGGCCCGCGGCCTGTTCCGGGCCGACACGGTGGAGACCTGGATGCACGGCGGGGGTCTGCTGCTGCCCCGGCAGGGCGGCAAGCTGTGGCTGCTGCTCACCCTCGAACTCTGGCTGCGCGCCTACGACCTGTGACCGTCCGCCCCCTGCCGGGTCCCGGCCGCGCGCCCGGGACCCGCGACACCTGGAGCACCCGATGACCGACCCGAACACCGAAGCCACCGCGCCCGCCGGGGCCGAACCGACCGTGCTGCTCGACCCCCGCACCGGCGAGGTCCGCGGTGCCCAACGGCCGGGCCGGGCCGCCGAGGTGGCGGCGGCCGTGGCCGGGGCCCGGGCGGCGCAGCGGAGTTGGGCGGCGCTCACCCCGCGCGAGCGGCACCGCCGGCTGGCCGCGCTCGCCGACCTGGTGGAGCGGCACGCGGCGGACTACCTGGCGGCCGAGTGCGCGGGCACCGGCAAGCCGGCGGCCGAGGCGGCCGGCGAGATCGCCGAGGTCGCGGACCTGTTCCGGTTCTACGGTGGGGCGGTGCGGGCCGGGAGTTCGCCCGCCGCCGGGGACTACCTGGCCGGGCACCAGAGCTGGGTGCGCTGGGAGCCGGTCGGCACGGTGGCCGCCGTGGTGCCGTGGAACTACCCGCTGCTGATGGCGGGTTGGCGCTGCGCCCCGGCGCTGGCGGCGGGCAACGCGGTGGTCCTGAAGCCCGCCGAGAGCACCCCGGACAGTGCGCTGCTGCTCGCCGCGCACGCCGAACAGGCCCTCGGGGCGGGCGTGTTGACGGCACTGCCGGGCGACCGGGAGACCGGCCGCCTGCTGGTGGGCGCCGGCTGCGACCTGGTCGCCTTCACCGGCAGCCCGGCGGGCGGCGCCGATGTCGCGGCCCGGGCCGGGCTCACCCCCGTCAGCCTCGAACTGGGCGGCAACAGCCCGGTGCTGGTGCTCCCCGACGCCCCGGCCGACACCTGGGAGCAGTTGGCCGCGGCCTGCACGTACAACGCGGGGCAGAGCTGCGCGGCGCCCGCCCGGGTGATCGTGGTCGCCGACACCGCGGAGGCGTACCGGGCGGCGGTGGCGGCGCTGGCCGCCGCGATGGCACAGCGGTGGTCCGGGCGGGACTTCGGTCCGCTCAACAACCCCGACCAGGCGGCCCGTTACGACCGGATCGTGGCCGCCTCGGGCGCCCGGGCCGTGCACACCGCGCCCGGCCGCGCCGACGGCCTGTGGCGGCCCGCGACGGTGCTGGCCGACCTGCCCGCCGACGACCCCGCCGTCCGGGAGGAGGTGTTCGGCCCGCTGCTGACCGTCCAGCACGCTGCCGACCCGGACGCGGCCGTCGCGCTCGCCGAGTCCGTCCCGCAGGCGCTGGCCGCCTCCGTCTGGACCGCCGACCTGAGCACCGGCCTGGCCCTGACCGACCGGATCTCGGCGGGCGAGGTCTGGCTGAACTGCCACCTCGCCCAGTCCGCCGAACTCCCGCACAGCGGCCGCCGCTCCTCCGGCGCGGGCACCGACCTCTCCGCGCTCGCGCTGCGCGACTACCAGCGCCCCAAGACCGTGACGGCCCGCCTGGTCTGACGGTCCGTCCGGTCCGGCCGGCCGTCCCCCGGTAAAGCGTTGGACCCCGGCCCGCCCGGGCGGCGACGATTCCGAGGTGGACGATCTCCGGAAGGGCGGTCTCGGGATGGACGCGGAACCGTTGGCGGGCGGGTTGGCGAACGCGGGCGCGGTGTGGCGGCGCGGGGCGGCGGTGGAGCGGCCGGCCCCGGCGCACGCGCAGGCGCTGCACGGGTTCCTGACGGCGCTCCGGGCGGGCGGGTTCGCGGGGGCGCCGGTGCCGGTGGGGCCGGTGGCGGACGGGCGGGAGCGGTTGGAGTTCCTGCCCGGCGAGGTCGCGCTGCTGCCGTACCCGGCGTGGGCGCTCACCACGGACGCGCTGGTCTCGGTGGCGCGGCTGCTGCGGAGCTGGCACGACGCCTCGGCGCGGACGCCGTTCGACCCGGCCGCGGACTGGCCCCAGGACTTCGCCGACCCGGAGGGCGGCGAGCTGCTGTGCCACAACGACGCGTGCGCGGAGAACGTGGTCTTCCGCGCGGGCGCGGCCGCCGCGCTGATCGACTTCGACTACGCCGCGCCCGGCCGCCCGGTCTGGGACGTCGCCATGACGCTCCGCTACTGGGCGCCGATGCTGGACCCGGCCACCGCCGCGCAGACCGCCCGCGACCACCTGCCCGCCCTGCCCCGCCTCTCCCTGTTCGCCGACGCCTACGGCCTCTCCCCCGCCGACCGGACGGCCCTGCCGACCGCCCTGGAGCAGACCACCGCCGCCTGCCGGGCCTTCGTCGCCCGCCGGGTCGAGAGCGGCGACCCCGGCTTCCTGCGGGTCTTCGCCTCGTACGGCGGCTGGCCCCGCTGGGATCGCATCCAGACCTGGCTGTCCGAGCAGCGCCCCCACCTGGAGCGCGCCCTGCGCACCTGACGCCCCCTCACCGGGCGTACTCGTCCGGCGGGTCGGCCCCCGGATGGGTGCTCCGGCGCGCGGCGGGGGCGGGCAGTCCGTACGGTGCCGTTTCGGGGGGTCCACCCGAGCGAGAGGTATTCACTGGCATGGCCGGGAAGTTCGAGCTGTACATGGACGAGTCGGGCAACCACCGCTTCCGCCTGAAGGCGGCCAACGGGGCGGTCGTGGTGACCGGCGACCCCGAGGAGTCCCGCGAGCAGTGCCTGAAGAGCATCGAGTCGCTCCGCAAGCTCGCGCCCTACGCGCAGCTGCAGGAGACGAAGGCGAACGCGAACGCCTGACGGCACCCGGCCCCGGACGGGGCCACCGCCCGGAGCTCGTGACGACCCGTCGGGTCCGTCGCGGGCTCCGCGGCTTTCCCCCTCCGGGCCCGGCTCGCCCTCTCCCCGGCCCGGGTCGGGTGCGCCATCCTGGCGTGAGGGAAATCGGGCGGAGGGGGCGGCAGTGTCGGGTCGGGACGTGCTGGTGGCGGCGGGGGTGCTGTTCCCCGACGAGCGGGGGCGGGTGCTGGTGGTGCGGGTGGCCTACCGGTCGGCGCACCCCGTCGAGGTGCCGGGTGGGGGGTGGGAGGTCGCGGACGGCTCGCCCCGGGAGGCCGCCGTCCGGGAGGTGCGGGAGGAGTTGGGCGTCACGCCGGTGCTGCGCGGGCTGGCCTGCCTGGACTGGTCGCGCGACCCCGGGCGGCCCCCGCTGGTGGCCTTCCTGTACTGGGCCGACCCGCTGACGCCGGAGCAGCTCGCGGCGCTCCGCCCGCAGGCCGCCGAGCTGAGCGGCTTCGCCCACCTGACGCCCGATCAGCTCGACTCGGCGCTGACGCCGGTGCTGGCGCGCCGGGTCGGGGCCTGTCTGCGGGCCCCGCGCTCGGCCGCGCCGCTGGAGCTCGCCGACGGTCGGCCGGTCGGCCACAGCGCGCTGCACCTGGCGCCGCGTCCGACCCCGCCGTACACCGGCCCGGCCGACCTGCTGCCGAGTACCGGCGAGGCCGTCGCCCCGCCGCTGGACCGGGCGGCGTACCTGGCGGGCCTGCCCCGGGCGCGGGCGAAGGCCCGGATGCTGTTCACGGCCGCGGACGGGCGGGTGCTGCTGCTGCGGCTGACACCCTGGGAGGGCGAGTCGGGCTGGCTGCTGCCCGGCGGCTCGATCGAGGCGGACCGGGAGCTGCCCCGGGCGGCCGCCCGCCGGGAGACCCTGGAGGAGCTGGGCTGGCACCGCGAGCCGGGGCGGCTGCTCGCCGTCGACTGGGTCGCCGACCACCCGTGGGACCCGCCGCACCTGTCGTTGACCTACGACGGCGGGACGGTGACGCCGGATCAGCTGGCGGCGATCCGGCTCCAGGAGGAGGAGATCGTCGAGTGGCGGTTGTGCACCCCGGCGCAGGCGGCGGAGGTGCTGCGGCCGTCCGCGCTGCGGCGGCTGACGGCGTGTCTGGCCGTCCGCGCGCTGCCGCCCGGGGCCGGGCCCGCCGAACTGCTGTGCGGCGCACCGCCGGACGGGGCCGGCTGAGCGGGCCCCGGCGGTTCGCGGCGGGTGGCGGGGGCCGCACCGGGTATGAATAGCCTGGTCGGAGCGGTCGAAGCCGCCCCCGGGCGGCGCGTGGAGGTGGGCGGTGGAGCGGTCGTCGGTCGGGTCCGCGGTGGGTGGGCGGGCGGTGCGGGCCCTCGGGGGCGGCGACCGGCTGGTGCTGGAGCTGGGCGACGGGCTGCGGCTGACGGTGCAGAACGACTTCCGCCTGCTGCGCGCCGCCGAGGTCGACCACTTCTACCCGGCGCTGGGCGTCTCCCCGTCCGGCCCGCTGGCCCGGCTCGCCGACGCGGTCGTCACGGCGGCCACCGTCACCCCGGCGGGCGGCCTGCTGCTGGTCTTCGACACCGGCCACTCGCTGACCGTCGCCCCCGACCCGGCCCCGGGCGGCCCCGCCCACCCGTGGCGCCTCGACTCCCCCGCCGGCCCCCTCTTCACCGGCGGCCCCCTCTTCGCCGACGGCCCGACCGGCACCACCCCGACGGCCTGACACCGCCCCGGCGGCCCGGCACCCCCCGTCGGCGGCGACCCCGGGTCGGAACCTTCTGCCCGGCCGGGTGCGTCATTAGGATGGCGCAGGTCAAACGGGTGGGGCGGAAGGGGCGCGTGTGTTCGGGATCATCAGGCCGTGTCGGCACCGGCTGTCGGAGCGGCTGCACGCCTCGTGGATGGCGCACCTGTGCGGGCTGTGCCTGGCCCTGCGGGACGACCACGGGCAGTTGGCGCGGACGGCGACCAACTACGACGGCCTGGTGATCTCGGTGCTGGTGGAGGCGCAGTCGCCGAAGGCCGCGGACCGCCGGACGGCCGGGCCCTGCCCACTGCGGGGGATGCGGACGGCGCCGGTGGCGCGCGGCGAGGGGGCCCGGCTGGCGGCCGCCGTCTCGCTGGCGCTGGCCTCGGTGAAGGTCCGGGACCACGTGCTGGACGGTGACGGGGTGTTCGCGCGCCGCCCGATCGCGGCGGGGGCGCGGCGGGTGACGCGCCGTTGGGAGCGGCAGAGCGCGGGCAGCGCGGCCGTGGTCGGTTTCGACACGGGGGTGCTGCTGGCCGCGGCGGGGCGGCAGGAGGAGGCGGAGTCGGCGGTGACGGCGGGCGGCCCGCTGCTGCTGGCGACGGCGCCGACGGAGGAGGCCACGGCGGCGGCGTTCGCGCACACGGCGGTGCTGGCGGGGCGTCCGGGCAACGCGGCGGCGCTGGCCGAGGCGGGCCGGCTGTTCGGGCGGCTCGCGCACCTGCTGGACGCGGCGGAGGACCGGGCCGAGGACGAGGCGAAGGGCCTGTGGAACCCGCTGACCGTCACCGGCACCCCGCAGGCCGAGGCGGAGCGGCTGTGCCGGGACGCGGTGCACGGCATCCGGCTGGCGCTGTCCGAGGTGGAGTTCACCGACCGGGCGCTGGTGCACCGGCTGCTGGCGCACGAGACCGGCG
The DNA here is from genome assembly GCF_044741705.1 of Kitasatospora sp. NPDC088134. Lineage (NCBI taxonomy): Bacteria > Bacillati > Actinomycetota > Actinomycetes > Kitasatosporales > Streptomycetaceae > Kitasatospora > Kitasatospora sp. NPDC088134. The sequence continues at coordinate 22,278 of NZ_JBIUTD010000032.1, read as the reverse complement.
AGGCGGTGAACCGGGTGTTCGGGCGGCCCGACCACGCCTGCGCGAGCACCGCCCCGCCCGGCCTCGACCCGAACAACCCGTACCAGCAGCCCGGCCACGGCCACCCGGAGAAGCCGAAGCAGCCGCGTTCGCTGATCCCGGGCTGCGCGGTCTGGGCCGCGATGGCCTGCACCTGCCAGTTGCTGTGCTGCAGCCACGACGACCCGTTCTCCCGGGAGCGCCGCGAGGGGTTCTGCCAGCGCAACGACTGCTGCGACAACTGTGACTGCGACTGCTCCGGCTGCTGCGACGGTTGTGACTGCTGCGGGTGCGACTGCTGCGACTGCGGCGGGTGCGACTGCGGATGACGGGCCGGGACGGCGGTGGGCGCACGGGAGCGGAACGGGGAGCGGACATGGCGGACGTGACACCGGCGGGCACGGCAGCAGCGAGCACGGCAGTGGCGAGCACGGCAGTGGCGGGCACGGCAGCTGCGGGGTCGGCGGCGGTGGAGCTGGCCGGGTGGGGCTGGCCGGAGGTGCGGGCGCTGGGCGGTGGCGCGGCGGACCCGTTCGAGGTCGGCGGGCTGCCGCTCGTCTGGCGGCCGAAGGACCGGCACTTCGGGGTCCGGCGGGACGGGCGGGTGGTCGCCCACGCGGGGCTGGTGCCGGTGCCGGTCGAGGTCGGCGGGCGGCGCTTCGAGGTCGCGGGCGTCGGCGGGGTGATCGTGGACCCGCAGTGGCGCGGGCACGGGCTGGCCCGGATCGCGGTGGCGGGGGTGCTGGACGCGGCGCGCGTCGACGGCCTCGACCTGGCCCTGCTGTTCTGCCTGCCGGACCGGGCCCCGCTGTACGCCCGGCTCGGCTGGACGGCGCTGCCGGACCCGGTGACGGCGGACCAGCCGGACGGCCCGGTGCCGATGCCGATCGGCGCGATGTGGACGGCCGTGACGGCGGGGTCGCGCTGGCCGGACGGCGGTCCGGTGCGCCTGCACTCGCTGCCGATGTGACAGACCGTCAACTACCTTCGGCAGCACGGGTCCTGCTGCTGGACGCGGCGCCGGGCGAGCTGCTCGGGCGGGAGCTGGCGCGGCTGCTCGGGCACGGGTTGGACGTCACGCTGAACCTGCGCCGGGTGGAGCGGCCGGACGAGGCCCGGGCGGCCTGGGCCGGTCGGGTGGCGTTCACCGACTTCGACCTGTTCGACCCGGCCGCGCTGGCGGCCGAAGTCCGGTGCGGCGGGCGGGGGTTCGACGCGGTGAAGTCCCGGGCCGGGGCCCCGCTGCGGGCGGGGTTCCTGACGGCGGCGACCGATCCGGCACTGGCCCGCCCGCTGCGGGTGATCGGGCGGGCGGGCGCGGGCACCGACCACGTCGACCTGGTGGCGGCGGCCCGGCTCGGGGTGACCGTCACGCACACGCCGGGCTCCAACGCGGAGGCGGTCGCGGAGTTCGCCCTCGCGGCGGCGCTGGCCCTGATCCGGCAGCTGCCCTCCCTCGATACTTCGCTGCAGGGCGGAAGTTGGGCGTCCCCCGGGCCGTCCCGGAGCCTGTCGGAACTGCGCCTGGGCATCGTCGGACTGGGCCGGACCGGGCGGGCACTGGCCGTCCGGGCGGGCGCGCTCGGGGCCCGGGTGCTGGGCTGGTCGCGGACGGCGGAGCCCCTGTCGGGGGTCGAACTCCTGGGCTCGCTCGACGAGTTGCTGGCCGCGAGCGATGTCCTCTCACTGCACGTCCCGCTCGGTCCGGCGACCCAGAACCTGATCGGGGCCCGGGAGTTGGCGCTGCTGCCACCCGGCGCCGTCCTGGTGCACACGGCGCGCGGCGGTGTCGTCGACGAACACGCTCTCGCGGCTGCGCTGCGCGATCCGGCGCACCCGCTCGCGGCGGCGGCCGTCGACACCTTCGTCCAGGAGCACGCCGCCTTCGCCTCCCCGCTGGTCGGCCTGCCGAACGCCCTGCTGACCCCGCACGTGGCGGGGATGACCCGGGAGGCGATGGCCCGTTCCGCGCTCCGCTGCGCCGACCAGCTCGCCGCTCTGCTGGCCGGCCGTCCCGAGGGCATCCCGGTCGCCCGGCCCTGACCGCCTCCCCGAACTCACCGTTGCCGCAGCCCTGTTCGAGGACCGACGGACCGTCAATACTGCTTCGGGACCGGACGCTGCGATCCGGGCACCGGGGGCTGTTGCGGTCCTGTTGCGGTGGATGTGAGCCGAGCCACAGTCCGGTGCGTGCACGAGGTGATCGGATGGGCGGATGACCGCGCACCGCTCCCCTGCCGCCCGCCGTCCGTTGCCGCTGCCGGCGGGCGGTGCCGCCCTGGTCGCCGTCCTGGCGCTGGCGGGTTGCGGCAGCGCGTCCGGGTCGGCGGCGGCCGGTGGTGCTCCGGCGTCGGCGGGCCCGTGCGGGGCACCGGCGGTGTGGCCGACCGGCGGGGCGGCGCCGTACCCGGACTGGTCGCTGGACGGGGTGCGGATCCTGGCGGCGAACGGGGTGTGCGCGGAGTACGAGGTGACCAACCGGGGCACCGAGCCGATGGACGTGACGGTGCTGTTCCGCTGGTCGGGCGAGAGCGAGTTGCTGAGCGGCGACCCGACCGGCACGGTCAGGGCCGTTCCGGCGGGCGGGACGGCGAAGGGCCGTTTCGCGGTGGGCGGCGGCGGGGTCGGCACGAAGCGGCAGGACCCCCGGGTGCGGGTGCTGCGGGTCCGCAGCGTGCCGACGGCCGAGGCGCCCGTGCCGGAGGGCCAGTGCCCGGCCTCCGGGACGCGGGTGTTCACGGACCGGGCCGACGCCTCGATGGGCCTGCGGGCGTTGGGGCTGCACCTGGTCAACTGCGGGACGGCGCCGGTCGAGTTGAACGGCCGACCGGAGGTGGAGGTGCTCGACGGGGCGCACCGCCGGGTCGACTCGGTGCGCGTCCTGGCCGGCGGCGCGGACATCGCCACCGGCACCGGCGCGGACGTGCCGCAGCGGCGCTTCACCCTGCAGCCCGGCCAGGGGGCGATGGCGGTGCTGGTCTGGCGCAACACGACCGGCCTGGAGTCGGACCCGGTGCACGCCCCGTACGCCCGGGTCCGGGCCACCCCCGGTGCGGCGCCGGTGATGGTCACCCCGGAACTGGACCTCGGCACCACGGGCCGGCTCGGCGTCGGGGCCTGGGCCCCGGAGACCTCGGGCCGCTGAACCGCGCCTCGGGCCCGACGACCGGCCGACTGGACATTCTCCGCAGGATTTTGACACGGTGGGCCGCCCCGGCCGGGTCCGCGGAGGCGCGGCCGGCTTCTTCCGGAGGTCCAGCCATGCCGACGGTCCGCCCCGCTCCGGACGCCGCCGCCTTCTACACGGCGCAGAGCGCCTTCTCCGATCCCGGCGAATTCGCCGCCGGGTACGCCGGACTGCCGACCGGTCCGCGCGAACTGGCCGCCGTGGTGCGCGGCTTGATGCTCCATCGGCGGGAGGTCGGGCGGTTCGGTCCGGCCGTCCCGCCGGAGCACCTGCGCGAGGACGCCGAGGCCCGCTACCTGGATGCGATCCTGCGGGTCCTGCTCGGACGGAGCGACGCCCCGCTGACCCGGCGGCGCGCCGCCGGGGAGCGTTTCGTCGGCGTCTGCCGCGACTTCGCCCTGCTGCACTGCTCGTTGCTGCGCCACGCGGGCGTCCCGGCCCGGCTGCGCTGCGGCTTCGCCGGCTACCTCGGCCCGGCGGGGTTCCACACCGACCACGTGGTGACCGAGTACTGGGACGCCGGGCGGGGGTGGCTGCTGGCCGACCCCGAGCTGGCCGACCCGGCGGTCGCCGAGGCGCTGGGGGTGGACTTCGATCCGCTGGACGTGCCGCGCGACCGCTTCCTGGTCGCGGGCGAGGTGTGGCGGGCCGTCCGGGCGGGGTCGGCGGACCCGGCGGTTTTCGGGCTCCGGCCGGGCGATCCGCGGTCCGGGGAGTGGTTCGTCGCGGGCGGCGTCCGGCTCGACCTGGCGGCGCTGAACAAGGTGGAGACGCTGCTGTGGGACGTCTGGGGCGCGGCCCCGGACCACGACGGGGCGGCCACCGACGGGGTGCGCGAACTCTACGACCGGGCTGCGGCGGTGACGGCCGGCCAGGTCCCGTTCGGGGCGGCGCGGGAGCTGTTCGACCGGGAGGACGGGTTGCGGACGCCGCGGACCGTGCGCTCCCTGGCGGCGTTCGGCGGCCCGCGCGAGGTGGTGCTCCGGTGAGCGGCGGGGCATGCAGGGGCATGCAGGGGCGTGCAGGGGCGTGCAGGGGCGTGCAGGGGCATCAAATGTGACGTTACCGTGATGTGATGATCAACTTCCGACAGCCTGCGCTCACTACCGTCAAGGATCATGCGCGCTTCCGACCCCGCACCGAACGGCGATGACGACGACGAACCCGACTGGGACCTCGCGCTCGACGAGGAGTTCGTCCGCGCCGCGACGATCCGGGAGGACGCCCTGCACGCGCGGCACGACCCGCATCCCTTGTACGCACGGCACGCCGGGCCGCCGGAGCCCGGGCCGCGGGCGGGGCGGCGCAGGCTGGTGCTGGGGGCGAGCGCGCTGGTGCTGGCCGCCGTCGGGGCGGGCCTGCTGTACGGCCCGGCGAGCCGGGCGCCGGACCCGGGGCCGACCATCGGCCCGGGGCCGACCGTCGGCCCGGAGGTGACCGCCGGTCGCATCCCCCCGCTCGCGCTGCCCCCGGACTGGGTCGCCCCGCTCGACGCGGTCTTCCCCGAGCGGTCGGCCGACCCGGACGGTCCCGCCCTGGTCCGGCTCCGGGCTGCCGACCTGCCCTCCTGCACCGACCCGGCCGTCCCGGCCCGGGAGGGCGAAGCGGCCCGCCGGGCGGGCCGGTGCGTGGCGGCGCAGCACGCGGTCTACGCCGTCGGCGAGGACCGCCTCACCGTGTCCGTCCTCACCATGGCCTCGGCCGAGGAGGCCCGCGCCGCCGTGTCGGCCCTGGGCGCGGCACCCGCGACCGAGCCCCCGGCGCCCGCCGCCCGGGCCCCGCTGTCCGTCGGCCGGGCGGACCGCACCGTATGGCTCTACAGCTTCACGGGCACCGGTCCCGCCCCCTCGACGTCCCGCTTGGTCGCGCCGTTCATGGCGCACTGGACGGCCCGGGCCGAACAGGCGGCCGCGAACGGCCCGGCACCGGCACACTGAGCCGGCGCCGTCCCACTGGCCGCCCACCGGCGCCGACGGGCACGTGTCCCTGGGGACCCTTCGGCACGACCACCGCCCCCGGCCGGACGGCAGGTCCTCGGACTGCAGCGAGGCCTTCACCCAGCATCCGCAGCCGCCCGGCAGCGGGGCGCCGGGTTCAGCCGACGTGGACCCGGGGGCGGCGGGCGCGGTCGGGCTCGGCCTCGCGCAGCACCTCGCGGGTGACGGGGGCGACCTCGCCCTGGCCGAACAGGAAGAAGCGCAGGAACTGGGCGAACGGGTTGCCCTCGGTCCACTCGAAGTAGATGTGCGGCAGCTGGCCGGTGGTGTCGCGGACGTGCAGCAGTATCGCGGCGAGCGCGTTCGGGACGCTGGAGTGCTCCAGCGTCAGCACCCGGTAGCGGTCGTGCAGCACCTCGCCGTGCACCTTCAGCTCGGCCTCGAAGTCGGACGGGTCGAGGACGGTGACCTCGACGAAGACCAGGTCGTCCTCGGCCGGGATGTCGTTGTCGGTCCGGATCTGGTGCACCTTGTCGCGGTACTCGTCGAGGTCGCGGCCGGACGGCTCGTTGGCGATGAAGCGGATCGTGCGGTGCGCGGTGTCGCGGACGAAGCGCTCCGCGACCTCGTCCAACCGCACGTCGGTGACCCGCAGTTCGAAGGCGCGGGCGAGCCGGGAGGCGGCCGAGACCAGCACGATGCCGGCGATGAAGCAGGCGCCGATCTTCACGCCGTCCGGGCGCTCGGCGATGTTGACGGCGGTGGTGTAGAGGAAGACCGCGGCGATGGCCGCGAAGCCGATCGTCCAGCCGCGCTGGCGGGCGGCCCGGGCGGCGATGGTGACCGCGATCGCGGCGGAGGTGATCAGCACCAGCACGCCGGTGGCGTACGCGCCGCCCTGCTTGTCGACGTTCGCGTCGAACAGCCAGGTGATCAGGAAGGCGATCGCGGTGAGCACCAGCACCATCGGGCGCACCGCGCGCGCCCAGTGCGGGGCCATGCCGTAGCGCGGCAGGTAACGGGGCATCAGGTTGAGCAGCCCGGCCATCGCGGAGGCGCCGGCGAACCACAGGATGGCGATGGTGGACAGGTCGTAGACCGAGCCGAACGCGCCGCCGAGGTAGTGGTGGGCCAGGTAGGCGAGGGCGCGGCCGTTGGCGGGGCCGCCGGGCTCGAAGTCCCGGGCGGGGATCAGCAGGGTGGTGATGAAGCTGGTGGTGATCAGGAAGCAGCTCATGATCACGGCGGCGGTGGTGAGCAGTTTGCGGGCGCCGCGGATCCGGCCGGTGGGGCGCTCCTCGGTGTCGTCGGGGTCGCCCTCGATGTGCGGCATCACGGCGACGCCGGTCTCGAAGCCGGACAGGCCGAGCGCGAGCTTGGGGAAGACCAGCAGGGCGACGCCGACCATCGCCACCGGGTTGCCGTGCTCGACGCTCAGCGCGTGCGTCCAGTCGGTGACCAGGGACGGCGCGGTGACGACGTGCCAGAGGCCGACGGCGACCACCACCACGTTCAGCGCCAGGTAGACGCCGACCAGCACGATCGCCACGCCGATCGCCTCGCTGAAGCCCTTCAGGAAGACCGCGCCGAGCGCGGCCACCAGGATCATCGTGATCAGCACCTGGTGGCCGCTCAGCGCGCCGGCCAGGTGCGGGTTCTCCACCAGGTGGGCGGTGGCGTCGGCGGCGGACAGCGTGATGGTGATGATGAAGTCGGTGGCGGCGAAGCCGAGCAGCGCGAGGACGAACAGCTTGCCCTTCCAGAACGACAGCAGCCGCTCCAGCATGGCGATCGAGCCCTCGCCGTGCGGGCTCTCCTGGGCGACCCGGCGGTAGACCGGCAGCGCGCCGAACAGCGTGACCAGCACCAGCACCACGGTGGCGACCGGGGAGAGCAGGCCGGCGGCGAGCGCGGCGATGCCGGGCTGGTAGCCGAGGGTGGAGAAGTAGTCGAGGCCGGTCAGGCACATGACCTTCCACCAGCGCTGGCCCCGGTGCTCCTCGGCGGGCTGGGCGTGCGGCCCGGGGTGCTGCTTGGCCATGTCGGACAGGCCCTCCAGCAGCCAGGCCCGGAACCGCTGCCGGGCCCGGCCTCCGTCCGTGGGGGCGGAAGTCACCACAGTGCTGCTCCTGTCGCGGGTCGCGGGGTCGTGGGCCCCGGGGCGCGGCCGGAGACTCCCGGCCCGCCGGGCGGACTCCCACGCCAATGTAGGTCAGCTCCACCGCCGTCCGGGGCAGGCTGGAGCGTAACGCCCCCCTTCGGCCCATCCCGGCACCGGTCCCGCCCACTTGACGCTCCTTTGGTCCCCCGTTTCCACCCCGTTTGCCGACCGGCCCGCCGACCCGGCTGCCGCCCTCCCCGGCCCATCGCCCGGGACGGTCGGTGGCCGCGGTCAGACCAGGTGGTCGAAGGCTCCGGCCTTGGCACCCGCGATCATGGCTGCGATCTCGGCGCGGGTGTAGAGCAGAGGAGTCTGCTCGGGCCGCTTCGAGTCGCGGACGGCGACGAACCCGCCGACCGCACCGAACTCCACGCAGTTGTCGTTGCCCCCGCTGGCCGGGCTCTTCTCCCAGGTGACGGCGGAGAAGTCCAGCTCGGCGGGGTCGGGCTTGGTGGTGCTCACGCTCACAGCTCCTTGAGAATCCTGTTGATCCGACTGCGGGTCTCGGGCGGCCCGAGGGCACGGGCCCGCAGGTGGTCGAAGACCTCGGTGTAGCGCTCCACGTCCGCAGCCCCCTCGAAACCCACCGAGTTGGTCAGATTCTCCACCCACACCACGTCCGGATTCGGCTCGGGGAAGCCCATGAGCACGAACGACCCGTACAGGCCCGGATGGAAACCGGCCGAAAACGGCAGGAGCTGGACGGTGAGGTTCGGGCTGGGCGCGACGGCCAGCAGGTGCTCCAACTGCCGCTTCAGCACGGTCGGTGAGCCTTCGATCCGTCGCACCGCCGCCTCGTCGATCACCGCCCACAGCTTCGGCGCGTCCGGGCGGCCCAACACCTTCTCCTGACGCTCCATCCGTACCGTCACCAGGGCGTCGACCTGTCTGGCGGTCAGGTCCACGCGCATCGCGGTGATGACCTGACGCGCGTAGTCGGCGGTCTGCAGCAGACCGGGCATCAGTTGCGGCTCGTAGGAACGGAAGCTCGTCGCACTGGACTCCAGAGCCAGGTAGCCCGCGTACTGGGTGGTGTTGATGACCGTGGAGTACTTCTTCCACCACTGCTGACGCTGAGCCTGATCGGCGCGGACGAGGTCGAGGATGTCCTCGCGCTCGACGGGGTCAGCGACTTCGTAGCAGTCCAGCAGGGCCTTCACCAGGACTGGCGTGGTGCCTCGCTCGCCGTTCTCGATGCGGCTGAGCGAGCTCTGGTTGACCTCCACGATGCCCGCGACCTCGGTCAGCGTCAGCTCTCTCGCGTCCCTCAACTCCTTGAGTCTGGAAGCGAGCTGACGGCGGTACACGGACTGCGGGGCCGGGTTCCTCTTCGCCATGACGCAAGTCTCCCCTTCCGCCAGCCCGAAGGACAACCAATCCGAGGGAACTTTGCATGGGCATATTGCCCAAATGAAGAAGCGACGGGCATGCTGGCCATCCGTAGCGAAACGTGACCGCCCGGTTGCTTTTCGTGTCTCTTGCCTCTGCACGCCTTACGTCGACCGCCGGGCCCGCATGCTGCCGTGCGAAGAGTTCGCGTCGATCCGATCCTCCCGCCCACCGTTCGGAGGTTTCCGTGTCTCCATCCGCTGCCATCGCTGTCCGCCCTGGGCCGCCGCTCTCCGGGACCGTCCGGGTCGACGGTTCGAAGAACGCCGCGCTGCCCCTGCTGGCGGCGGCCGCCGCGATCCGCCGACCGGTCCGGTTGGGCAACATGCCCGGCAGCTCGGACGTGCAGTTGATGCTGGCACTGCTCCAGAGTTCGGGCCTGCGCCTGGTCCGCCCTTCCACCGTTCCCCGGTCGGTGGCCCTCGTGCCCCTGGACGATCACTCGGAGGTGCCCGAACTGCCGGACGCGGACCGCATCCGGGCCTCCTACTACCTGGTGCCCGCCCTGCTGGCCGCCCGCGGCCGGGCCCGGCTGCCGTGGCCGGGCGGCTGCCGGATCGGCGACCGGGGCATGGACGAGCACTTCAAGGTCTACGCCGCCTTCGGCGACAAGGTCGAGACCGACCGGGCCGGTTACCGCGTCACCGCCTCGCCGAGCGGCCCCACGCAGGTGGCGGTGGACCTGCCGTTCCGCTCGCGGGGAGCGAGCGTGGCGGCCGTCCTGCGCGCCGTGGCGGGCGGCCACCGGCTGCGGCTGGGCAACCCCAACCTGTCCCCGGAGTTCACCGGGGTGCTGGATTTCCTGCGGCAGGCCGGCTGGCAGGCGGACCTCACCCGGGACGTCCTCCGCGTCGAGCCGCCCGCCGCACCCGACGAGACGGCGACGCTCGACCGGTCGGTGCCGGGCGACAAGATCGAGGCCGGGACCTTGGCCTGCGCGATCGCCGCCACCGGCGGCAGCGGCCGGATCGAGGGCGTCCGGGTCCTGGACGTCCGGCCCGTCACCGAGGCGCTGAACCGGCTGGGCTTCCCCGTCCTGACCGAGCCCGACGCCCTGGTCCTGCCCGGTGGCGGCACTCCGACCGGTGCCCCGCTGACGGCCGTCGCCTCGCTCGACCCGGACGGCCTGGACGCCGACTTCGAGCCCGCGCTGCTGGCGCTCGCCCTCGGCCTGCCCGGCACCCACCTGTTCGCCGATGCCGTCAACCCCGGCCGCCACGGCAACCTACTGCCGCAACTCCACCTCCTCGGAGCCGAGTTCGAGGAGTTCTCCGCCACCCGCTGCCGCCTGACCGGCCCGCAGCGGTTGACCGGCACCCTGGTGGAGGCCACCGACATCCGCACCGGCAGCGCGCTGCTGATCGCCGGACTCACCGCCCGCGGCACCACCACCGTCACCGGCCTCGACCAGCTCCGGCGCGGCCACGCCGACCTGCCCGCCAAGCTCCACGCCCTCGGCGCCGACGTCACCGAGGCCGCCCGGTGACCGGGGCCGCGCGAGTACTGAAGCGGATCCTCGCCACCACCGACGTCCACTCCCACCTTGCCCACGCCACCGGCCTGCTCTCCCACCTGCGCGCCGAACGCGGCCGGTCGCTGATCGTGGACTGCGGGGACTTCTTCGAGGGCACCGGCTACTACCGGCTCAGCCGCGGCGGCATCGAACGCGAGGTCCTGCTCGCGCTGTACGACGTGATCGCGCCGGGCAACCACGGCTGGAGCCACCACTTCGAGCCCGGGCTGCACGAGTTGACGGTATGCGCGAACGCCGTCGACGACGTGAGCGGCCGACCGCTCTTCCGACCGCTGCACCTGGCGGAGGTCGGCGGACGGCGGGTGGCTGTCACCGCCGTCATCGGTCCGCAGGCATTCGCCGCGATCCCGCTCGCCCAGCGCGCCGGGCACCGCGCCACGGACCCGCTGCGGGCGCTGCGCGAACTGCTGCTGGCCCACCACCACGAGGTGGACTTCTGGGTGCTGCTGTCGCACTCGGGCTTCGAACAGGACGTGCAACTGACCACCGAGTGCCCGTTCCTGGAGGTCGTCTTCGCCGGGCACTGCCACAGCGACCGCTACGGGCCCGAGACGGTAGGCGGCACCCTCGTCGTCAAGGGCCCCGAGCACGGGGCCGGGTACGCGCTGGCCGAACCGGCTGCCGGGCCCGGCTGGACCGCCCGCCCCTACCGCTTCCCCACCACCGGCCGGCTCCCGGCCGACCTGGCGGAGATCGGCCGGGAGATCGACACGCTGAAGGACCGCCTGGCCGCCCCGCTCGGGCCCGTCGCCGAACGCTGGCGCAACGCCGTCCCCAGCCGTCGGGCGCTGCTGGAGGCCGTCGCCGCCGAACTGCACCGGGATCTCGGCGGCAGCGCACTCGTCGTCCTCAACGAGACCGCCCTGCGGCCCGCGCCCCTCGGCGAAGTGCTGCGGACCGAAGACCTGATGGCGGTCGAACCGTTCGGCAACCGGCTCGTCCGCACCGGCCCGCCCGACGACCTGCCCGCACTGCTGGCGCGCCTGACCGAACAAGCCGGGCCGCTCGTCACGGTGCCCGACCCGCCTCCGCCCGGCCTCCGCCACGTGCTGACCACCGACTACCTCGCCGAGACCTTTCCGTCCGGGCCCGCCGAGGACAGCGGCCGACCGCTCGGCCAGGTCGTCCGGCACGTCCTCACCCGCACCCCGAGCGTCGAAGGAGCAGCCGAATGATCCTCACCGGCCCGGAGATCACCACGGCCGCCCGCGACGGCCGGCTGCGCATCGCCCCCTTCGAACCCGGCCAGGTCAACCCCAACAGCTACAACGTCCGCCTCGGGTCCACCCTGCTGACGTACACCGAGGAGGTCATCGACGCCCACCGCCCCAACCTCACCCAGGAGTTCGAGATCGGCGAGAACGGGTTCGTCCTCCGGCCGGGCCAGCTCTACCTGGGGCACACCGTGGAGGAGGTCGGCTCCGACACCTTCGTCCCACTGCTGTTCGGCCGTTCCTCCGTCGGGCGGCTCGGCCTGTTCGTCGAGATCACCGCGCCGATCGGCGACCTCGGCTTCCACGGCCAGTGGACGCTGATGCTCTCCCCGACCCGCCCGCTGCGGGTCTACCGGGGCATGAAGATCGGCCAGATCATGTTCTTCCTGTCCGTGGGACCGGTCGACCTCTACAGCGGCAAGTACCAGGCCGCGCTCGGCCCGCAGCCCTCCGGCTACTGGCGCGACCGTCCCGGTGCCGGGGCGGCGGCTCGATGATCCTCACCGCCAGCGCCATCGCCGCCGCCGTCGCGGCGGGCGAGATCACCATCGCCCCCTTCGACCCGGTCCGGCTCTCCCCGAACGCCTACGACTGGCGCCTCGGCGAGACCTTACGGGTGTGCGAGGGCGATCTGGATGCCGCCGAGCCCACCCCTTTCACCGAGATCGCCATCCCCAGTGACGGCCTCGTTCTCGAACCCGGCGTGCTGTACCTCGGCGCGACGCTGGAGCACACCGGCTCCGAGCGGTACGCGCAGTTGCTCAACGGCGATCGCACCACCGGGGCGCTCGGCATCTGGGTGCACGTCTCCGCCCCGCTCGGCCACGTCGGCCACGCGATCCGCTGGACGTTGGAGATCCGCGCCGCCAAACCGGTACGGGTCTACCCCGGCATGACCTTCGGGAAGTTGGTCTTCCTGCAGACCTTCGGTGCTCCGGCCAGCTACCAGCAGCTCGGCCTCAAGTACACGGCCACCGACGGCATCGACATGTCCCGCCTCTACGAGGAGATCCCCGGAGGCACCGCATGACCTTCCCCCGCGCCGACCGCCCCCTGGTGGCGACCTGCCTCGACCTCCCCTACGGCAGCCCCGGTGGCAGCGTCGAACTCTTCCTCGACCTGTACACCGGCGACCGCCCGCTCCTTCCCGCCCGCGCCTTCATGCTCCAGCCCGCCGGACCCCGCCCCGCCGTCCCGGCCGGGCTCGACCTGCTGCCCGTCAGCGGAAAGACCCTGGAGGGCCCCGCCTTCCGCCGCTACGTCGCCGCCCTCTGCCGTGCCCTCGTACATGCCTTGGACGCCGAGCGGATCGGGGTGCTGCACCTGCACCACCTGGCCTTCGGCGCCACCCCCGCCCTACTGCGGGCACTGCCCCGGCACCCGCGGATCGCCCTGGTGCACGGCACCGACCTGCTCTTCGCCGAGCAGCACCGCGACCAACTGCGTGTCCTGCGCGAGAGCGCCCGCCTCGCCGACCCGATCGTGGTTCCCACCACCGCCATGGCCGACCACCTGGCCCGCCTCTCACCCGGGACCGACACCGGCAAGATCCACCACATTCCGTGGGGCATCCCCGATCACCTGCTCACCACCCCACCCGCTCCGGCCGCCCGGCACGGCGGTCCCCACCTGCGGCTGCTGTACGCCGGACGGCTCACCCCGGAGAAGGGCGGCGGCGTCCTCGTCAAGGCGCTGGCCGTGGTGAAGAACGTCGAACTGAGCATCGCCGCCCCGCGCGCGGAGTTCGACGCGCTCCGACCCTCGCTCCGCCACGCCGGTCACCCGGTGCGCTACCTGGGCTGGCTCCGCCGCCCGCAACTGTGGAAGGCGTTCGCCGAGCACGACGCGCTCGCCGTGCCCTCCACCACCCTGGAGGCGATGGGCCTGGTCGCCCTGGAGGCCCAGGCGTGCGGCCTGCCCGTCCTCCACCAGCCCGTTCCCGGCCTGCGCGAAGCCCTCGGCGGCTCCGCCCTGGCCACCGACTTCACCGACGCCGCCACGCTCACCCACGACCTGGAGCGCTTGCGGACCTCGTTCACGCTGCTGCCCGCCCTGCGGGAGGCCGGCCGGACGAACGCGACCCGCCACCCGCTCAGCGCCACCGCCGCCGCGCTGACCGACCTCGGCGCGCAGTTCCGCTGAACCGGGCACCGCGCCGAAGCCCACCCCGCCCCGGTCGGCTCACTACGCTGACCGGGGCGGACGTCCACCGCGATTCGGGGAGACCATGACACCCAGCACCGACCGCATCCACCAACTCCTGACCGACGGTCTCCGCGACCGCGCCTACCCCGGGGCGGTGTGGGCCGTCGGCGACGCGACCAGCACCCGGGCCGGCGGTGCAGTCGGCGTTCTCGACCCCGCACAACCCGACGAGACCATGCGGCCGGACACCCTGTTCGACGTCGCCAGTCTCACCAAGATCCTCGCCGTCTGGTCCACCGTCGGCGCACTGTGGCAGGACGGTCTGCTGCTGCTGGACGAGCCGCTCGGCACCTTCTGGCCCGAAGTGACCGGCCACCCCCTCGGCCGGGCCACCGCACACCACCTGCTCACCCACACCGCCGGGCTGCCGCTGAGGGCCCAGCTGAAGAACCGCTACGGCACCGACCCCGCCGAGATCCGCGTGGGTGTCCTGCACGAGGCCCTGCACCGACCGCCGGGCGAGGCAGTCGAGTACACCGACCGGGCCGCCCTCGTCCTCGGCTACCTCGCCGAACACCTCTCCGGCCAGCCCCTCGACCACCTCGCCGCAACCCGGATCTGGCAGCCCCTCGGCATGCACACCACCCGCTTCGGCCCACTGCCCGCCGAGCAGACTGCCCTCGCCGCCCCCACCGAACTCGACCAGGACACCGGCACCCACCTCAAGGGCACCGCCCACGACTTCTCCGCCCGCCTCCTGAACGGTGTGTGCGGTATCGCCGGCGCCTTCTCCACCGCCGCCGACCTCGCCCGCTTCCTCCAGTACCTGCTCGACCCCGCCACCGCCCCGGGAAAGCCCGGCTTCGACCCCGCCTGGACCAAGGAATCCCTGACCGTCCGGACCGGCGCCCTGGAGCCCGCCCGCGGCCTGTTCTGGCACCCCGCCCCCGGCACCGACCCGGCCGAGGACGTCTGGGTGCACTACGGCTTCACCGGCACCGGCCTGTGGGCCTCCCCCCAACTGGGCACCTGGGCCGTCCTGCTGACCAACAAGATCTACTACACCCGCGACCGCGAACCGCTCACCAGCGTCCGCAACCGCTTCCGCGCCCTCGTTTTCTCCTGACCCCGGCGACCGCGCGCCTCGAACCGGCCCCGGGGGCGGCCGTGCTCCCCCACCCCAACGGTTCGAGCACGTGCGGGCTCGGGGCGTCAAGGGCCGTCCGGTCCCCGGGTCGGTGGTGGGGCGGGGCGGGACGGCCCTGTCGGTGGTGGGGGGCGGTTTGGCAGACTGCGGGGTGTTCGTGGTCCGCGAGGAGGAGTTGCTGCCGTGTCCGAGGCTTCCGCGCCGATCAGGGTGTTCCTGCTGGACGACCACGAGGTGGTCCGCCGCGGGGTGCACGACCTGCTGGACTCCGAACCCGACCTGGCGGTCGTCGGCGAGGCCGGGACGGTCGAGCAGGCGCTCGCCCGGGTGCCCGCGCTGCGCCCCGACGTCGCGGTGCTGGACATGCGGCTGCCCGACGGCGACGGCGTGACGGTCTGCCGCGAACTGCGGTCCCGGCTGCCCGGGCTGGCCTGCCTGATGCTCACCTCCTTCGACGACGAGGAGGCCCTGCTGGACTCGATCATGGCGGGCGCGGCGGGCTACGTCCTCAAGCAGATCAGCGGCACCGACCTGGTGACCGCGATCCGCACGGTGGCCACCGGGCGGTCGATGCTCGACTCCGGCGCCGCGACCCGGCTGATGGCCCGGCTCCGCGGCGGGTCGCCCGCGCCCGCCGCCGAGTTCCCGCAGCTCACCGACCGGGAGCGGGAGATCCTGGCGCTGATCGGCGAGGGCCTGACCAACCGTCAGATCGGCGAACGGGTGTTCCTGGCCGAGAAGACCGTCAAGAACCACATCTCCCGGCTGCTCGCCAAACTCGGCGTGGAGCGCCGGGTGCAGGCCGCCGTGATCGCCGCCCGGACACCGGCCGCGCACTCCGCCGACCGCTGGTGATGCGGGTCGGAGATTCGATGGGAATACATGACGATCCGATCGTGGATCTCTTCGGCGCTCCCGGTCCGGACGGAACGCCCGGGATTCTTCGTCCGCACCGCACCAGTGCGCGCCTGGGCAGGTCGAGGGGCGACCACTTCGCGGACTCTGTCGATGAACAGCGGATCGATGCCGATGCTCCGACACGGCTCAGCCGGACGAGACGTACAGAACCAGGCCCCCGATCGTGTCGGCCACTTGGGCGGCGAGCCAGGCGGACACTGCTCACTGCCCCTGCCAAGGGAAGTATTCCTGGTTGGGGTTGCCCCAGAGCGATCGGTCGCTCAGCGGGCAGCTGTCCAGTTCAGCCGTGAGCAATGCCACCAGGAAGTCGACCATGCCGAGGTCCTGGAGCAGCCACCGGCCCAGCCCCCGCTTCCAGACCACGACCGGCCACCGGTCGGGATCCGGATCGGTGGCGAGCCAGCACAGCGTGTCGGCGGCATCGCTGCCGCCCCAGCCGCGCAACAGGACCGGGTCGGTGACCTCGTCCGGGAGACCGGTGCGCACCCGGGCGAAGGTGAAGCGGGCGTCCCCGGTGTACTCTTCCACGTCGATCGGCGGTTCGCCCGGACCACTGACCACCAAGGGATGGCCGATGTCGAGGTGGTCGCCGATCCCGCCCACGCCGTAGGCGTCGATGAACGCCCGGTAGTCGGCCGGGAAGGGACCCTGAACTGCCTCGGCAGCGGGCCAGTCGATCGGCTCGCAGGCCGTCGACGGAGGCGGCATCATCGCCCTGAGTCGCCCCAGGTTCATGTGGTTCTCCCTTTGACGAGGGCGGCTCGGCGGGGAGACCGGCCGCAGCTTCCGATGATCATGGCGTGTTACCGGCCGGGCACGGGCTGCTTGCTGCGGCTGTCGTCACTCCGCCCAGATCCTTCCACCCCGGCTCGGGCTGTGGAGCATGTTGGCAACAGGCTCGTCGAAGCTGATGTCGACAGGTTCCGCAGGTCGGTTCCCGAGCCGGGGAGCCGACTGCCCAGCAGGTGGCAGGCGTTGACCGTCTGCACCTCGGCAGAAGGACGGGCCGGCCCACCTGCGCCTTGCCCCCACAGGTATCCGGGGGCACGTACTTCCTGACTGCTGAGCGCGTCGCGGGCGGAGTAGGTGCAACTGCCGGCACCGTCGCCGAGGAGTTCGTTGCACTCGTCGTAGGTGCTGCTGAGGCCGCCGACGTCGTAGCCGACGGTGGTTCCGGGCATCCCGTCCTCGCCGTGACGGCACCGATGACCGGCATTGTCGAGGCCGCTCGCCGGGGTCCGGAGGGTCCGGGCGAGGATGTCGGTGGGGGTGGAGAGGAACAGTGCACTACGGCGAACGGATCGGGGCAGGCGCGGGTCCGCCGGACGAGGACGTGCTGGTGCCGCCGGAGTCCTGGCGCCCGCTCGCCCTGCCCCGGCGGCAGCCGGACGCGGGCGGCCCGGCGGACGGCGGCGTCGAACGCTGGTTCCACAAACCCCTTCCGGGCGGCCGCCACCTGGTGGTCCGACTCCGCCCCGGCATCTACGTCGGACTGGTCAACGAGTCCCCCGAGCAGACCTTCGAAACCGTCTGGCTGGACACCCGTCCCGGCGATCACTGGCCCGCCCCCGGTCGACGCCCCGAACGCCTCGGCACCCTCGACCCGGTCACCTCCTCCGAACTCCTCGTCGAACTCGCCGAGTTGACCGCTCCCTGAGGCCGCCGGCCGAGCTGCCGACGGGCCGTCGGCAGTGGCCGCCCCTCCAGCGCCTCACCTCGGACGGCGTCGGAGCGGTATGCCAGCATCGTCCCGGCGGTGGGAGCACCACACCGCTCCCGCCCCTTCTTTCTCTCGCGTCGACCGCCGAACGGCGGGTCAGGAGCAGCCGTGCACGACACCGAGCAGCAGCCGTACGACCGTTCCCGGAGCGGGACGGTGCTGCGCTGGCGGCCCGGCGAGCAGCGGGAGTGGGCGGCCCGGGCCGGAGCCGCCGTCCGG
The DNA here is from genome assembly GCF_044741705.1 of Kitasatospora sp. NPDC088134. NCBI lineage: Bacteria > Bacillati > Actinomycetota > Actinomycetes > Kitasatosporales > Streptomycetaceae > Kitasatospora > Kitasatospora sp. NPDC088134. The sequence goes on along the minus strand of NZ_JBIUTD010000032.1, from coordinate 4,689 downwards.
TACCCCGGGGACACCGACTGGGCGGCCGAGGCGCCGTCCCGGTTGGCCCAGGACCCGGCGGTGGCCTGCGAGTTCCTGCTCGCCAGACCGGTCTCGGTGCTCGCGCCGTTCCTCGCGCACTGGCGGCCGGAGCCGACCCGGATCGACGGCGACGCGCTCCGGGCGGTGCTCGCCGCCCACGGGACGGCCGCCGTCCCCGCCGTCCTGCACGCCGCCGAGCACCGCCCCGCCGCGTTCGCCGCGCTGCTGCTCCCGGTCCTCGACGTCCGGGCCGCCCGGCTGCTCACCCCGGGCCTGCTGGGCGTCAAATCCCTTCAGGAACCGGCTCGTTCATGGTTCGTCCGGCACGGCACGGCAGGTGCCCTGTGCCTGCTTCCGGATGCGCTGGGCGCCCGTGGCCCGGTGCAGGCTGCGGCCGAACAGGCGCTGCGCCGCGCAGTTGCCGAGCAGGGGCGGGCAGCACTGCGCGCTGCGGCCGCGGACCAGTACGGGGCCGACATGGCTTCGGCGCTCGACCGGTTGCTGCCCGCCGAGCGGGCAGTGCCCGGCACGGTGGACGGAGCCGACCTCGCGCTGCCGTCCTGGCTGCGGGTCGCCGAACTGCCGCCGCCGGTGCTGCTCTCGGGGGCGGTGCTGCCGGCGGCGGAGGTGCGTCGCTTGCTGGCGCTGCTCCGGCCCGGCTGTTCCGGGTCGGCGGAGGCGGTGGCGGGGTGTCGACCCGAGGCGCTCGCGGAGTTCGGGTGGGCGCTGTTCGAGCAGTGGCGGTCGGCGGGCGAACCCGTCGAGGACGGTGGGGTGTTCGCCGCGCTCGGCGCATTCGGTGACGACGGGACGGCCCGGCGGCTCGGCGCGCTGCTGCGCGAGCGGGCCGGGCGGGACGGTGACCGGTGGGTCGGGCAGGTTCTGGACGTGCTGGTCGCGCTCGGCACCGACACCGCACTACGCCAGTTGCACGCGTTGGCGGCGCACCTGCCCGCCGGGGCGGTGGAGAGCAGGCTCGCCGAGGTTGCCGACGGTCTCGGCCTGACGTCCGATCAGCTCGCCGACCGTCTCGCCCCCGACGGCACCACGGTATTCGACTACGGCGCACGGGCGTTCACCGTCGGCTTCGACGAGCACCTGCGCCCGTACGTGGTCGACGACGCGGACGGGCGGCGCGAGGAGCTGCCACCGCCCGGACCGCAGGACGACCCGGCGGCCGCGGCCACCGCGCAACAGCGCTTCGCCGCGCTGGTGTGGGACGTCCGGGCCCTCGCCGACGAGCAGGGGAGGCGGCTGGAGGCCGCCATGGTGGCCGAACGGGTCTGGGGCGCCGACGAGTTCCGTGAACTGCTGGGGTATCCACTGCTGGGACGGCTGGCGCGCCGACTGGTGTGGATCATCGACCACACGGCTTTCCGGATCAGGCCGGACGGCACCGTCACCAGCGCGTACGGGAGCAACTACCCGCTTCCGGAGGGGAGTCCGGCCAAGCTGGCCCATCCGCTGCACCTCGGACCGGACCTGGCGGCCTGGTCGGAACTGTTCGCCGACGCCGGGCTCGTCCAGCCGTTCCGCCAACTGGCCCGACCGGTCAAAGCGTTGACCCGCGAAGAGGCTGCGGGCCATCGCCTGCCCCGCTTCGAGGGCGCCGTCGTACCGGCCGACCGTCTGCTCGCACGGCATGCCAACGGCTGGCGGCAGGTCGGCGGCACCGACCTGTACCGCCAACTGCCGGACGGCAGCCGCCTGGTGCTCACCTTTGCACCGGACGCACCCACCCCCCGCCCCGGACGGACCCTGCGGTCGGTGCAGCTGACGTCCGGCCCGGACCGCCTCCGCCCGGGGCCGCGCCGGCTCGCCTCGCTCGAACCCGTCGCGGCCTCCGAAGTCCTGCTCGAACTGGAGGAGTTGACGTCCCCGGAGGCGTAGCGCCTCAGCCTGCCGTTCGACCCCGGCGTGGAAGAGCGCGTCCGCCCGGGCGTACAGGCATGGGGCCCGGGAATCTCAGGAGGTCGAACGACCTCTGCCGTCAATCGGCGGGCCGAGCGACGGCGGCACGGCTCTGCTGGAGGTGGAGCTCGACGTAACGGCACAGGTCCAGGGCGTCCTGCGGGTCGTCGGCCCGGTGGCTGAACCGACGGATGAGCAGCACCGAATCGAGGGTGACGCCTTCGCGGGCCAGCACGAACAGCAGGGTGAGCAGGGCAGCGCGGGCGTTGCCGTCGTCGAACGGGTGGAAGAAGCAGACATCCAAGTGGGCGCGGGCCGCCCTGGCGGCGAGCGAGAGCCGGCCGTCGCCGGCCTGCGCCAAGCAGGTATCGAGGCGGGCGCGGGTGTCGGGGCCGATCCCGTAGCGCTCGGCGCCGTCTTTGGCGAAGGCGGGGTGGGTGCGCAGCGGGGGCGGCTCGGGGGTGCCCAGTACGTGCTGCTGCCAGCCGCGCAGCAGCTCGAAGTCGAGTGTGGCGCCGCGGGCGGCGTCGGCCCGTACCAGTTCGAGTGCGGCGAGCAGGCCGGCTGCGCGGGCAGCGTCCACGGCCGCGTCGAAGAAGCGGAACTCCTCGACCGCGCCGTCGCGGGCGGGCACCACCGGTCCGCTGTCCGCGCTGCCCCCGTGTTCCGGCCACGGTACGCTCTCGCGCACCGCGAGCCAGCGCTCCAGGTGGTCCGGGAGCGCGCCGGACTCGGGGGGCCGGCGGGCGTCCTCGGGCCGCAGGGGGCCGACGAGCCGCTCCGCGATGTCCGCCGCCAGCACGGTGTCCGGCGCGGTCCAGCTCTTGAATCGGCCCCCGACCGCCCGGCGCACCAGGCTCCCGGCCGTCTCCAGGGCGACGCCCCAGTAGGTGAGGAACCAGATCAGGACCTGCTCGCAGTGCCGGTACCAGCCGCTTTCGGCACCGGTCCAGTCGGCCACCTGCAGGATCACGTTGCGGGCGGTGCTCTCCCACAGGATGCGGTCGGCCGCCAGGGTCTCGGGGTCCAGCGGGTAGGCCTCGAACCACTCCGCGAGACGCTCCAGCCAGTCCCGCCACTCGCACAGCGCCGCCACGACCCGGTCGAGGGTCTGCTGCGGGGTGGTGATCGAGTGCGCGCCGCAACACCAGCTCCCGACCGGCCCTCCGTCGATGTCCCCCTCACCGGTTGACCAGCGCCATCCTGCCGCCCACTGGCCGTAGTGCTCGACCAGCGCATGCGTCATGGCATCGGACCAGGGCTTGGCCACCTCGTGCGCCCAGTTGACCCGGGTCAGGTCAATGTCCGGATCCGTCCGGGAGGGCACCCGCCTCGCCGGACCCAGGGAGTGGACCACCTGCGCCACCGCACCGGGGTCGAAGGGGTGGGCGGCGGGATCGACCTCGTCCCAGGACAGTCCTCCCGGGTAGGGCACTCTGGACACCCGATCAGGGTGCCCGGGGACCGGCGGTGCGGGCAACGGTATTTCCCCGGCTGCCCGAAGTCGTCGCCGACCGGGAGCATGGGCAGGGGGCGTGAGCCGGGAGCGTGAGCAGGGCAACGAACAGGGCCTGCCGGGTCGTTCGAGGAGCACCGGGCCGGCCGAGGTCGAGCGGCAGGCTCAGGTCCGGCCGAGGAATCCGGGCTCGGAGGCGCCGGCCTGGCGGGCGAAGTCGGCGGCCAGGCCGAGGACTTCGTGCATCGGCACGGCCCGGCGGCTGGTGGCTGCCAGGTCGGCCCGGGCCTCCTCCGACCAGAGGAACGGGTAGGTGGCGATCCCCTGGGAGGGGGTGAGCCCGGCGGCCTCCGTCTCCCAGCCGGGCCAGCGCAGGCCCTGGTAGAAGGTGGTCGAGCCGCCGGAGAGCAGCCAGGCGATCCATCCGGAGTGGCCGATCTCCAGGGGTTCCCAGGCCAGGGTGTCGGGCGCGAAGTAGACCAACTGGCCGGGCGCGCCGGGGCGGTTCGCGGCCGCCGGGTCGTGGCCGTTCAGCGCGAAGACCCCGCCGAGGACGTCGTGGCCGACGACCAGGCCGTCCGCCGGGTACCAGGCCGGGTCGAAGGCCGCCGGGAACCCGTTGACCTGACCCAGCCCCGGCAGGCCCCCGGCGCCGTCGGCCCGGCCGCCGCCGAAGACCCGCAGCCAGCCGCCGTCCAGCAGCAGCCCGCCCGTGTGCAGGGTCAACGCCCCCAGCGTGGACCGTACGGTGACCTGCAGTTGGAGCAGGCAGCGCCGCCCCTCCTCGGGGTCGGCCGGGAGCACCCGTACGGGAACGGCTGCGGTGGCCAGCAGTTCGCGGAGTTCGGGCCAGGCCGGGTCGTCGACCTCGGTCAACTCTTCGATCGTGCGCATCCGGCAATGATCACACGCCGGGCGAGCCTCCCGGGACGGCACGGATCGCACGGACCGCACGGACCGGACCGAACCGGAAGCGGAAGCGGAAGCGGGAAGGTGCGGTTCCGGCCGCCGATGGGGGCGCGGCGTGCGGCAAGGGGCGACCCATGGGGCGGGTGGGGCGAAGTCACGTGCGGGGTGCGGTGGTTGGGGGAAGCGGGGCGGGGGTGGCGGGGGTGGGGGTGGCGGGGGTGGGATCGGCCGGGAATCGACCGGCGTGGGCATGCCGGGGGTATGGGCCGCCGGGGCTTGCCGCTCCTAGTGCCGCGTCAGGCAACCTTTGCCGTCAAGGAGCGGCGTCCGGTGCGTGCTCTCGGCGTGCCGGCCGGAAGCCCTCGTACTGGGTGTACTCGGGTTTTCGGCCG
>NZ_JBIUTD010000031.1:0-92247 GCF_044741705.1 Kitasatospora sp. NPDC088134 | reverse complement strand
GCTACCTCGCCGGCCTCCACCTTCGAGGCGCGATGATCTGGATCAAGGACCTCACCAGAATCGCCACTTGATCACGACCAAATACGCGCCCTAGGTCCGGTCCCGGACCCCGGTCCAGGACCGGGGGTGTCGCACTTCCCCGGCGCGCCCCCTCACCGATCCCCCTGTTCCCCTTGCGTCCCGAGCGCAACACTGCCACCGTTCGAGTGGGGGACGATAGGATACAGACCGATCTGTTAAAATTTCTCGAGCGGGCTCGCCGGCTCGGGCGAACGAGAGGGGACGGCGGCGACATGGCGCAGCAGGAACGCGGTAAACGGTCACGGCAGTCGATCCTGGAAGCGGCCGCCCGCGTCTTCGACGAACGCGGCTACGAGGCGGCCAGCACCAACGAGATCCTGGCCCACACCGGGCTGACCCGCGGCTCGCTGTACCACCACTTCCCGTCCAAGGAAGCCATCGCGCTCGCCCTGGTCGACGCCCACGCGGAGGCCCTCGCCCCGCCCGACCACCCGGTGCGCATCCAGGCGATGATCGACCTGACGCTGCGCTTCGCGGACCGGCTGCGGACCGACCCGGTGCTGCGGGCGAGCGTGCGCCTGACGATCGAACAGACCTCGTTCGGCTACCCGCCGCTGACGGCGTACGAGCAGTCGGTCGAGACCGTCCTGGGCCTGCTGAAGCAGGCCGAGGCGCAGAACGAGCTGCTCCCCGGCACCGACGTGCATGCCGCGACGGCCACCATCGTCGGGTCCTTCACCGGCCTGCAGATCATGTCCCGGGCCTACTCGGACCGCCAGGACCTGCCCGAACGGGTCGGCGCCTTCTGGGACTTCCTGCTCCCCGGCCTGGTCATCCCGGGCCTGCTCGGCCGCCTGCGGACGACGCCGCCGATCCCGGTGGCCGTCGCCTCCTGACCACTCTCCCACCCCCCGTGCGGGTGCCCCGCGGCCGTCGGCCGCGGGGCACCCGTGCGTCCGGACATCTTGTGCTCAGTTCGCGCCGGCCGGCTCGGTGTCCGCGCCCAGCACCGTGACGGCGGCGGACGGCGGCACCCGCACCTGCACGCCGGCCGGGGTGTCGCAGAGCGGGCGCAGCAGCCGCCACATCCGCTCCGAGGCGGCGGCCTCCCACCAGGCGGCGTCGGCCCGGCCCAGCGACTCCAGGCCGGCGGCCACCACCACCATCAGGTCCGCCAGGTCCTCGCCCGCGGAGCGCCCGTCGTGCGCCTCCACCAGCCGGGCCCGCACCTCGGCCAGTAGCTCGTCGCGCAGCTGCGGCGGACGCTCCGAGCCGTCCACGGCCAGCCGCAGGCCGGCCCGGACGATCTCCTCCCCCGCCACGGCGCCGAACAGCGCGACCAGGAAGCGCTCGGGGGCCCCGGCGGGCTCCCCCTCGAAGGCCGCCTCCATCAGGGTCAGCACCCGCGCCCTGGCCTGCGCGTAGACCTCCGCGACCAGCTCGGCGGTGGAGGCGAAATGGTGGTACAGCGCACCGCGGGTCACCCCCGCCCGGGCACAGATGTTGACCAGTCCGGCATCGGCGAGCGCCCCGTTGGCGATCAGCTCCGCCGTGGCCTCGACCAGGGTCTGCCGTGTCTGGCTGGACCGCGTCTGCATCTGGGCACCTGCCTTCTCTCCCGGACCCACCTATCCGCACGCACGGCAAAGCCGCCGTAGGCCGTGCCGACCTGCGCGCCCCCGCGCCAAATCATACAACCATGCCTGTTTTATCGGACCCCCCGTATGCAGAACAAGTCCACCGAACCCTTGTTGACCCCTCAACCAACCGCACCGTACTGGGAGTTGTCATATCAGCCCCCCACAAACCGGAGCCCCACCCCACCAGATAATCAAACAACCTTGCACGTAAAACCCCCGCACCCCACCACCCCCGCACCCCCACCGACCCCCGACCCCACCGCCCCGCCGGCATCCCCCTCCGGCACCACGCCGAAAAAGGCGAAAGCCCGGACCACGAGGAACGTGATCCGGGCTTTCGCCGTCCGAGCCGCCGATGGGATTCGAACCCATGACCTACGCATTACGAGACCACGAGGCTTCGTGACGGCTGGTACCGGATCGTGCTCCACCGTACCGTTCTGCCTGATCAGAGCACATGCGGCTCGTTGACCTGCCCCGCCCCGTGTTACCTCGTCCAAAGGCGTCCGGCCGCACACCGGCCGCACATGGCCACACCGAGGCCCCCAATTCGGCCAACATCCAGGATGTTGGCACTCCACAACCGGGCGGCGCCGGCCCGATATAGCCGCTGCCCCGGAAGAGCAGACCTTCCGGGGCAGCCAACGGACGCTACTTACGAGCCCGCACTCGGCTTCGACGACGGCGCGCGCCGGTGCCGGGCTCGACCTGAGCCGGCGGGTTGTCCTCCGATGCCGGGAAGAGCAGGCCGGCAAACTCAAGCACGTCACCACGAACACCAGGGCTCTTACGGGAGAACCACTCCAGGACGAGCAGCTTCAGCAGGACGGTGACGAGCAGCGTGGCCACGCCGATCACCACCACCTGCCACAGCGCCAGACCGGTGGCGTAGGCGCCGACCGACGCCGCTCCGACACCGAGGCCGGACTTGAACGAGATGAACGCCATGACTGATTCCTCCGGTTTCCGCGTCGGCCCCTGGGCCGATCGGCGAACTGTTGACGAGGACCAGGGAACCTCTCGGCACTGAGCTCACCAACGACACTCGTCCTGAGTTCAATTCAGCTGCCAAATCCGATAGTTAACCGTCACTCAGATCTGGCACACGCTACTGTTCTGCCATGTCGGACGGACTTGCCGGACAGCAGGCTCCCTACGTGGCCGCGCTGGGAGAACTGACGGTGCACAGCGAGGCCGGTGGGACGACCCGGCTCTCCGAGGGGCCCGCCGCGCTGCTCCTACGGCTCGTCTTCGCCCAAGGAGCCCCACTGCACGGCGAACACCTCCTGACGGTGATGCCGCGCGGCGGCAGCATCAATGCCCTCTCCCAGACGGCCAAGATCGTTCGGGACGCTCTCAGCCCCCACGGGGTGGTCCTGCCGAACAAACTGAACGGCGCCTACTCGCTCCCCAAGGGGCAGCTCCGGTTGGACGCCCTGGAGTTCCCCGGCCTGGTGGCACGGTTGGGCCAGGATCCCAGTGTCGAGGACCTGGTACCCCTGCTCGCGATCTGGCGCGGTGACCCCGAGATCGTCCACTGCGGCATCGACAGGCGCCACTGGCAGAAGGCGCTCGATGCCCGCAGCAAGGTCGTCGAGGCGGCAGGCCGCCTGTTCGAGCAGGGCCATGACGTCGAGGGCTGGCTGGCCTTCGTCGAACGGTTCCCCACGGATCCCGCCGTGCGGACTGCGGACACCCTGCACCCGGGCCGGGTTCCTTCGGCCCGGCCGCGGCTGTTGATCGTCGAGGATCATCCGGGCATGGCCGAGTCCCTCGTCAAGTGGCTCAGGCACTACGACACCACCGTGGCGCACAGCATGTCGGAGTACTTCCAGCTCCTGGCTGACCGCCCCCCGTTGTTCGACGGCGCTCTCGTCGATCGCCACCTCACCGAGAGCAACGACGACCAGGATGGTTACGAAGTCCTCCTCGACCTCAAGGAGCGCGGGATTCCCCGTATCCTGCTCACCGCCTACTTCCCCGGTGGCAATGTCGAGGCCAGGCGCAAGGCTCTGACCGAACGCTTCGGCCTGTCGGGGATCTGCATCAAGGGCGGAGGCGAGGATTTCGACCTCGACCTCCGCCATACCGTGCGACAGATGCTCGGCCGAGGCTGATCAACCTGACGGACCGCTACGGGGTGCCGACTGCGGACACCGGCAGTTCGATCCTGGCGTGGGCACCGCCGAGTTCCTCTGAGCCGGGCAGGAACTCGAGTGTGCCGTTGTGCCGTTCGATGAAACCTCGCGTGTCCTGCACACCACGGCCGCTGCCCCGAGGATGTGGCACCACTGGCCCGGCGCTCCAGTCGGCCCGGTTGTTGAGGCCCGGCAGATACTCTGCGGGAATGCCGGCCCCGTTGTCCTCGATGTCGATCCTTGCCACGGACTTCATCGCCCCGTCGGCACCTCGGCGGACCAGCCCGAGAGTAATCCGGATCCGGCCGTCGGGTCGGTCCTGCACTTCACGCAGCGCGTTGTCGAGAAGATTGCCCACCGCGATCCTGAGCTGCGGGCCGCTTCCCCAGACCACCACCCTGTCGTCAGCTTCGACGTCCAGGTCGACCTCCACGTGGGCGGGCGCATCGTTGAAGACGCCGTTGCGACAGCGTTTGAGCTCGATCCCCAGATCGATGGCCTCAGGTCGAAGGTCCTTCAGAAGCGCCGTGCGGTCCCGAGTGCGCCGCTCGGTCTCCCTGGCGGACGCCAATGACTGCTGCAACCCGCGCAGTTGTTCCGACAGATCCTCCCCGTCCCGGCCCGCTCGAACCAGCCGTTCAACCTGCCCGGCCATGCCGGTCAGGTCGTTGGTCAGCTTGTGGCCATAGGAGTCACGGACGGCCAGGAGTTCCAGCTCCGCATTCCGGTCGCTGCGGACCTGGCGGTCGGCAAGGTCCCACAGGTCCTTCGCGAGCCGTGCCTCCAGCACAAACGGGTCCGGTCCTCCGAGCAGCGCGGCCAGACCCGGTCCGTGCCACCGGTACCGGCGGGCATCGGCCTCCTGCTCCTCGTTCAGGAACCCGGCGGCGACCACCCGGGACAACGCAGCTTCGAACTCCACCGGAAGGCGGCCATCCTCCGACCGCGGCACCTCGGCGGCGCTCTCGACCACCAATTCGACGTCGTCTACCGACAATTGCGTGTTCGGGTCGTCGCGAACGAGGAGCAGGACCGCCCACAGGACCGCCGCCGCTTCCCGGTCCGTACCGAGGAACGCAGCGGCGACCACCGCGTCGCGGAAGGCGGTCTGTGCCACGGCGTCGGCCCGCCACTCGTCGAGTGTGACCAGTGTCAGTTCGGCGGGCCGGTTGTCGTCCGGCAGCAGCCCGGCCAGGGCGGCCCGCAGGGCGAGCGGGTGGCCGCTGGTGTCGTAGAGCAGCGCGTCCACCATCGTCTCGCTGTAGCCGACGCCCAGCAGGTCGAGCCACCAGGCGACGTCTTCGCGCTCCTCGTGCGGGTGGGCGGTCGGCCCCTGCGGGTCGTCCGGGGGCTCCTGGCCGACCACGTCGACGACCCGCAGGCCCCGGCCAATCGCCCGCAGCAGGTGAACCGCCCGGTGGCTGCGGCGGGTCGCGTCGTCCTGGGCATCGGACGCCGCCAGCTGGAGCACCGTCCGGGCGTCCAGCACGGCCACGCCCGGCGGCCGCTGCGCCAGTTGCTCCGCACTCGCCTGTGTCTGCAACACCAGCCAGGCCGCCGGGCCCGGCTCCGTTGGCGCCCAGCTGTCCGGCCCCACGTACAGCCGGAGGCTGCGAGGCAGCGCCAGTTGGGGGATCCGCTGGTAGTCGGCCACCCCGGAGAGCCTGGTCTCGAATCCGCGCCCCTTCGCCTTGACGGGGTGCCGGGCGGCATCGGCACCGAGATGGGTGTCCAAGGCCTTCGCGAAACTCCGTACCCATTCCTCGGACGGTCCGTGGAAGAGCTCGTGCAGCGCCCGGACCAGGGCGGTCCCGGATTCGGTCCTGGGCCGCCAGCGGGTGTCGAACTCGGGGCGGGTGGCGGCCGATCCGTCGTACCAGGTCAGGATCTCTCCGAGCGGGGAGTCCGCCCACGGCCAAGCCCTCCGAGACGGGACAGTGCTCGGGCCGCCCGCCGGATCTGGTGACGGGCCAGCGGTCAAGAGCCTTTCCGCGGCGGCTAGTTCACCGTGATCCAGACAGTTCTGGACCGCTCGCCGCCACCCCTCACGGGCCGGATCGGAGCTCTCGCTGTCGGTGCGCTCCCAGTTGTCCTCCATAGCCACGTTCAGCCGGTCCGCCAGATCATCCCGCCACTGCCGCTCGGCCGTGTCCAGTTCCGTCCGCCACCGGTCCAACTCCGCCTCCGCGTCGGGCGCCCGCCGTTCGACGAGCTTCTCCAGCTCCTTCGAGGTGAGGGCCCCGTTGTGTCCGACCCGCGCGGCACGCCGACCGAGCTGGTCGAGACGCCGACCCAGGCGAGCTTTGGCCTCAGCGATAGCGGAGACCGTGGCTCCATCGGGATCGGACCAGTTCGGCACCCCCCGGACAGCCGTGAACTCCCCCGCTTCCAAGAGCGACCGTGCCGTCTGGTCGGGTGTCACGACCGGATGGGCCAGGCCTCGGGCGATGGCGTCGGCCGCCGCCACCGCGTCCAGTTCGCTCCCCTCCGGGGTCGTCGCATCGAGCGTCAGAAGCGCGGGGTAGCGCCACCGTTCCGACCAGCGGGCGATCAGGCCACGCGGAACGGACTGCGTGGCGGACGGGTCGTGCGGTTCGGACATCAGAAGGAGCCTCCCCAGTTCGCGACATGCTGCAGTCGGCGTAGCATCGCACGTGCCAGCACCGTTTCCGGGCCGTCCAGGGCGTCCGCGCCCGCGACGGCCGAAGGCAGGAGCTCGGCGAGCCTGCGGGCGGTCGGCGCGAAGTCGGCCAGCCGGCCGGAGTCCGCCGAACCGCCTGCGTCCAGCAGCCCGACCAAGGCGGCGGCGCCCTCACTGATCTCGGCGAGCCGGGCGACGAAGTTGGTCCGCTGGTTGTTCATCATGAGCGGCAGCTCGCGCGTCGACTCGACCGAGCGGGTGGCCCGGTCCAGGATGCGGTCCGCCTCGCCCGCCGGATGCGTGTGCAGCCACTGCCGGACGGCCTCCTCGTCCTTCCGGTCGAGGATGCTCCGGAGCTCGCCGAAGTCGCCATCGGGCCGGAACAGTTGGGCGTGGGTTCGGGTGCCGGACAGGAAGCGGAAGGTGACCTGTGCAGCGCGCTGATGGCGCCGGTCCAGCTCCTGCCAGGCAGCGGCGACATCGCGCCGGTGCATTTTGCCGTCGGTCAGAGCGACCAGCTCGGCCGTCGGTATCGGACCCAGCCCAGTGGCCGCGTGCTCCCTCGCCAGCCGGGACAACGCCGACCACGGTGCCGCGAGGTCAGGTTCCAAGAACCGCAGGGCATCGGCCGCGGCGTCGCCCTGACTCTCCACCAGAATCTCACTCGCACACAGGCAGGCCAGCGCGGCCGCCTCCGCGACGGCCCAGGGCCGGCCCGCGGCCAAGGACTCATTGATCTCCAGCGCCGCACGGTCGACTGCCTCGCCGAAGTAGGCGTCACCACGGGCGGCGGCCGCGAGCACGAGTGGCAACCGCGGCCTGATGTCGTCGCCCCGGATGGCGGCACGGAGCACCGTGGCCCCGGTGAACTCCTCGCGTTCCCAGAGGTCGCGCATCAGCCATCGCCGCCAGCGGCGGGCCTGCGACCCGTCGGGCTGCTGAGTGATCAGATGGGCGGCGGCCGGTCGCAGCAGGTGGTGCGCCTCGTTCTCGGACAGGGCGTTCAGCAACGACCAGGCCGTCTCCGAGTCATGCTCCAGCAGGCCGTCGAGATGGGACCGAGCCAGCGCCGCCAAGGCCACCGGATCGCCCGGCGGGGTCACCTGAGCTCCCTCATTGACCAACCGCTGGGCGTGGGACAGGGTCGGCTGCACCTCATCCTCGGGGTCGGCCGCCCGCTGCTCCGCTGAAAGCTCCGCGCCCTCCGACGCGGCCGCCCCGTGAACTGCCCTGGCCAGCTCCGCCGCCGCGTGCGGGTCGACCAGCCGCAGGCCGACCTCGCTGGGCATACGCCGGGGTACCCCGGGGGCCCGGGCCCCGACTGACAGCAGGTCGAAGCTGCCCACGAGTACCTCGTCGTCCCACACCATCACCCGGGCGTTGGTGGCCTGCTGGGTGACTTTCAGGTTTTTCCCCCCGTCGTGCGCGCGGAGCTCGGCCAGCAGTCGGCGCGGCCCCTCGGCCACGCCGGTGCCGTCGCCCTGTCTGCCGTGCGCGACGGTCACCTCGACGTCCGCGGCCAGGAGCCTGCCGATCGCGGCGGCGGTCCGGGAGTCGAACGCGTCGGGGCCGATCCGGGCCGACGACAGGATCAGCCTGGTCCGCGTGTTCCGCAGGGCCTGCCAGAGCGCTTCCCGGTGCGCCCCGTCGATCTGGACGACCGCTGACGGAAGCGACCTGGCCCGCAGCTCCCGCCGCAGGGCTGCCGCGTATTCCGTCCAGGCTTGGCTCCACATCAGGCGCACCGCCTTCGACAGGGGTGCCCCGTCCGCCGACGGCGGGGGCTCAACCGGCAGTTCGGGCACCCGCGGTTCCCAAGGAGCGCCCGCGCCTTCGCTTCGGTCGGCTGCGGAGCCGTCGTGTCCCAGCCGGAAGTCGCCGTGCCGCACCCGGACGCGCTGGCCTTCGAGGTAGTCCGGCACAGTCGTCCTGGACCAGTGCAGCAGTGCCTCAATGGGCTCGCAGGCCTCGGACGTCGGGGCTTCGATCCGCAGTCCCAGCTGGCGAGCACGGTTCTGCCGGTCTCGGCCTGCCCGCCCGTGCCGCGACGGCGACTGCGCGAGGAACGGAAAGCCAGTAACAAGCGCGGCACGATCGTCGCAGACCATCAGGCAGGCACGTGTCCGGCTCGGCCGGTACGACCAGACGAGATTTCCGCGGCCCTGCCGACGCAGGTCGGTCAGGAGGTTCTGGACTTCCTTGGGGAGCTCGCTGCGCTGGCTGTCCCCCCACAGCACGATCACCCGCACGCCGCCGAGCAGGGCGCGCTTCAACGGTTCAAATATTTCGTGCATGCGCTCGTACCCGAGCTGCGGGCATACCAGCACCAGTTGCTCCCGGGCCGACTCGATCAGGTCGGTCACGGCTTCATGGTGCCCGGCCGGGTCGACCACGACCTTCGTCCGGACCTCTGCCGCGACGCGCATGCGCAGCAGCTCCGTCACCTGCCGGGCCTGCCCGGCGAGCTCCCGGTGGCGCTGCCCGAGGGTGTCCTGGGCCGCCTCAGCGAGCGTACCGGCCGAGTGCTCGAAGCGGCTCAGAGCCGTTTCCAGCGAGGGTGTGTCCACGAGCTGGCCGTCGATGGCACGCCGGACCTGAGACGCGAAGGGGCTCTCGGGGGACTCATCCACGAGCCCCGCGATCTGGCTGAGCACCCGGAGTCGGCTCGTCGTGGGGAAGGACCCGTCCTCGGAGAAGAGCCGTACTCGCTGCGCGTCATGGTCCCAGCCAACGTTGATGCTCAACGGGAGCCAGCGCTGCTCTAGTGGAGGCCGCCGTACGGCCGGCACGATCTGGGCGGTGAGCACGCGCCTCTCGCGGGCTTGTAGGCCGGAGCGGTCGGAGCGGCGTTCCCGGCGCAGGTGCTCGTGCAACGCCTCTGCCAGCTCCGCGTGGGAGAACCCGTCCGCGACGCCCCAGTCGTCGGGCACCGGAACGACGACGTGGCCCTCCTGCGGGCGGGTGTGGCCCGCGACCGGCATCAGGGTGCCGGTGAGGCAGTCGACCATGAGCTGGTACTCGGCCCACTGCTCCTCCGCGCCCTCCAACGCGGCCAGCTTCTGCTGTGCGGCTTGGGACCGGACGTGGTCGGTCGCCCGCACCACACCGCGCGAGAGGTCGACTGTGATGTAGTTCTTGTGCCACAGGTCCGAGATGATGTCCAGGGTGAGCCGCTGGCCGAGTCCGAGGCTCCGCGCCAGCTCGTGGGCGCCGTAGACGGCGGCATCCGTGGAGTTGCCGTCGGGAAGTGTGAGCTTCTTCAGGACCACCAGTTCGATCGGGGAGACGAACTTGCCGTAGCCGAGGGTCACCTCGACCGGCACCACTACGCACGGCACACTGACGGTCATACTTCCCACTGCTGTTCCTCCCCCACCGGATGTCGGCGGCCGACCGCCGTCGCAACCCGGTCAGCCATTGAACACCTGCCCGGCGGGCAGGACCTTGCCGTGCTGTTCGAAGACACCGCAGACCTGCTTCCAGAATTCCACGCCGCTGTCGGCGAAGTGTGCGAAGTTCCCCACCAGCACGAGCAGTTGCCGGGCGCGTGAGCACATGACGTTGACCAGGTCGGGCTGGACCAGATGGCCGAGGTTCTTCCAGGGCCGGTCCAGCGAATCGGACCGGTTCCGGTCGCGGACCAGGGACACCACGACCGCCTCCGCCTCACGGCCCTGGAAGGCGTGCACGGTGTGCACGAAGGGCGCCAGGTCGTTCCGAGCCCGCAGCAGCTCGCTCTGCTGGCGGTACGGCGTCAGCAGAGCGAGGGCATCGTGGGTGATCGCGCCGTCCCGTGGCCGGGGTCGCGGGTCGAGTCTGGACACCAGCTCACCCACCACCTCGACCTCCCCCCGGTTCTTCCAGGCGGGCTCGTCATCGCACTCGGGCAGCGCTGCGGTGTCGAGCCAGATCAGCGACTGCCCAGCCAGCCAGCGCGGCGCGGTGAAGCGGTGCGGGTCGTCGGTCTTGCCAGTGCGGATGAGCCCCCGTCTGGGCGGTGCTTTGGGGTCGGGGTCGGGGTAGAAGACCTGGCTGATCAGTTCGCCGATCGGCCGGTTCATCCGGAACTGGGTGTCGAGCACCCGGACCGGACGGGACAGCTCCGTGCCTGCCAGCCCCGACGCCGAGGCAGGCTGATCGAAAAGACTGCCGAAGAGATTGAAGACACGCAGGTACTCGGCGCTGCGGGAGCCGTGCAGCGCCAGCGTGGGGTCGGAATGGCCCACGCATCCTTGCAGGAAGCGCTCGACGTCGATCCGCCGGTGGGCCGGGAGTTGATGGTGGTCGCCGATCAGGGTCCACCGCAGCCCTTGGGACAGCGGAATGGCGATCTCCGTCGGCCAGGCCTTGGCCGCCTCCTCGATCAGCACCCAGTCGAACGGATCGGCGTTGCCGGTCACGGACATGTGCTCGGGGTCCGCCGACGAGCAGGTCGCGAACACCAGGTTGGCCGACCGACGGATGCGATCCGTCAGCTCGGGCACCGCCTTGGCGGCCACTCCACGCCATTCCCGCAGCAACGACTGCTCGTCGTCGGACAGGCCGGGTTCCTTGCTCGCCCTGTCCGCGAAGCGCTGCAGGTTGTGCGACCTCTGCTCGGCCAGGGCGGCCGGCCGGAAGGGCTGCAACCGCTTGCTGACCCGGTCAGCGGAGGAGGACGTGATGACCCGCAGCGCGATCACGTCCCCGGTGACCAGGTCGTCCGTGGGCTCCCCGGCCTCCGTGTCCGGCGAAGCCAGCCGGTCGAGGATCCGCGCGGCCAGGTTGTCCAGCGCCCAGTTGGACTGGGCGGAGACCAGGACCCGGGCGGCGGGCTCCTGCCGGAGATAGGCGACGACGGCACGCGCGGTCATCTCGGTCTTCCCGGTCCCGGGCGGCCCCTGCAGAGCGAAGAACGGTTGGGAGACCAGCATGTCGGTGACCGCGTCGCCACCGACCAGGCCGGCGCCGGCGTCCTTCCACCGTTCCGGCAGGCCGCGGATCGTGGTCGGATTCTGCAGCTGCTGGAGGAGCACCTTGTTGTCCAGCAGCTTCCAACGCGCGTGCAGCTGACGGCGGTAAGCGACCGAACTGCCCAGGTCCCCGGCGGGCCGGATCCACCCGCGCTCCGGGAACTTGCGGGCATCACCCCGCAACCGGACCCGGATCGCCTGCTCGCCTTGCTGCCCGTCCAAGCTGACCAGGGTCTGAGGGCCACGCGGATAGCGAGGCGCGCCGTTGCGGTCCTCCAGTACCTCGATGTCCCCGCCCTCCTCCGAGTTGCCGAAGGCCGCGAAGAAGTCCCCCATCGCCGGACGGAGCTGGGGGTCGGAGAAATAGCTGGTGAGCATCCCGGTACGATGCTTGCGCGCGTCATCGCGGTCGATGTCGAGGCGCAGTGTTAGGTACCGGCCGCCGACCGTCTCGCGGTCGACGACATAGGCGTACTCCCGGGCCTGCAGCTCCACCTCCTGGAAGCTCAGCAGCCAGTCGAACGCCTGCTCGTAGAGGAGATCGGTGGGCGAGTCGACCACGGCCCGCGCGATGGCCTCGATCAGCGGAGTCCACTTGGGCCGGCCGCTCCGAGCCGCCTCGAACTCTCCCGGGTGGATGTCGTGTGCCACTGCGTCGACCGAGGGAACGGTGCGGTTAAACCTGGACCGGGCGCTGTCCTCCTTGATCGCCCGGCCTGCCGAACTTCCCATGTCAACTTGGTACTTGATGACAAGCGTGTCGTCGGTCGGCGGGCCCAGCGCAGTGCCCAGCGGACTGTACGGTCGCCACCTGTCGCAGAACCAGGCCGCTCGCTTCCCGATCAGGAGGTACTGTGCGCCTTGCTTGGACTTACGGTCGCCGCTCACGATATACGGCAACGCGCCGTGCGGTGCGTGCACCAGGCGGGCCCCACGGAGGTCCTTCTCGATCAGTTCGGTGAGCTCGTACCGGCCTTCCAGGCTCTCCGGATCGTGCGTTAGCCACCCCCAGTGGTAGAGCGTCTGCCGGGACTCTGCGGGCAGGAACGTCACCAGGTACGGCTTCTGGACGTCCGCTGCCTCGTTCCAGTAGGCCGACAACTCCTCGTAGTGACTGCTGATCCGCGTCACCACCTCGAAGCTCGTGGGCCGTGCACTGTGGTCGGCGGAGAGCATGTCGACAAGCAGCAACCGGAGTTGCTCGGGCAGGTCCCGGTGCCGCTCCAGGGCCTGCCGGAGCGCTGCGTGCCGGTTCCGCGCCCACTGCGGCAGTTCTGCGGCCCCGGCACCCGCCGCATCAACGCCGGACGGCGTGGCCGGGCCCGGCTTCTCGGGCAGGAACCACTCCGCGACGGTGGCGGCGAGGCTGAAAACGTCAGAACTCTGGCCGTCGGCGGCCTCGGCGCCCTTTTCGGGGAACAGGTAGGCCAACCGCTCAGGAGCACAGTAAGCCAAGGCTTCGGCGTCCTGGCCGAGTAGGAGCCGCGTGACCTCCTTCGGCGCTTCCTCGCTGTCCATCTCCGTGGCCCGGAGCAGATTCCCGATGATCGCGCTCATCTCGAACCGGGACAGCCGGAGCTGCAACCGCTCGGGGCCTGCGGGCATGACCGGGTCGTGATGGACGTCGATACTGCCGGGCCACAGGTTCCGATGCACGATCCGCTGGCCGTGGAGCACAGACAGGGCATCGGCGAGGAAGAAGAACTGTCGCACCGCCACCGCTGGCTCCGCCCGGAGCCCCTCCACCAGTCGCGCGTCCGCCAAGCTGGCCACAGCCCCCTTGGTCACCACATACGCGAACCCGCTGATGTTGAAGCCCGCCGCGCCGGTCGCTGCACTGTCCCGGTATCCGCCGGTGACGATCTCCGGCAGTGCCGGGTGCCGCAGCGCGGCCGCCCGCAACAGGACGCGCACCTCCTGCTCCCACAAATGACCCGCGATGGCGGAGATACCCCGGTACAGCTGGAGCGTCACCGGGAACTTCGAGGCGTCGATGAGGTCATAGCGGTACAGAGCTTCAGGGATCAGCTCATGGCCGCACTCCTCGACGCTCTTCCCGGCGAGCGCCTTGTACCGTCCGACTGCAGTCATGGGATCGCAGAAAAAGTACTCGACCAGCCGGTCCATCTCGGCCGTTCCCACGGCGCCTCCCCCAGTCCGCACACCGTCAGCGCCACCCATAGATAGCGCATCTGGGCCTGTACCGGGCTTCTTTCTGCGGAACTGGGTACCCTCGATTCACTCGTTGCCGAGGTCCGCATGCGCCACATCAAGCCTCAGTGCGACCCACACGGCAGCCATGAAGCAGCGATCACCCCGCGCTCCACCGACCGCTAGTTGTTGGACCTGTACAGCGGCAGCGCCCACAACTGACCTCGTGAGCACGCTGCAGACGGCCCACCTGGCAACCACTCTGCAGCGACGGCCGCACAATGGCCGCACGTCGCACCCGGCAGTGCGTCAGGCGGAGCGGAATCTGAGACAAAAGGGCAGGTCAAAGGAAGCCAACCGGTGAACTATAACGCTGGCGTACCGACGACCTACGCATTGCGATGCATAGGGCCCCGGTGCCCGATTCGCCTCGAATCCCAAGGCCGACGGCACAGAAAAACCCCAGGTCAGCGGCCTGACCTGGGGTTCATCATGGAGCCGCCTATGGGATTCGAACCCATGACCTACGCATTACGAGTGCGTTGCTCTGGCCAACTGAGCTAAGGCGGCGCCGAAGCCGGTCGGACCGGCCCCGTGGGGGCAAGGTTCGCATCGGCAACGCGGGCCAGTCTACACAGTTTCCGGAGGTGATCCGCACGGGGCGCGGGGCGGCCGGGGTCAGGCGGAGGAGACCGCGAGCTTCGCGGCGAAGCCGGCGAAGAGGACGGCGACGGAGGAGGTGAGGCCGGCGGAGAGGCGCTTGCGGCGGCGGAAGGCGGTGGCGAGCGTGGTGCCGGTGAAGATCAGCAGGGAGAGGTAGAGGAAGGAGAAGGTCTGCAGGACGCCGCCGAGCAGGGCGAAGGAGAGGGCCGGGGCGCCGTAGGAGGTGTCGACGAACTGGGTGAAGAAGGAGAGCAGGAAGAGGATCGCCTTGGGGTTGAGCAGGCTGATCACCAGGGCCCGCCGGAAGGGCCGCTCGGCGTCCTCGCCGGCCGCGCCGTCCTCCGCCGCGACCGCCGCGGGCTGCGCGCGCTCGCGCCACATCTGCCGGGCGGCCCGCAGCATGCCGAGGCCGATCCAGAGCAGGTACGCCGCGCCGCCGAACTTGACCACCGCGAAGACCGCGGGGTTGGCCCGGAGCAGCGAGGCGGCCCCGAGCGAGGTCAGGCTGATCAGGACGAGGTCGCCGAGGAAGACACCGCAGGCGGCGCGGTAGCCGGTGCGGACGCCCTTGCGGGCGGCGACCGAGAGCACGTAGAGGGAGTTGGGTCCGGGCAGCAGGACGATGACCAGTGCGCCGAGGACGTAGGTGGCCAGGTCGTGGACTCCGAGCACTGCGGTCTCCAGGAGGCGGGCGGGAGCGGGTACGCCGAAGGGGCTGCGCCATGGTAGCTGCCAGCCCCTTCGTACGTGGACACTCCTGACATGACTGATCGGACACAGTCCCGGCGAGCAGGCGGACAGCCTGGCCGAAAGACCGGTCGGTCAGTCGGTGCAGACCTTCCCGTTGGCCGGAGCCTCCCCGCCGAGCAGGTAGCGGTTGACCGAGTCGTCGATGCAGGTGTTGCGCCGCTGGTAGGCGGTGTGACCGTCGCCCTCGTAAGTGAGCAGCCGCCCGGACTCCAGCTGCCCGGCCAGCGACTTCGCCCAGGCGTACGGGGTGGCCGGGTCCCGGGTGGTGCCGACGACCAGGATCGGGTCGGCCCCGGCGGCCCGGACGGTGTGCGGGGCACCGGTCGCCTTGACCGGCCAGTACGCGCAGCCGAGCGCCATCCAGGCCATGTCCCGGCCGAAGTGCGGCGCCGCCTTCTCGAACGCGGGCACCGCCGCGGTGACCCCGGCCGGGTCGGCGAACGGGGCGGGCAGGTCGAGGCAGTTGACCGCCATGTTGGCGAACATCAGGTTCTCGTAGCTGCCGTCCTTGGAGCGCCCGTAGTACTGGTCGGCGAGCTTCAGCAGCCCGCTCCCGTCACCGGCCTGGGCGGTGGTGAGCGCCGAGCGCAGGTACGGCCAGAGCGCCTCGGCGTACATCGCCTGGGCCACGCCGGTGAGCGCCAGCGCCTCGGTCAGCGGCCGGGTCTCCTCGGTCGGCAGCGGCTGCGCGTCGAGCTTCTTGAACAGCGCGGTCAGCCGGTCCCCGGCCTCCTGCTCGGTGCGGCCGACGGGGCAGTCGCTGCGCTTGACGCAGTCCTTCGCGAACGCCTTCCAGGCGGTCTCGAAGCCCCCGGCCTGGGCCAGGTTGCCGGCCGCGGCGTCCAGCGACGGGTCCATCGCGCCGTCCAGCACCACCTTGCCGACCTTGCTCGGGAACAGTCCGGCGTAGGTGGCGCCCAGGAAGGTGCCGTACGACTTGCCGACGTAGTTGAGCTTCCGGTCCCCCACCAGCGCCCGCAGCACGTCCATGTCCCGGGCCGCCTCGACGGTCGAGACGTGGCCCAGCAGGTCGCCGGCCCTGCTCGCGCAGCCGGCCGCGAACTCCTTGTCGACGGCCACCAGGGCGTCGGTCTCGGCCCGGTCGTCGGGGGTGAGGTCGGTGGCGGTGTAGGTGTCCATCCGGTCACCGGCCAGGCAGGTGATCGGCGCGGACTTCCCCACCCCGCGCGGGTCGAAGCCCACCAGGTCGTAGCCGGCCCGGACGCCGGAGTCGTAGCGGCCCGCGATGCTCTGCACGTACTCGACGGCGGAGCCGCCCGGGCCGCCCGGGTTGAGCAGCAGCGAGCCCAGCCGGTGCGCCTTGTCGGCCGCCGGGCGGCGGATCGCGGCCAGCACCACGTCGTGGCCGTCGCCGGGGTGCGCGTAGTCCAGCGGCACCTTGAAGGTGCTGCACTCGAAGTCCGACTCGCACGCCTTCCAGCTCAACTGCTGGGCGTAGTAAGGGGCGAGAGCGGCCGACGGCTCAACGGGCAGCGGCTCCAACGGGGTCGCGCCGGCCGCCGGCGAGGACGAGGCGCCGGGCAGGCTGTCGGCGGACTTGCCGGGGGCGGCGCCCGGCGCCGGATGGCCCGAGGTGCAGCCCGCGAGCAGCAGCGAGGCCACGGCCACCAGCGCGGCGGCGGGCACCAGCCCGGTGCGGGCGACTCTCATCAGTTGGGTCCTCTCCCCTCGGCGCGGACCGGCCCTGCCAGCCCGACGGCCCCGGCCGACACCGGGAGGGCCGAGCCTAGTCGCCACCGCCGCACCCGCCGCGCACACCCGTCCTGGCCGCCCCGCACCCACCCCCGCCCGGCCGATCATCACACCGCCGATCGCACCAACCCGCCCCGCCGAACGGCCGCACCCTTAACGCCCCTGACCACCGCGACCACCCCGACCGCCTCTGACCACCCCCAACCGCCCCTGACCGCCTCTGACCGCCCCTGCCGCCGCTGGACGACCGCACCCACCGCTCACGGCTTGGCCAGCTTCTCCGCCAGGTACTGCACCGCGACCCGCACCAGCCGCAGCCGCTCCCGGTCCGCCGTGTAGTCCTGCACCACGTCGGAGGTCCGCACCTCGGCCCGCGACCGGGCGTCCCGCAGCGCCGACTGCACCGCCTGGGCCGAGGCCGAGGCGTCGCCGTCCCGCTTCGCCGAGGCCAGCAGCAGCCGGGCCGTCACCGCCCCCGGGGCCTCGGCCGCCGCCCCGGCCAGCGCCTTCGCGTCGTACCGGCCGGAGACCGCGGCGGCCGCGCCGTACAGGTCGGGGCGGGCCAGGCCGGCGGCCGCCGCGCAGGGGGCACCGGCGTCCACCCCGAGGACGCTCCAGCCGCCGGGGCCGGCCGGCAGGGTGCGGAAGGCCGCGCCCACGGCGGTGCGCAGCGCCGCGTCGTCGGCGACGGCCTGCGGGGCGGCCGCGACCAGGTCGCAGGGGTGGCCGGTGCCGCTGGGCGCCTCGGGGGCGACCACCACGAACGGGCGGGACTTGCCCTGCTGCACGGCCGAGGCCACGCCGTCGAAGACGTCCGGCAGGTCGGCGTCCGCGGTGCGCCCGGCCGTCCCGGCGTGCAGCACGATCACCGGGAACCGGGCCGCCGGGTCCTGCCCGTACTCGGCGGGCAGCCAGACCCGCACCGTCCGCGCCCGCCCGTCCGGCCCGGGCACCGCACCCTGCAGCAACTCCCCGCCGGCCGCCCGGCCCACGCTCCCGAACGACACCGAAACCGGCGCGGACGGGGACGGGGACGGGGACACGGGTGCCGCCCGGTCCGCACTGCCCGCCACCGCCTGTCGCTCCGCCGCCCCGACCGCCGCCACCGCCTGCTGCGCCGCGCCCCGCCCCGGACGCTCCCCCAGCAGCACCGCCACGCCGAGCGCGCTCACGCAGGTCAGGCAGAGCGCCGCCGCCCCGGCCCGCACCAGCACCGGCCGGGCCTCCGCCGCCAACTCGTAGGTCTGCGCCGCCCGCAGGTCCCGCCAACGGAGCATCGCCGACCGGGCCAGCCAACTGCCCGCCACTGCGGCCACCAGCAACAACAGGACGAGGAGCGAACGGGGCATGGGGACGCACCACCTCGGGGAAGGACCGGCCGCCGGACGCGGACGCGCGGTCAGTGCACAGGGTGCACAACCGCGCGCCCCCCGACCCCCGGCAGGTACGGGCGACTCCCCACGTTCACTCGAACGAGCGACCGGCCGACGCCCCGTCCACCGCCGACCGCCCCATGAACCCACAGATCCAAGCACGCTGACGCCACGTCAGCAGCACCGCCCAGCAGCCGCCCATCAGTTGCCCGGCAGCCGCCCGACGCCCCGTCAGGATCGCGCCTCGTCAGGAGCGCGCCCCGTCAGCCCGCCCGCAGCGCCACCGTCATCGCCTCGACCGCCAGCAACGGGTCCACGTTCCGGTCCAGCGCCCGCCAGCAGGACAGCACCGCCTCGATCCGGCGCAGCGTGTTCTCGGGGGCGCCCTCCCCGGCCAGCCGCTGCAGGGCCGGCCGCTGGTCCTCGTTCGACAATGCCCCGACAGCGCCCAACTGCAGGGCCAGCACGTCCCGGTAGAAGCCCAGCAGGTCGCCCAACGCGACGCCCAGCGTCTCCCGCCTGGTCCGGGTCGCCCGGCTCTTCTGCCGCTTCTCCAGCTCCTTCACCGCACCGGCCATGCCGCGCGGCGCCCGGCTGCCCTCCGCCGCGCCGTACGCGGCCTTCAGGTCGTCGGTCTCCTTGGCGTCCTGGGTCTCCGCCAACGCCTCGGCGTCCGCCTTCGCGGTGTCGACCAGGCGCTGCGCCGCCGCCAGGCAGCCGCCGATGTCGCCGACCTCCAGCGGGATCCGCAGCACCTCGGCGCGCCGCGACCGGGCCTGCTCGTCCACCGCGAGGCGCCGCGAGCGGTCGATGTCGCCCTGCCCGGCCAGCGCCGCGATCCGGGCGGCCGCCGGCTCGACGTCGTCCCGCCGGACCAGCATGTCCGCCACCGCGTCCGCGGGGGGCGTGCGCAGCACCAGCAGACGGCAGCGCGAGCGGATCGTCGGCAGCACGTCCTGCACCGACGGCGCGCACAGCAGCCAGACCGTCCGGGGCGAGGGCTCCTCGACGCCCTTCAGCAGCGCGTTCGCCGCCGACTCGGTCAGCCGGTGCGCGGCGTCCACCAGGATCACCGACCAGCGCCCGCCGGTCGGGTAGCTCGACGCCCGCAGCACCAGGTCGCGCATGTCGCCGACGCCGATCGACAGGCCGTCCGTCCGGACCTGCTTGACGTCCGCGTGACTGCCCGACAGGACGGTGTGGCAGCCGTCGCAGAACCCGCAGCCCGGCGTTCCGCCCAGCTCCAGGTCCGGGCTGACGCACTGCAGGGCCGCCGCGAACGCCCGGGCCGCCGTCACCTGTCCGGCGCCCGGGGGGCCGGTGAACAGCCAGGCGTGCGTCATCAGCGAGGCGTTCGCGCCCGCCACGGCCTCGCCCCGCCCGGCCGCCGCCGTCGCCCGGGCCGCCCGCGCCGCGGCCTGCAACTGCTCGACCACCCGGTCCTGGCCGACCAGGTCGTCCCACACACTCACGCCGCGCTCCTCCTCGCCGTCACCCCGACGAGCCTAACGCCGCCCGGGGACACCCCCCGCGAACAGCACCACGGCACCACGGCCCCGAAGCACCGCAACACCGAAGCACCACCGGACGGCGGCGGGCCGGTGGCCCGGGAACCCCGCACCACCGGCCCGCCGCCGTCCGCGCGCACGCGGCCGCGTCAGTCCTTGCGCCGGCGCCAGCCCCGCTTGGGCTGCTCCTCCTGCTGCTCGGGCTGCGGCTCCTCCGCCTCCCAGCGGGCCCACTCCTCGCGGGAGCCGAGCAGACTGTCCGTCAGGCTGGGCAGGTCGTCCATCGGGGTCTCCTCCGCCCAGTCCGGCCGGGGCCGCAGCTCACGGGTGCGGGCCGAGTCGTCCTCGTCCCGGAACAGGCCCTGCGGCACCCGCCCGGCGGCGTCCTGCACCTTCGGCAGCTCCGCCGTCCCGTCGAGCGACGGCTTCGGCAGCTCCCGGGTGCTCTCCGCCTCCGACCCGCCGCGCTTCGCCCCGGCGGCCAACCGCTCCGGCCCGGCCTCGACCTTCGGCAGCACCGCCGTCTCCTCCGCCTTCGGCAACACTGCGGTCTCCTCGACCTTCGGCAGCACCGCCGTCTCCTCCACCTTGGGGAGCACCGCCGTCTCCTCGACCGCCTTCGGCAGCACGGCCGTCTCCTCCGCGGCCGACACCGCCGGAGTAACAGGAGCAGCCGGAGCAGCCGGAACCGCCGACGCGGCCGGAGCCTCAGCAACCGCCGACGCGGCCGGAGCCTCGGCAGCCACCGCGGTCTCCGTCACGATCTCCGTCCCGGCCCCGGTCCCGGCCGGGGCCTCCGCCGCCTTCCGGGCCTCCTCCGCCCGCTGCAGGGCCTCCTCGGCGCGTCGGCGCTGCTCCTCCCGCTGCAGCTCGCGCTGGCGCGCGAACTCGACCCGGGCGGCCTCCTCGGCGGCGGCCTTGCGGGCGGCCTCGGCCTCCGCCGCCCGGCGGGCCTCCTCCGCGGCGCGCTGCTTCGCGGCCTCCTCGGCCCGGCGCGCGGCCTCCGCCTCGGCGGCGAGCCGGGCGACCTCGGCGGCCTTCCGGGCCTCCTCGGCCCGGACCTCGGCGGCCTCGGCCGCGGCCAGCCGCTCCTTCTCGGCCTGCTCGGCGCGGAGCTCCTCCAGCAGCGCGAGGCGCTTGCGCTCGGCCTCCTCGGCGGCCTTGCGGGCGGCCTCGGCCTCGGCGGCGCGCCGGGCCGCCTCCTCGCGGGCCTTCCGCTCCTGCTCGGCCTTGGCGGCCTTCTCCTGGTCGGAGAGCGGGAGTTCGCGGTCCAGGCGGTGCCGGATCGAGGTGGTGACGACGGCGGGCGCCTGCGAGCCGTCGACGACCAGGTAGCGGGCGGGGTCGGCGGCGGCGAGCGCCAGGAAGCCGGAGCGGACCCGCTGGTGGAACTCGGTGGGCTCGGACTCCAGGCGGTCCAGCGCCTCGGTGAAGCGGTCCCGGGCGGCGGTCGGGTCGACGTCCAGCACGACCGTCAGGTCGGGCACCAGGCCGCCGGTGGCCCAGCGGGAGATCCGGGCGACCTCGGTGGCGGCCAGGTCGCGCCCGGCGCCCTGGTAGGCGATGGAGGAGTCCATGTAGCGGTCGGTGATGACGACGGCGCCGCGCTCCAACGCGGGCCGGATCACGTTCTCGACGTGCTCGGCCCGGTCGGCGGCGTAGATCAGCGCCTCGGCGCGGTGCGAGAGGCCGGTGTTGCCGACGTCCAGCACCAGGGCGCGCAGCCGCTGGCCGATCGGGGAGCCGCCGGGCTCGCGGGTGAGGACGACCTCGTGGCCCTTGGCCCGGATCCACTCGGCGAGGGCCTGCGCCTGGGTGGACTTCCCGGCGCCGTCGCCGCCCTCCAGGGCGATGAAGTAGCCCTGCCCGGCGACCCGGTGCGGGGCGACCTCGGCCTGGCCCCGGACGGCCTGGGCGAGCTCCCGGCCGAACGGGACGACGCCGCGCTGGTCGTCGGTCTTCAGCAGCACGATCGCGGCCAGCACCAGGGTGAGCAGTCCGGCGGTGGCCACCGCGAGGGCCGCGCCGCCGTGGATGAAGGTGAAGCTCCCGGTGCCGGGCGTGCCGACCACGACCTGCCCGTAGCCGGCGGCGATCAGCGGCATGCCGACCAGCGCGGCGGCGACCACCAGCCGCA
This sequence comes from Kitasatospora sp. NPDC088134, assembly GCF_044741705.1. NCBI lineage: Bacteria > Bacillati > Actinomycetota > Actinomycetes > Kitasatosporales > Streptomycetaceae > Kitasatospora > Kitasatospora sp. NPDC088134. Next base: position 70,560 of record NZ_JBIUTD010000031.1, on the reverse strand, counting down.
GCACGGCGTACAGGTGCTCGACCACCTTGCCGACCCGGATCTCCTCGATCTCCTGGGCGAGCAGGCCGCGGCCGGTGGCGATGACCACACCGGCGGCCAGGCCGGCCAGCACGGTGAAGAGCAGCACCAGCACGAAGTCGAGGACCAGACCCGCCAGGATCAGCGCGGCCCCGGCGGTGACCAGGCCGAGCGCCAGCAGGCGGCGCCGGGACAGGCCGGGCAGGGTGGCCCGGCTGAGCCGGATGCCGAGCGCGGGGGCGCCGGCCGCGGCGAGCACCAGCAGGCCGTAGCCGATCGGACCGGCCAGGTGCTCGCCGGCGGTGAGCAGGCCGAGCGAGGCGACGCCCGCCATCGAGGCGTAGGCGGCGGCGATCGAGAAGGTGAAGTAGGGGGCGGAGCCGGTGCGGCCCTTCTTCAGCGACGGGCCGGGGGTGGAGTCCGTGGGCGCCCGCAGGCCCTGCAGCGGGGAGCGCGGCGCGGAGGCCGCCCCGGCGGGGAGCTCCTGGAAGTACAGCAGCCCGGCGTTGACCAGGAACAGCACGGCGGTGCCGAGCGCGGCGCAGACCAGCTGGTGGGTGCGGAGGCCGTGCAGGCCGACCGCGGCGAGCACGTTGTTGACCAGGGTCAGCGCGATCAGGCCGCCGGCGGCCAGCGGGAGGGCGGCCCAGCCGGTGCGCAGGTCGAGGGTGCGGACGGCGTCCAGCGAGGCGGCGGCGGGCGGGCCGGGCTGCTCGGGGACGGCCAGCAGCGCGGGGACGGCGGCGGCCTTGCCGATGCTCCAGACCCGGTCGGCGGCACCGCCCAGGAAGACCGAGCCGAGCAGCACCCAGGTCGCCGAGCCGGGCGCCCAGACCGTCCACCAGGGGGCGAGGCCGATCAGCACGGCCCGGACCAGGTCCGCGCCGAGCAGCGCCCAGCGCCGGTCGATCCGGCCGCCGACCAGGGCGTGCACGGGGCGGAGCAGGGCGGCACCGATCAGCCCGGTGGCGAGCAGCCGGGCGGCGAACAGCGCGGCGACGGCGAACGCGAGGGCGCGGTAGCCGTGCCCGAACTGGCCGCCGAGCCCGGCCGCCACCACGGTGAGCGGGACGAGCACCAGCACGGACAGCCGGTCGGCGGTGCCGCCGAGCAGCTGGGTGGTCCACAGCTTCCGGTAGGGCCGCAGCCGCAGCAGCGCGCGGGCCCGTTCCCCGGGCGTCCCGGCGGGAGCGACCTCGGGGAGGCCGGGGGCGGCGTTGCCTGCGGGGGTGGGCGGCTGCTCGCTCGTCATACGGTCAGCGTAGCGAGTGCGCGGCCCCGGCCTTAACGGGCCTGCCCAGATTCGAACAGGCCCGTTACGGAGTGTCCGTCAGCTCTCCTCGGACGGGGCGCCGGCGGCCCCCTTCGGCACCGCCACCTTCTTCGCCGCCGTGCTCTTCGCCGCGGTGGTCTTGGCGGCGGTCTTCTTGGCCGCCGTCTTCTTCGCCGCCGTGGTCTTGGCGGCGGTCTTCTTGGCGGTGGTGGCCTTCTTCGCGGGCGCCTTCTTGGCCGTCTTCTTCACCGGGCCGCGGGCGCGCTTCTCGGCGAGCAGCTCGAACGCCCGCTCGGGGGTGATCGTCTCGACCTCGTCGTCCTTGCGGAGCGTCGCGTTGGTCTCCCCGTCGGTGACGTACGGGCCGAACCGGCCGTCCTTGACCACCACCGGCTTCTCGCTGACCGGGTCGTTGCCCAGCTCCTTCAGCGGCGGCGCGGCGGCGGCCCGGCCCCGGGCCTTCGGCTGGGCGTAGATCGCCAGCGCCTCGTCCAGGGTGATGTCGAACAGCTGCTCCTCGCTGGTGAGCGAGCGGGAGTCGGTGCCGCGCTTGAGGTACGGGCCGTAGCGGCCGTTCTGCGCGGTGATCTCGTTGCCCTCGGCGTCGGTGCCGACGACGCGCGGCAGCGAGAGCAGCTTCAGCGCGTCCTCCAGCGTCACGGTGTCCAGGTCCATCGACTTGAACAGCGAGGCGGTGCGCGGCTTGACGGCGTTCTTCCCGGTCTTCGGGGTGCCCTCGGGCAGCACCTCGGTGACGTACGGGCCGAAGCGGCCGGCCTTGGCGACCAGCGGGTTGCCGCTGACCGGGTCGGTGCCGAGCTCGCGCTCGCCGCTGGGCCGGTTGAACAGCTCCTCGGCGAGTTCGACGGTCAGCTCGTCCGGCGGCAGGTCCTCGGGGACGTCGGCGCGCTGGCCGGTCTCGCCCTCGACGGCGGCCGGGCGCTCCACGTACGGGCCGTAGCGGCCGACCCGGAGCACGATGCCGTCGCCGACCGGGAAGGAGCTGATCTCCCGGGCGTCGATCGCGCCGAGGTCGGTGACCAGTTCCTTCAGACCGCCCAGGTGGTCGCCGTCGCCGTTGCCCGCGTCGGCGGCGCCGCCCACCACGGCACCGGCCTCGCCCGCGCCGAAGTAGAACCGCTTCAGCCACGGCACGGACTCGGCCTGGCCGGCCGCGATCCGGTCGAGGTCGTCCTCCATCTTCGCGGTGAAGTCGTAGTCGACGAGCCGGCCGAAGTGCTTCTCCAGCAGGTTGACCACGGCGAAGGAGAGGAAGGAGGGCACCAGGGCGGTGCCCTTCTTGAACACGTACTTGCGGTTGATGATCGTGTCGATGATCGAGGCGTACGTGGAGGGGCGGCCGATCTCGCGGTCCTCCAGCTCCTTGACCAGCGAGGCCTCGGTGTAGCGGGCCGGCGGCTTGGTGGCGTGGCCCTCCGGGGTGAGCTTCTCGGCGGCCAGCGGGTCGCCCTCGGTGACCTGCGGCAGCCGGCGCTCGCGGTCGTCCAGCTCGGCGTTCGGGTCGTCGGCGCCCTCGACGTAGGCCTTCAGGAAGCCGTGGAAGGTGATGATCTTGCCGGAGGCGGAGAACTCGGCGTCCCGGCCGTCGGCGGCGCGCCCGCCGACCTTGACGGTGACGGACTGGCCGACCGCGTCCTTCATCTGGGAGGCGACGGTGCGCATCCAGATCAGCTCGTACAGCCGGAAGTCGTCGCCGGACAGCCCGGTCTCGGCGGGCGTGCGGAACCGGTCGCCGGACGGGCGGATCGCCTCGTGCGCCTCCTGCGCGTTCTTCACCTTGGAGGCGTAGGTGCGCGGCGCGTCCGGCAGGTAGTCGGCCCCGTACAGCTGGGTGACCTGGGCGCGGGCGGCCTTGACCGCGGTCTCCGACAGCGTGGTCGAGTCGGTGCGCATGTAGGTGATGAAGCCGTTCTCGTACAGCTTCTGCGCGACCTGCATGGTCCGCTTGGCGCCGAAGCCGAGCTTGCGGCTGGCCTCCTGCTGCAGCGTGGTGGTGCGGAACGGCGCGTACGGGGAGCGGCGGTAGGGCTTGGACTCGACGCCGCGGACGCTGAACGCGGTCTGCTGCAGCGCGGCAGCCAGCGCGCGGGCGGCCTGCTCGTCCAGGTGCAGGGTGGTGGCGGCGTTCTTCAGCCGCCCGTCGGAGCCGAAGTCGCGGCCGGTGGCGACCCGCTTGCCGTCCACCGCGACCAGCCGCGCCCCGAAGGATTCGGGGTTGGCCGCGTCGGCGGCGGTGCGGCCGGTGCCGAAGGTGCCGACCAAGTCCCAGTAGGAGGCGGAGGTGAAGGCGATCCGCTCGCGCTCGCGCTCGACCACGAGCCGGGTGGCCACCGACTGGACGCGGCCCGCCGAGAGCTTCGGCATGACCTTCTTCCACAGCACGGGGGAGACCTCGTAGCCGTAGAGGCGGTCCAGGATGCGGCGGGTCTCCTGGGCGTCGACCAGGCGCTTGTTCAGGTGGCGCGGGTTGCGCACGGCCTCCTGGATGGCGTCCTTGGTGATCTCGTGGAAGACCATCCGGTGCACCGGCACCTTGGGCTTCAGCACTTCCTGCAGGTGCCACGCGATGGCCTCGCCCTCGCGGTCCTCATCGGTGGCGAGGAAGAGCTCGTCGGACTCCTTGAGCAGCGACTTCAACTTGCTGACCTGGGACTTCTTGTCCGGGTTCACCACATAGATCGGTGCGAAGTCGTGGTCCACGTCGACGCCGAGGCGGCGCACCTCGCCGGTGTACTCGTCCGGGACCTCGGCGGCCGTGCCGGGCAGGTCGCGGATGTGACCGACGCTGGCCTCGACGATGTAGCCGGGCCCGAGGTAGCCCTTGATCGTCTTGGCCTTGGCCGGCGACTCGACGATGACGAGTCGCTTGCCGTGCGCGGTCTCGCTGCTCGGGGACACCTTCGCTCTTCTCTCCAGGTCGTTACCAAAGCTCCTGGGCCTTCGCAGCGCGACGGCCCCACCAGCGGAGTGTGACCGTACCCCGGCCACTCTTGTCAAACGGACGGTTCCTGCTTTTTCACCGGCAAGGCCGACCGACGCCACTCGAACGGTAACCCGATGGCCGGTGTTCGGGCATGTCTTTCCCGGGCAACCCCGACCGGCGCGCTCCGACCGCGGCCCTGCAGGACCGGCCCCGCCCGGCCGCCGGACCCCGCCCCGACCTGCTCCGACCGGCCGGGCGGGGTGGTGCGAACGGCGGTACGATGCCCGGCCGCAGTGACCGTCCGCGACAGCCCGGCGGGGGCGTTCCGGCGCGGTCTCGGTCAGGTCAGGTGCGGGTCCAGTGCGGGTGCGGGTGCGGCGCGGGTCCGGGTCGGGATCCGGCGCGGCGTCAGCGCAGGGCGAGGGCCAGCAGGGTCAGCCCGCCGGCCAGCGCGGAGGTGCCGAGCAGCGCCCAGAACAGGTCCGCGGGCAGCGCGGGCAGGTCCTCGTGCGCGGCCAGCACCACCCGGTCCGGGCGGCGCGGGTCGTAGGCCACCTGGACCGCCGTGCCCGGCGCCAGCCGCGCCGGACGGCGCAGCGGGGTATGCCCGCGCGGCCTGGCCAGCACCGGCCGGTCCGGCTCGCCGGGCAGCGCGGTCGGCCGCAACGCGTGGACGGGGCCGTGGGCGTTCCGCGCCGCGGCCGCCACCGGCTCGGCGGGCTCCACCGCGTACGAGAGCAGCGGGCTGCTGTCCGTTCCGTCCCCGTCCTCCGGATCGGCCACCACCTGGGCGGTCGCCGGGATGCCGGAGCGGCGCAGCCGGTGGCGAAGGCGCAGTTCCACGGCGCACCAGAGCAGCAGCGCGCTCCCGAAGACCGCGAGAACCGCGCCGCCCACCAGTGCCGTCGGCGTCTCCACCCGGTCCTCCCCCGCCCCGTACCGTCCACAGCCTGTGGACAGCCACCCTGGCAGCCGGTGGACAACCCGCAGCGGCCCCGGGACGTCCACCCGGCCACGCCCGGGCGACCGCGGGGTGAACACGACCTCCCGGCGGGCCCGCCCCGGTGACCGATCTCACCGGGCCGGGGCGACGGGGTGGGGGCTCAGCGGGGGCTCAGCGGCCCGGCCGGACGGGCTCGACGAACCCCTGCTCGACCAGCAGCCGCAGCGACTCGGGCACCCGCTCCCGGAGCTCTTCCCGGTCCTCGCCGAGCAGTTGGGCGATCGCGTCGACGATCTCCCCGGCGGTCAACGTGCCGTCGCAGACGCCCGCGAAGCCCGCGCCGACGGTGTCGACCTTGGTGGCCCGCCGCATGCCCCGGTTGTGGCGCAGCACCACGTGCTCCGGGTCCTCCGAGCCGGGCTCGCCGATCTGCTCCTGCACCACCTCGTCGGCGAGCAGGTAGCGGGCGGCCAGCAGCCCGGCGTCGTCCTGCTCGCGCAGGAAGTCCTGCCGGGCGAACCACTCCTCGATGTGCGGACCGAGCGGCTGCTCCACCGGGTGCGGCCAGTCCTCGATCCGCACCACCGGCTCGGCGGCGCCGGAGGCCCGCAGGACGATCCAGCCGAAGCCGATGCCCTCCACCCCCGCGGCCTCGAAGCCGTCCAGCCACTCCTCGTACCGGGCGGCGTACTCGGTGCCCCGGTGGTCACCGCCGTCGCGCAGCCACAGCTCGGCGTACTGGGCGACGTCCTGCACCTCGCGCTGCACCACCCAGGCGTCCAGGCCGGTGCCCGCGACCCAGCCGGCCAGCCGGTCGCGCCAGTCCTCGCCCCTGACGTGCTGCCAGTTCGCCAGCAGCTGGCAGTAGCCGCCGGGCTCCAGGTGCGCGGCGGCGCCGCGGACCACGCTGCGGCACAGCTCGTCGCCGGCCATCCCGCCGTCCCGGTAGGTGAACCGGCCGGCCGGGGAGATCACGAACGGCGGGTTGGAGACGATCAGGTCGAAGCGCCGGTCGCCGACCGGCTCGTACAGGCTGCCCTCGGCGGTCTCCACCTGCGCGAAGCCGGAGAGCGCGGCGGTCAGCCGGGTGAAGTGCAGGGCGCGCGGGTTGAGGTCGGTGGCGGTGACCCGCTGGGCGTGCCGGGCTGCGTGCAGCGCCTGCACCCCGGAGCCGGAGCCCAGGTCCAGCACCTCGCGCACCGGCCGACGCACCGTCAGGTTGGCCAGCGTGGTCGACGCCCCGCCCACCCCGAGCACCAGGTCGCGCCGCTCGACCCCGGCGTCGGTGCGCCCCGAGCCGATGCCGCCCGCGCCGCCGACGGCGCAGCCGAGGTCAGACACCACCCAGGCGTCCGCGCTGGGCAGGCCCGCGACCTCGTCGGCATACGGCCGGACGTCCACGGTGGCGCGCACCCGCTCGCCGTCCGCCGCCAGCCAACCGTCGGCCAGCAGGGCGTCGACCGGCAGCGCCGCCGCGGCGGCGGCCCGCGGCACGGGCTGCTGCAGCAGGAACAGCCGCACCAGCGTCTCCAGCGGCGCCCCGCCCCGGGTCGCCCGCAGCGCCGGAACGGCCTCGCTGCGGGCCAGCGCCGCGTACGCGGTCGGGCCGAGCAGGTCGAGCAGTCCGTCGGCGGTGAAGGAGGCCTTCAGCAGCGCCTCGCGGAACTCCGCGGACCGGTCGGCGTCAAGTACGGGAAGCACGGGGCTGTTCGTCACCCCGCCATTCTCCCCCGTCACGAGCCTCCCGACGGCACCCACCCGCACCGGCGGGCAGGCCGACGGACCGGACGGGACGTCAACTCCCGCCCCGGTCCGGCCGGAAACCGCCCCTGCCGAACCGCCGCACCGACCCGTGCGGTCGGTTCGCGCGGTCTGTCTGTGCCGTCAGCCCGTGCCGTCAGCTCGCGGCGGACGAGGGTGCGGCGGAGCCGGCGGGCTGCGGAGCGCCGGACGGGGCCGCACCGCCGGGCGCGGCGGAGCCGGACGGGTCGGCGGCGGGCGCCCCGGCACCGGGCGCGGGGGCCTTGCAGCCGGTCTGCTTCTTGATCGCGTCGCCCAGGTCGCCGCTCTGCAGGGCACCCAGCGCGGTGGTGGACACCTGGGAGAGGCGCTGCACCTGGTCGCCGACGCTGCGCAGGCCGTCCGCGAACTTGCCCTGGTCGCCGCTGGACAGCCCGTCCAGCTTCTTCTGCGCGTCCAGGTAGCCCTGCGCCACCTGCTTCAGCTCGTTGACGGCGTCCTGCTGGACCTTCGTCCCGTTGTCGATCTTCGGCGCACCGGCCTTCTGCACGGCGTCGGCCAGCTGCTGGTTGGTGGCGGCGAGGGTGGCGAGGTCCGCGGACAGCCGCTTCTGCAGGTCGGCGGGGGCTTCGCCGTCCTTGACGTTCCCGGTGTCGGCCAGCGCCGTCCGGGACTGCGCGATCGGGTCCCGCGCCGAGTCGCAGACGTTCTTCGCCCAGCCGTCGAGTTTCGCCGAGTCGTCGGCGGAGCAGCCGACGGCGGCGAGCGCGAGCAGCGCGCCGAGCGCGGAGACGGTCACCAGTCGCTTCTTCACCGGGTTCACCGGGGCCCTTTCGGTCGCTGACACCCGGCTCCGGGCATCGCCAGCGAACCTACACGCCCGGCCGGGCCCTTCCGCCGGGCAGGACGGGGGCCGGGAACATCCGCGCAGCTCAGCGGCGGACGGTGAAAAGCGTCACGGTGCCGACCGGAGCTGGAGCCGCCCCACCGGAGCCGGAGCCACTCCGCCGGGGCGGGCGCGAGCGCCTCAGACCGGGACGGACGCCGGGGCGATCGGCCAGCTCATCCGGATCACGCCGCCCTCGGAGCCGTTGCCGACCTCGACGTCCTCGACCAGGCCGGTGATCACCGCCAGGCCGAGCGCATCCTCGTCCTCGGGCGCGGCGGCACCGTCGGCCGAACCGCCCGGGCCGGCCTCGTCGGCGACCTCGATGAGGAAGCGCTTCTCCTGCTCGGTCAGCGCGACCCGGACCGCGCCGTCCACGCCGTTGCGCCGGTGCAGCGCCACCGCGCGGGAGCACGCCTCGCCGACGGCGAGCCGCAACTCGTCGAGCACCGACTCGTCCACCCCGGCCCGTCTGGCCACCGCGGCGGCCACCAGCCGGGCGGTGCGCACGTGCTCGGGAAGCGCGCTGAATCGAAGTTCGACGGTTGCCATGTCTCCCCTCCGGGGTTGCTCACCGTCGCCGGACGCACCGGCCCGCACGGTGGAAGCGGGAACACCGACCTCGCCGGTCGGCCCGGGCACGGGGCCCGGCCGACCGGCGTCGGTCGATCGAGAAGATTCGCCGGGGACGGCGGACCGACGGAACGTCAGTCGTTGGCCGCGACGGCCTCGTCCACCGAGTTGTGGATCGGGAACACCTTGGTCAGTCCGGTGATCCGGAAGATCTTGAGGATGCGCTCCTGGTTGCAGACCAGACGCAGCGAGCCCTCGTGCGCGCGCACCCGCTTCAGGCCACCGACCAGCACACCGAGACCGGTGGAGTCGAGGAAGTCGACGCCCTCCATGTCGACGACCAGGTGGTAGTTGCCGTCGTTGACGAGCTCGACAAGCTGCTCGCGCAACTTGGGGGCGGTGTACACATCGATCTCGCCGCCAACCTCGACGACCGTGCGATCGCCGACAGTACGGGTCGACAGGGACAGGTCCACGGAACCTCCAGCACCTTGCCTTGCTACGTCATTGCGACCATCAGCCCGGCGGGCCGCGACCGCTCGGTCGCAGGGCCGGGGCGCGGCGAACCGGCAGGTCGGAGCCTCGGCGTCGTGGCCCCCGGCCGTGCGGCCGTCACGGGCTTCATTCAACCACCTGCGACCACGGCCGCACGATGGTTAACAGCGATTCTCCGTCACGCCGGTGACACACTGGGTCTTCATGCCGCCCCGTCACCACCAGCCCGAGGCCCTGCTCGCCAGCCTTTCCACCGAGCGCGGCAGGTCGGACCGCCTCACCCATACGGAGCACCTGCCCGCCAGGGAGGCCGGCCATGCGCCCTGGCCGGAAGGAATCCGCCAGGAGGTGGTCGCGGCGGCCTCGAAGCTCGGCGTGGTGCTGCCCTGGGCGCACCAGGCCGAGGCGATGGACCTGGCCCTGGGCGGGCGGACCACGGTGATCGCCACGGGCACCGCCTCGGGCAAGTCGCTGGGCTACCTGGCCCCGCTGCTGAGCGACCTGCTGACCGGCACCGAGGCCCGCAACGGGCGCGGCGCGACCGCGCTCTACCTGGCCCCGACCAAGGCGCTCGCCGCCGACCAGCGCCGGCGCGCCGCCGAACTCGTCCCCGAGCGGGTCCGGGTGGCGCTGTACGACGGCGACACCCCGCCGCAGGAGCGCGAGTGGGTCCGGCAGTACGCCTCCTACGTGCTGACCAACCCGGACATGCTGCACCGCGGGATACTCCCGGCCCACCCGCGCTGGTCCTCCTTCCTGAAGACGCTGAAGTACGTGGTGGTCGACGAGTGCCACACCTACCGCGGCGTGTTCGGCTCGCACGTCGCCCAGGTGCTGCGGCGGCTGCGGCGGCTGTGCGCCCGCTACGGCTCCGAGCCGACCTTCCTGCTGGCCTCCGCGACCACCGCCGAACCCGCCGTCACCGCGGAACGGCTCACCGGGCTGCCCGCCACCGCCGTCACCGAGGACCGCTCGCCGCGCGGCCCGCTGGTGTTCGCGCTCTGGGAGCCGCCGCTGACCGAGAACGTCGGCGAGCACGGCGCGCCCGTCCGCCGCACCGCCACCGCCGAGACCGGCTACCTGCTCACCGACCTGGTGCACAACGGGACCCGCACCGTCGCCTTCGTCCGCTCCCGACGGGCCGCCGAACTGGTCGCGCTGCAGGCCCAGGAGCAGCTGGGCCACCCGCTGGCCGAGCGGGTCGCCGCCTACCGGGGCGGCTACCTCGCGGAGGAGCGGCGGGCCCTGGAGCGCGACCTGCACACCGGCCGACTGCTCGGCCTCGCCTCCACCTCCGCGCTGGAACTCGGCGTGGACGTCTCCGGCCTGGACGCCGTGCTGATCGCCGGCTACCCCGGCACCCGCGCCTCGCTCTGGCAGCAGGCCGGACGGGCCGGGCGCGACGGGCAGGGCGCGCTGGCGGTGCTGATCGCCCGGGACGACCCGCTGGACACCTATCTGGTCCACCACCCCGAGGCGCTGTTCGACACGCCCGTGGAGGCCACCGTCCTGGACCCCGACAACCCGCACGTGCTCGCCCCGCACCTGTGCGCGGCCGCCGCCGAACTCCCGCTCGGCGAGAGCGACCTGGACCTCTTCGGCCCCTCCGCCGCGCCGCTGCTGCCGGTGCTGGAGCGCTGCGGACTGCTGCGCCGGCGCGCCGACGGCTCCTGGTACTGGACCCGCCGCGAGCGCGCCGCCGACAGCGTGGACCTGCGCGGCAGCGGCGGCAGCCCCGTGCAGATCGTCGAGGCCGACACCGGGCGGCTGCTCGGCACCGTGGACGCCGAGGCCGCGCACACCACCGTGCACACCGGAGCCGTCCACCTGCACCGGGGCCGCAGCTACCTGGTCCGCGAGTTCGACCTGGAGTCCTCGGTCGCCCTGGTCTCCCCCGCGAACCCGCCGTACACCACCACCGCCCGGGACGTCACCTCGATCTCGATCCTGGACACCGACGCCGTCGAGGAGTGGGGCGAGGCCCGGCTCGGCTACGGCTCGGTGGAGGTCACCAACCAGGTCGTCGGCTACCTGCGCAAGCGGATCTCCACCGGCGAGGTCCTCGGCGAGAGCAAGCTGGACCTGCCGCCCCGCACGCTGCGCACCCGGGCCGTCTGGTGGTCCGTCACCGAGGACCAACTGATCGACGCGCTCGTCCCGTTCGACCAGCTGCCCGGTGCGGCGCACGCCGCCGAACACGCCTCGATCGGCCTCCTCCCGCTGTTCGCCACCTGCGACCGCTGGGACATCGGCGGCGTCTCCGTGCCCCTGCACCCCGACACCGGCCTGCCCACCGTCTTCGTCTACGACGGCCACTCCGGCGGCGCGGGCTTCGCCGAACGCGGATTCCGCCGCGCCGTCGAGTGGCTGACCGCCACCCGCGACGCGATCACCGCCTGCGCCTGCGAGCGCGGCTGCCCGTCCTGCGTCCAGTCCCCGAAGTGCGGCAATGGCAACGAACCCCTGGACAAGGCCGCCGCGGTCCGCCTCCTCACCGTCCTGCTCGCCAACGCCCCGGCCTCCCGGGAGAAGCCCGACACCGCCGGGGAGACCTCCGCCAGTTGACGGGCCATCGGTCAGGACCGGAGGCCGGGTGCGGGCGACCGGCACCGGCCGGCTCCTCGGGGCGTCGGCCTCGTCGCCCCAGGCCCAGAGCGGTCCGGCCCGGGAGCGGGCCCGGGCCGGGCCGAGGGGCAGCAGGACTCCGTGGACCGGCACCTGGACCACCACGTCCACCGCGTCCTGCCCCGGGACGGTGGTGCAGGAGACCAGTTCGGCCCGCTCCTGACGCCCGGTCAGTTCCGCCGCCCGCCCGCACCCGCCGTCCGGGTCGAGCAGCAGCCGCCCCGCCGCGGCCAGCGCGGCGAGATCGGCGGCCGACTCGGCCCGGTGCCGGGCCGCCACCGCCGCGCCCAGCGTCAGGCAGGCCGAGAAGACCACCACCCCGAGCAGCCCGAACGACACCAGCCAGACCGTGGCCGAGCCGCGGTCCGATGCCTCATCAGCGGGCTTTTCCGACAATCCAGTTGGCGGGACCGACCCCGGCTCGTTCCGGTCGGCGGTTCGTGCGCGCATGCGTGCCCCTCCTCTCATCCGTCTCCGGTCAGTACGTCCTCCCGGGCGCCGACCGCTGTCGCGGTGAGCCGCACCGAGAGCAGCGCGGCGAGCCGGCCAGGGCCCGGGCAGGGGGCCTCGACCGTGACCCGGGCGGTGTCGGCGTCCAGGGCGACCTGGACCTTCGCGCCGTGCGGGGCGGCCGTGGTGGCCCGGGCCACCGCGTCGGTGTCCCCGCGGGCGGCGGCCCGGGCACCGACCCGGGCCGCGTCCACGCAGCGGATCTGGGCACCGGCCGCGACCACGCCCCAGGTCAGCATCACCGCGAGCAGCACCAGTGCGGGCAGCCCGACCGCCGTCTCGGCCGTCACCATGCCGGCGTCCGGCGCCCTGGGTCGCCCGGACGGCCGTCGGCGCCCGGACGGCGGGCGGTGCCCGGACCGCCGCCGCTCAGACCGCATGCAGGGCCCGGTCGAGGATCTCCGAGAGCGCCCCGGAGACCGCGCCACTGGTCACCACCTTGTAGAGCACGGCGGCGAACGCGCAGGCGGCAACCGTCCCGATGGCGTATTCGGCCGTGCTCATGCCCGCGTCCGGCGGGCCCGCCGCGACCTTTCGGCAGCGGTGGCGCAGCCAGCCGCCGAGCTTGCGGGCGGCGAGCGCCGCAGTGGTCGGACGGATCGGTACGCAGAGCGTCCTCATGGAACAAGTCCTTTCTTCGACGATCGACTTGGTGGGGAAGGGATGGGCGGGGAAGGGAGTGGAACGACCGGGGCCGACCTGCGCCGGTCACAGGCGCTGGGCGAAAGCACCGGTCAGCCCGGTGACGACCGGGACGACCCCGATCAGCACGAACGCGGGCAGGAAGCAGAGCCCGAGCGGTGCGGTCGCCAGCACCCCGGCCCGGCGGACCCGCGCGTGCGCCGCCCTGGCGGCCGCCGCCCGCTGGGACTGGGCCAGCCCGGCCAGCGCCCCGGCCGGCGGGGCACCGCTCACGGCGGTGCGGGCCAGGCAGCGGGCGAGCGGTGCCATCGGCGGGCAGTCGGCGGCCAGGTGCTCCCAGCAGTGTTCCGGGGAGGCGCCGAGGGCGAGTTGGGCCGCGACACCGGACAGGCGGTCCCGCATCGGCGGCGGCACGCTGGCGGCGACTGCCCGGGCCGCCCCGGCCGGGGAGCTGCTCGAACCGAGGCAGGCCGCCAACAGGTCTGCCGTGAGTGGCAGTTGGCGCACCAGCCAGTCCCGTTCGGCGGCCCGGCGGCGCTCACCGGGCGACCGGACCCGGGGCAGCAGCCGCCACCCCGCCCAGCCGACCAGCGCTCCCGCCACCAGCCCGGCCCAGCCTCCGACCAGCGCCCCGGCCGTGAGGCCGAGCAGCCCGGCCAGCGGCCGGTCCCCCGCCAGCCGCCCGAGCAGCCGTCCGACGGCGGGCCCGGCCCGGCCGCGCCACCCGCCCCGCGCCGGACGGACCGCCACCGCCGGGACGCACCGCTCGGCCCGCCGCCGCACCGACCGCCACCACGCCGCGGCCAGCACCTCGCCCGCCAGCCCGGCGGCAGCCGCCGGCACCAGAACCACCGTCCCGTCCACCACGCTTCCTCCGATTCACCGACACCGAACACCTGTCACCGACCCACCGCCCGGTCGCCGCCACCGTCCGCCACCCGCCCCCGCCCCCGCCCCACGGGCCGGGGACCCGGCGGCCGGGCCGTGGCGGGTCCGGCTGATCCCGCAGCCGGTGGCCGGGGCCCTGGGTGGCCGCGGCCGGGCCGGGGCGTCCTCGGCCGCACGGACGATCCGAGCCGTCCAGAACAGCCCGGCCGTCTCCAGGGCGCCCCCGGCCAACAGGCAGAGCAGACCGGCGGGGGTGTGCAGCAGGACGTGCACGGGGTGCGCACCGAGCGCGGTGCCCAGCCCCAGGCCGACCGCCGGCAGGGCGGCGAGGACGACCACCGTGGTGCGCGGGCCCGCGAGTTCGCCCGTGATCTCCTCCGTGAGGGCCCGCTCGGCGCGCAGCGCGTCCGCGACCTGTTCGAGGCCGGTGGCCAGGCCCGTCCCGCTCTCGGTGCTGACCTGCCAGCAGGCCGCCATGGCTGCCGCGCCCTCTCCGCCCGGCAGTTCGGCCACCAGGCGGAGCGCCGCGGGCAGGTCCGCGCCGTAGCGGCCGGCGGCCAACCCGACCGCCGGTCCGGCACCGAGGCGGCGGCCCCAGTCGGGCGCGGCCCGGGCGAGGACGGCGTTCATCGCCTGCTCCGGCGTCGCGCCGCTGTGCAGTTCGGTCGCCAGACCGGCGCACAGCTCGATCACCGCCACGGCCCGCTGCCGGGCCGCCCTGGCCACCCCGCGCCGGGCCCGCCAGCGGCGCACCGGCAGCACCGCGCAGGCCGCCCCGAGCAGCGGCAGCACCGAATCGGTACCGTGCCCCGCCGCCGCCCCGACCGGGAGCAGCAGCAGTTCGGGCACCAGCCAGCGGGGCCGCCGCCGCTGCCACGCCGCCCCGATCCGGCCGAGTCGCCCGCCCGGGCCGACGGGACCGCGCGACCCCGCCAGCACCCGCCGCGCCCGGCCGGCGCCACGCACCCTGCGGCGCACCGCGAGCAGCCGCCCCGCCCCGAACGACCCGAGCGCGAGCCCGACGGCCACCGCCCCCACCGCGACGGCTCCACCGGCCGGGCCCGCGGCCCCGACCGCGCCGCACACCCGCAGCACGAGCAGTTCCAACAGCCCGCTCACCACGGCCACCCGGCCCCCGAGCGCAGCAACTGCCAGGCCGCCGCCCCGACCACGCAGAGCACGACCACCCAGGCGAACTCGACCTGTTGCACCGTCATGTCCCCTCCCCCGCCGCCCGATCGACGGGCACCGGATCGACCGGATCGACCGAGGAAGCTCCGGGGAGCGCAGGACGAGAGCCACCCGAGGAAGCCGGGGACAGCGCCCCGACCATCTCCCGCTCGCCGGGCACCGGCTCGACCGGCTCGGCCCCGGCAACCACGGCGGGCAAGCCACCCGGGAGCGCCCTGGCCGGTTCCCCGACCCTCGCCCGGTCGACGGACACCGGCTCGACCGGAGCTGCGCCAGGAACCGCAGGGTGCAAGCCGATCGGAGATTCCTGGGCCGGTTCTTCGACCGCCGCCAGTGCCAGGTCCGGTGGGAGGTCGACGCCGCGTTCGGCGCAGAGTTCCCGCAGTCGGGGCCAGCCCGGCCCGGGGCGGCTGCGGCCGTCGCGCTCGAAGTGGACGGCGGCGAGGGTGGCGGTCAGCCCGTCGGCGTCCCCGACCAGCAGGTGCAGGCCGGTGACCCGGCGGCGGCCGTCGGCCCGGTCGCGGCCCAGGTGGACGATCGCGTCGAGCCCGGCCCGGAGCTGGCTGTGCAGCGCGTGCCGGTCGAGTCCGGCGAGTGAGCCGAGCGCCTCCAGCCGGGCGGGGACGTCGGCGGCGGTGTTGGCGTGGACAGTGCCGCAACCGCCTTCGTGGCCGGTGTTGAGGGCTGCCAGCAGGTCGACCACCTCGGCGCCCCGGACCTCGCCGACCACCAGCCGGTCGGGCCGCATCCGCAGGGCCTGGCGGACCAGGTCGCGCAGGGTCAGCTCGCCCAGCTTAGGAACAGTTCAGCTGTCTCAGGGCTCGTACTGTCTCAGAAGCCCGCAGGCACACAGCCAAGAGCTGGTGATCAACCCTATGGCCGCGGTGTCTCAGCGGGATCGGCAAAGCGTTATCTATCCGTGACCTGCGAGATGGCGCCCTCTGGACGCAGTCTTCTCTCACGGGAGGCTCAGTGCCTGGCCCGCCAGGAGGCCGCCCAGGTGTCCAACGAGGGTGCCAACGATGGGCCCGTCGTCGACATGCCGTCAGCTTTGGGGCCTCCAGCAACGGCCTCGCTGGTCGGGAACCTTCTCCCAACGGACAGGCCCGGCCAGATTCCTTGGGCAGTGCGGAGGGACGACACCGTCTCCGGCGGCGGTGCCCGCTTCCGCCCGGCCTGCGCGCTTCCTGACCCCCCGAGGAGGCCGCAGTGCTCGGGTCCGGATGTCAGGCCGGGCCGATAGCGTCATTCACCCGCCAAGCTGAGCCGAGGGCACAGCGTGTCGGCCGTTCACCCGATCGGAGGCGGCGCGCATCCTCGCGTTCCCGCCGTCTCCCTTGGTGCGTCAGGGGTGTTCAAGGAACTGGTGGGCATCTCTGGAGGGATGAAGGGGGAGAGATGACATCCCGTTTCGCGGATCGTCAGTGCCACGTGCTTGACTGCTGGCAGGATCAGGAGCCTCCAGGGAAGGAGCCAGACATGCCCACCGTGATCGATAAGACGCGCTCAGAGGTTGAGGAGTGGCGTGCCCGCCTGCTCGCGCAGACCCGCCTGACCGAGGCAGAACTGGCGGAGCGTGCTGAGACGTACCAGCTCACCCCTCTTGAGGCCGACATTTGGGCCACTTTGCAGGGTCTGGGCTACCTTCTTGAGGGTGACGACTGACCCGCTCAACGAGGATCTGGACCTACACCAGTACGCGAAGGACTTCGCGACAGAGCTGACCGGGACGCTCCAGGGTGTGCTTCCGGTGACTCCCAGCTTCCACGCGGTCCACCAGGGGAAGCGGATCTGGGTCACCACGGTCGCCGACTCCGGCGACGGCCTCCCCACTCAGCGCAAGATCGATCTGCTCATCAACGGGAAAGCCGAGATGAGCATGACGGTCGAGTATTTCTGCTGCTGGGATCAGGCTGGCCAGTTCCTCGCAGTGGACAACTCGGCCGTCAAGATCTACTGCCGCGGACAGCAAGAGCCGTTGTTCCGCTACGAGTACGTACGCAAGCACGGCACCTGGCCTCCAGCCGCCCACATCCAGCTCCACGCCCACCGTGACGAGATCGCCTGGATTCAGCGGCTGGCGGCGCACGGTAAGCCGGCCGTCATGACCAAGAAGGACTCGGTCCCTCGTCTGTCCCAGATCCACTTCCCCGTGGGCGGGCACCGGATGCGTCCGGGGCTCGAAGACGTCCTCCTGATGATCGTCCGTGAGTTCGGCATCGACACCGTGGACGGCTGGGAGGACGCGCTCCTCGCCGGCATCCAGCTCTGGCGGCACAAGCAGGTGCGGGCTGCCGTACGCGACGCACCTGACGAAGCCGCCGACGTACTCCGGCAGCTCGGGTACGAGGTGACCGCGCCAACAGGCACGAGTCCCGGGTCCGCACCCCCGAAGCTCTACCTTCCCTGAAAGTAAAGCTTCGGGGCTGAGCCCCTGCGGGCGGCCTGGGGGGAGCGTCTGAAAGGCAAGCGAAGGCAGGAGCGTACCTGCTATTTACCTGACCAGCCTCAGGACAGGTCGCTGATCTTCAGGGACATCCAGCAACTCTCGGACACGTGCAGGCTTCCAGCCGAGTTCCCGCGCTAGCTTCTCTATAGTCAGGCCACTGTCTTCGACTGCAAGCTGAAATGCCTGGCGCAGGAGGACTGGCTGTTCACCAGCAAAGCTACTAACTGGCTCGGGAGTGAAACCGGGCTGCCCATCCAGCGCCCGCAAGCGTTGATAAGTCCTACTGGTTGTCGCGTCCGAGATCAAGCCCAGCTCCCGGCAGCGGTAAATCAGGGAGTGGATCGAAACTCCCCACGTGCGACGGAGGTCGGCAAGCTGCGCAAGGTCCATTCGCCTGGGCAGCAAAGGGAGGATGCTTTCCTGAGGAGTAAGGAATTCTGCAGCAAACGCGTCGGCTTCCCGTTCCTGACGACTGTCGCCCGTCGCGTCCCCGTGCAAGACCAGGTGCCCAAGCTCATGTGCCGCACTGAACCGGTGACGGTAGACGTCATCGGTCCGGTTGTACGTCAGGACTACCAGCGGGCGCGGGGCACGGGTGGAGAAGGCGTCGACAGTTGCCGCCGAGGCGTCCGCGCTTGGCGGCAGCACAACCACTATGCCGTGAGACTCCATCCGCCGGACGAGATGCGTGACGGGGCCGGTTCCCAGGCCCCATCGACGCCTCAATTCACGCGCTGCGGACGCGGGCTCAGCGGGAAGGTCTTCCCCCGGATGAACCTCCCCGCCGGCGAAGCCAGGAAGGTCCACGAATGGCATCTGAATGCGCTTCTCCAGCGCGAAAGTGAGCTCCCAGATTTGCTCGGCGAATGCTAGGGATCGCTCCCGCTGAGCTTTAGGTGTGCTTCGCAAGCTCCGGAAATGCGCCATGGACGAGTCGAGCCGATTGCTGGGCCTGCCGACCAGGAAGAACTGCATCGGCACATCTAGGAATTCGGCAAGCCTGGGAATTAGCTCTGGGCGAGGCTTTGATACTCCCGTCTCGTACTGTCCTACCGCAGCAGGAGTAACACCCAGGTAGGCCGAGACATCCTTCTTCGTCATCTCGGCCAGTCGCCGGGCCTGGGTCAGGCGGGCAGGGTCGAACCCGTCACAGATGGCGCGTGGAGTGACTCCGCGCTCCTCCATGCCTGGGATCAGATCTTGCTTACTTCTCATCGTCTTCGTTCACTCGGGGCTCGATCGGCTGCTCTTCAGTCTCAGGGGCCAGGTCCAGCTTCACATCGCTGTCCGGACGGGACGACAGGAACACCGGCGGCTCCTCGCCCTGATCGAAGCCCGTGAGCGCCTCGGACACGGTCACACCCTGCTCCGGCACGGAGTGCAGCTTGATCTGCCTCGTCGCCTGGTCGGGAACCGGCAGAGCCTCGGGTGTGGACGCCCACTGGAGGGTCGTGCCGTCGATCCCCAACGAGGCTACCCCCCAGTAGGACTCCAGCAGGCCGCCGACATTGCAGGCGAACGGCACCAGCACGAGCTTCGTGTCGGGCGGCAGGTCAGCCAGGCCGGCCCGCAGAGCAAGGACGTCATCATCGGTCTCGAACCCGTCGAACTCCAGCGCCTCTTGGAAGGTGTCGGGAGCGGTGCCGAAGTTGGCAAGCAGTTCCTTGATCAGAACCGAGGTGTGCGGGATCCGGGCAACCCGGACATCCGCCTGCGTCTTGGCATACCGGAACGGATAGATCAGCCCCTTGCCGACCAGCACGAGTTCGAAGCCGAAGCCGCGGGGCTTGACCAGACGGGCACCGGGAATGGTGATCAGCTCGTCTGCGATTCTCTCGAACTGCCCGGTGTAACGGGCCGCGCCGTACGGGTGAGCCGGCCTGACCGAAGCCTCCTCCTGTGCCGCGCGCGCATTGGCGTGCATGTTCCGGAGCCCTTGTCCGAGTCCGCTCCGGACCCGGTCTGCGTTCTGGTCGAACAGCTGCTGCTGCCACGGCACGGCCTCGTACATGCGTCTGATCCCCTTCCGGGCAGGAACTTCTCAGCTGAGCAGATCACGATCATTGGCACTTTAGTTGATCTACGGCACTTTGCACAAGTGCTTCAGGGGGCGGCGTGTCGGGCTGTGGCACAGGAGTCGCGTCGGCAAGAGACGGCCGGTCTGGCTAGCTGGCCAACGAGGCGCCGAGTCCCTGCTGACGGTGCACGTGAGTGCGCGTGTCGTATTGGTTCAGCCCCTCTCAGGGCTTCGCGTAGTCGCCGGGTACGGTGCTGACTGGACACAGCCAGGCGATCGAGGGCCGTCTGGCGATGATGGCGAGACGAGGGCCCATGCAGAACCGGTACGGGGGCGGCTGCGCAAAATGCTCGGTGTGGGTGTTCGAGGGAGGCGGCTTCCTCAACAAGACAGACGGCAGCTGGGTGGTGAAGTGCGCAACCTGCCACGACCTTGGGGCACTCTATGAGTCCGAGGAGTTCGACCCGGCAGACATAGGCTTGCACCTGCCCAAGGTGCGCTCGCCGTTGACCGCAAGGTTCGTGTCTCTGCGCATTCTCGGACTGACCCGCGAGTGCTGGAAGTGCCACAGGGACACGACATGCCTCGCCGGGCTGTACCCGGAGAGGCCAGCACGCGGGTTCAACTCGCTGCACATGGGCGACGAGGACACACTCGCTCTCTCCCAGAAGCTGCTGCAGCAAGGCGGACGGTCAGATCTCGCCGCGACGATCAAGAGCCGGTACAGCAGCACCATGGGTTCGCGGTACCTGTCCGTCGGCTGCGTCCACTGTGACGCTCTGCAGGGTGACTTCTACCTGCAGGACGAGGTCATCGAGCGTCTCCATCTGCATGGGCTGGGCGGCCTGGAGAACCTGCTGGTCGTGGATTGCCCGGTTCTCGACTGGTATCCGGTGGTCCACCAGAACAGCGGCGGGATCTGGATTGACAGCTGACGGGAGCTCTAACGACTCGGAGACCGCCGGCCTGGGGCCCTGGCCATCGGTCTCGTTCGCGGTTCGACGCGTGTGGCTCGCCCAGGCTCACGCGCCTATCGCGACAGGGACGGCTTGGTCATGTACATCTTGATGATGGAGGCTGGCACCCGGATCGGCTCGTAGGGGGCGATTTCGTCAGCGATCACCTGGGCCAGCTCGTCGATCGTCCGCACTACGTACCTGGGCGGGGTGATCCAGATTCGAGGGGTGGCGTCCCGGTCGTCGCTGTTGTGGATGATCTGGGCGTAGAAGTGCCCGAGGCCCTCTTCCCAGCCCCAGGTGCCGTAGTGCTCCCAGCCCGGCATTGCAAAGTCGTGGAGTCCGCCGACGTTCTCCTCCGTGACCGGCTGGGGGATCGGCGAGTGCTTGTCGGTGTACGACGGCCCGTAGACGATCTCCCAGGTCCCGTCGGAGTGCTCGAGCACGTCCATCTTCACGTGCTGCTTGAGCTGGCGGAGTTGCTGGCGGAACTCCTCCGCGGTGAACCCGGCCCGGGCCGCGAGTGCCGGCAGGTCGGTCTCGGTGACGTCCAGGCCCATGATCTCGGGGATCTCGTGGCCCCACATGCTGGTGGTGGGTTCGGTGTGCTCGGCCAGTACCAGCAGCACCCGCTTGGCGAGCGGATCGGCGACGGCCAGCTGCTGCACGTACTTGATGGCCTGGTCGCTCACTCGAACTCCCGTTTCTTTGCTTCCGGTTAGCACGCCGCGCGGTAGATGGATCACGCTACCGCGACGACTGGCTGGCTCGCGGCCGTTCCCCCCCAGGGCGGCCTTAGGCGGCGTCGGGGTCGAGACGAAGGCGACCAGGCATTGCGGAGCCTCCCGTGGATCTAGGCAGAAGCCTGACGCAGCGCCAAGCCGACTGCGATGATCGGCGAATGCGTACACTCCTGACCCTTGTCGGGCTCGCTGTCGTGTGCTGGATCGCGAACATCGCCAAGCCGACGGTCCTGCGGTGGTGGGAACGGCTGGTGCTCGGGCCGGTGCGACGTCTGCGGGACCGACTGGTGGCAGAGCCCGTGAACGAGATACTGATCAGTGCGGGGCGCGTACTGCCCCACGTCGTGGGAGACCGGGTGCCGGACCTCCAGCCCGGCTTGGTCGGTACGGCGATACGCCGGTGCTTCGAGCAGGTCATCAACGCCCTCCCGATCTATGCCGTCGCCGTGATCATCCTGGTGAGGATGGATGGCCAGAGCGTCATCGACGCCCTCCGGCATGCCGTGGCGGAGGCGAGCCACCCCACCGGGGCCCACACTGTGCGCGATCCACTCAGCTCACTGTTGCTCGGGATCGTCTCGGCGCCGGTCGTCATCGGCAAGAAGCTCCCCGTCCTGCTGTCGGAGCACGGCGCCGTCAAGCTCGTTCCGCTGCTGCTGGCCGGCGCTCTGGTCTTCGTTGTCCTGAGGAGGCTCATGCCCATGGGTGTGGCCGATTCCCTTCGTGGGGAGCCTGGTCACCCAGCCCTGGACCGCAGGCACAACTCGGTGAACTGGTCGGGAGTTGCCGTCCTCGTCGCCACCGCGACCCGGTGTGCGCGTGTTCATCTGCAATGGAGCGCGGAGCCGTCTCTGGATGCACTTTCCCGGGTCTCGCTCAGAGCGGCGGAGCGGGAGATCCGAAAGGCTTACCAAGCTCGCGGGTACCGGCTGAGGCGGCACCAGCGCCGGGTGGCGAAGGCGCATGCGGCGAAGGTGATCGGTGCGTTGCGGGCGGATGAGGCGCGAGTGTTGTCGGAGCCTGCTGCGGCGTTTCAGGACCTCGCGGTCAAGCTGATGACGATTGCGAGCAGGTATGCGGAGGGGCGATGCGCCGCGCTCCTGGAGGAGGAAGATCTCGGGGCGGAGCCGGTCGTCGACCGGCCGTTCCTGCGCTGGCTGGGTGTTGCTGGTGGTGGTCTCGGCGTGGTCGTCGCAGTGACGTACTCGGGACTGCCGACCAGCTTGACCGGGCCCGTCGTCACTGTGGGAATCGCAACGCTGTTCCTCGCGCTGTTCCGCGGCAGTCAGCTGACCGACGCGGCTCAGGCGGCGAGCATGTTCCGTGCCAGCGCGTGACGATTCAGGCCCGGACCGAGCGGCTGTAGCTTCGGGGCCACGGCAAGGTGAATGCCAACCCCGAGTGGACGAGCTTGGCCCCGGCGACTTGACCGAGGTCAGCGGTCCACCGGGGCTTTCAGAACGAGTGTAAGAGCAACAGGCACCCTCTGGCGCGGAGGCCGAGGCGCGAGTCACGCTGCCATGACGGGAAGCGCGCGCAGGCGCTCGCGGAACTCGGCGACGGCGGGTTCGGCGTAGTGGGGCTTGAGGTAGCCGTCGAACTTGGTGAGGCGGTTGACGGCGCGCACGGAGTGGACCTGGGTTTCGAGGAGGCCGAGGCCGCGGTTGGCGGCGTCGAGGGCGCCGTCGAGGTCCTTGCCTGCGAGGCGGGCGGTGGCGAGGCGGCCCGCGCGGACGGCCTGGTCGCGGGGGACGGCGTGGTCGATGGACGAGGCCAGCGCGCTGGTGGCCCGGTCGAGCTGGCCGGAGCGGAGCATGATCTTGCCCTCGGTAGAGCTGAGCTGGGCGTCGCCGTACCAGGAGAGCCAGCTCGGGAGCTGGTCGCCGCCGTTCCTGGACCACAGGTCGTGGGCGCGGTTGAGGGCGGAGCCGGCCTTCTGGTGCTGGCCGTCGCGGGACAGGCTCTCGGCGTGGTGGAGTTCGAGGTAGCTTCGGACGCCGGGCTGCATCGTCGGCGGGGTGTTGGCGAGGGCGGTCTCGACCTGGGCGACGCGCTCGGCGGGGTTGCCGGCGTCGGAGAGGTGGACGCCCATCTCGGCGAGCAGGAAGCCGCCGAGGGCGTCGTCGCCGACGGTCTTGGCGGCGCGCAGAGCGCCGAGGTAGTACTGCTGGCCAGCTGAGCGCAGGCCGCTGTCGTAGGCCATCCATCCGGCGATGTAGTTGACCTGGGCGGCCAGACCGAGCAGGCGGGCCTCTACGGCTTCGGTGTGGCGGCCCTGCTTGAGCAGGGCCGTGATGATGGCGAGGTCGCCGCGGGCCTGCTCGATGAGGCGGGCGCCGCCCATCTGCGCGTCCAGGCTCTGGAGGGTGGCGACGCGGGATTCGAGGGTGTCGACCATGGCGTCCGTCACCTGGTCGCCCCCGAGGGCGGAAGCGAAGGCGGGCGAGGCGGAGGCCCAGCTCGCGGCGACGGTGGCCATGGCGGCCCCGGTGATGGTGAGAAAGCCCCGCCGATCCATATGCCCACTCCTGACCAGTTCCACCAGTACGTCCACGGTACCGGCCTTCGTCCACGGCGCCGTGATGCCGGTCACTTCCCACACCGGGAGCCACATCGGCCACGGATTGGCAACCAGCGTACGGGGATTGACGCCGAGAAGGTCGGCCAGAACGAACTGCGCGTCTGGCTCGGGCTCCTGGCCCTGCTCCCACTTCCACACCAGCGTCCGGTTGGTCGCCAGGTGGATCTTCAGCACGGCTCCGTGGTCGCGCATCATGCGCGCGAACTGGATCTTTCCCCATCCGTGTAACCGCATCAGGTGGGTGAGTGGGTGGACTGCCAGAACGTCTGAGCTCATCTCAACCCCCGGCGATTCATGACCTGTTGGTGAGCGTACTGCTACCCGCTGTGGCGCGGGCCGCATCGAGGAGAAACCCCCCAGAAACGTTCCGAGTTGCGCTGCGGCACGGCGAACCTGTACCGGCCGCCCGGCCCCGGAAGCCGACGAGGGGAGGAGCCATGAAGGCAGTCGAGAAACCGCATCAGAGCCGTCAGTGCAGGCGTCGCGGGGCACACCGCGACCCGGTGGGGACAGCGCTCACCGCGCTGTGGGGCTTGGGCCACGTCGTAACGCTCGCGCTGCTCGGGGTCGCCGCCGACCACCAGCTGAGCACCGATCACCCGGTCGCGGCACCGCCCGCACGGTCCCTTACCGATCACGATCCGGCCGTCTGAAGCCCGGGCCCGCGCTGCCGCGACTGCCCGTAACGAAGCCGGCACCCGCCCGACGACTTGGAGGACAAGCACCGTGCCACGCCTGCAAGCACCACTGACCCACCCGCGAGAGACCGCAGCCACGGCAGTACCCGCAGCCTTCGCCCGCCGCACCGCCGTCGTCACCGGTGCCGCCGGATTTATCGGCTCGCACCTGTGCGAGCGACTGCTGGGCCTCGGGGCGGAAGTGGTCGGCGTCGACAACCTGCTGACCGGCCGCCTCGACAACCTCTCGCACCTGCGCTCGGTCGGCGGCTTCCGCTTCCAGACCGACGACGTGACCCGGCCGTTCACGGTCGCCGGCCCGGTGGACTTCGTCTTCCACCTCGCCTCGCCCGCCTCGCCCCTGGACTACGCCCGCCACCCGCTGGCCACGCTGAAGGTCGGCGCGATGGGCACGCTCAACGCCCTCGAGTTGGCCGACGCCAAACACGCACGGTTCCTGCTCGCCTCGACCTCCGAGGTGTACGGCGACCCGCTCGTGCACCCACAGCCCGAGCAGTACTGGGGCAACGTCAACCCGGTCGGACCCCGCAGCGTCTACGACGAGGCCAAGCGGTACGCCGAGGCCCTGACCTCCTGCTTCCAGCGCTCCGGCGGCACCCGCACCCGGATCGTACGGATCTTCAACACCTACGGCCCGAGGATGCGCGCCGACGACGGCCGTGCGGTGCCGGCCTTCATCCAGCAGGCGCTGGCGGGCGAGCCGATCACGGTGGCCGGCGACGGCAGCCAGACCCGCTCGCTGTGCTTCGTGGGCGACACAGTCGCCGGTCTGCTCGCCGCCGCCACGGCGGAGCACGCCGACCCGGTGAACCTGGGCAACCCGCACGAGATCACCATGCTGCAGCTCGCCGAGGAGATCCGGGCGATGACCGGCTCCGCGTCCGCGATCACCTTCATCCCGCTGCCCGCCGACGACCCCAAGCGCCGCTGCCCCGACATCACCGCCGCCCGCGCCCACCTCGGCTGGGAGCCCACCACCCACCTGCGCGACGGCCTGCGCCAGACCCTCGACTGGGCCCAGCAGCACTTCCCCCGCCAGGCCAGCGCCACCACCGGAAGGAGCGCCTCGTGAACACCACCTCGCGCCCGCTGCCCGCGATCGTCTGCGGAGTCGACGACGGATACGC
Organism: Kitasatospora sp. NPDC088134; assembly: GCF_044741705.1. NCBI lineage: Bacteria > Bacillati > Actinomycetota > Actinomycetes > Kitasatosporales > Streptomycetaceae > Kitasatospora > Kitasatospora sp. NPDC088134. The sequence goes on along the minus strand of NZ_JBIUTD010000031.1, from coordinate 45,261 downwards.
CCGCCCGCTGCGGACGCTGATGCACTCGATCGCCGCCGTCCACCCTGGGACCGTCGGAGAGCTTCGCCTGATCGTCCTCGACCAGCAGATCAGCGACGCCAACCGGAACGCGATCCTGCGGGACGCCGACCGCACCGGCCTGCGGACCGAGCTGCGGCCGGCACCGGTGACCGACCCGCGGTACCCGGTCTCCGACTGGGTCAGCGGCGCCGTGTACGTGCGCCTGGCCATCCCGGAGGTCATCCCCGACGAGCGACGGGTGCTCTACCTGGACGCCGACACCATGGTGCTCGGCGACCTCCGGCCGCTGCTGCGGCAGTCCCTCGACGAGCACCCGATCGGCGCGGTGCGCGACCCACAGAACCCGGTCATCGGCCGCGGCATCCAGCTGCCCGGCTGGGACGAGCTCGGCGTCCCGTACGGCCGGGACTACTTCAACAGCGGCGTCATGCTCATCGACCTCGAGCGCTGCCAGCGGCTCGGCGTCTTCGACCGCTCCCGGCAGTTCCTGTCCGAGCACCCCGACAAGGTCCGGTTCTGGGACCAGGACGCCCTGAACTGGGCAGTCGACGACAACTGGCAGCGGCTGGACCGGCGGTGGAACACCTTCGCCATGTCGCCGCAGGCCGCCCAGCCCGGCTTCATCCACTACGCCGAGGCCGAAAGCCCGCTCGCCCAGCTCCTGAAGGACGAGAAGACCGCCGCCCTCGTACACTTCGCCGGCCCCGACAAGCCCTGGCAGGACACCTACCCGGCGGGCCAACTCCGGGACACCTACCGCCTGTTCCACGACTACGTCGCCGACGGCGGGGCCGAGTGAGCACGCGAGGACGCAAACCGCTGTGGCGAAGCGCCACTTGGTGGATCGCCGCCGCCGTGGCCACGCGCAACCTGAACGGGCACCGGCAGGTCCGCCGGACGCTGGCCCGGGTCGACCGGCCCGCGCGGGCTGGGGACCGACGGGCGGAGGAGCCGATGGTGCTGCACGTCATCGTCCCGGTGCTGCGGGAGCAACAGCAGATCACCGCCGCACTGGCCTGGTTCGTCCCTCTCCTGCGCGACCTCCCCGGCTCCACGCTGACCCTGGTGACCACAGCCCGCGAAGAGGCCGAGCGGCAGCACCTGGCCGCCCAGCTGGCGGGGGCGACGGCGGCCGACCTCACGGTGGAGCACTTCCCGCAGCTGACCAGCGACGAGCTGGCCGCCCTCGGCAAGGCCCTGACCGGCACCGGCGAGAGCGCGCTGACCGATGCCGTGGCCACCGAGGTGCTGTCCGGCTTCCCCACCACGGCGGACGTCGTCACGGCGGAACTCGCACGCCTGCCGGAGCCCGACCCGGTGATCCGGCACGTCCACTACCGGGGCGACGGACGCAAGGCAGCGCAGGTGAATGCCGCCGTCGAACAACTCGCCACCGCCGAACCGGGCCAGGAGTACGTCGCCGTCTACGACGTGGACTCCCGCCCGAGCCGCGAGCTGCTGGCGCGGACCGCCGAGTTCCTGGCCCACCGCCGGGCCGACGACGGCGAACTCCCGTGCATCGTCCAGCAGTCCGCCCGCTTCTCCACCCAGGGTGCAGCCGGCACCTGGTGGGAGCGGAGCCTGTGCCGAGGCGCCGCCCGCGCCCAAACCCTGTGGACTCTCCGCCGGGAGATCCCCAACCTCCGCCGGCACGCCGACGCCGCCCGCCGCCCGCACACCACCCCCGGTCTGTCGGGGCTGGCCCAGACCGTCGGCCACGGCCTCCTCGTGCGTACGGACGTCTTCCGGCAAGTCGGGGGCTTGCCGACCTTCACCGTCCTCGACGACGTCGCCTTCGGCTACCGGCTCACCCTGGACCGCGTCCCGGTGGACAGCCTGCCCTTCACCACCACCGTGCCGGCAGCCGAGTACCTGAGCGAGCTGCTGGCCCAGAGCGAGCGCTGGTTCCAGAGCTACCTCGACTACCCGCAGTGCGCCACCCGCTGGCACGCCGAAGGCCACGGCCGCCGAGCCGACCACGCGGCGGCCCTGACCATCGGCGCCTACCGGGGCATGGCCTGGCTGCTGGTGTCCCCGGCCACCGCGCTCTGCCTGACCCTCGCGCTCGGCCCACGCACGCGGCTGCCCGTCCGGGCGGTGGCCGCGACCGCGCTCTGGGCGGTCACCATCGCACCGGTCCGCGCACTCGCCGCTGCTGAAGATCGCCCCCTGACGGGGCGGGAGACCGCCGTGCGGAGCACGGAAACGCTGGCCGGGCTCCTACTCAAGAGCGTCGGCCCGCTGACCGCGCTCGGCCGCTGGGCGGTCACCGGCACCCGGCACACCGCGCTCGCCCCCAAGAGCAACCGCCGCACCGCCCCATCCACCACCACGGACAGGGAGTTCGCGTGATCCTCGGCATCGAGGGCGTCAGCTGCGTCGGCAAGACCACGCTGGCCGCCCAGCTCGCCCCCCACCTGAACCGGCCCGCCGTCATCCCTTGCTACTACCACGCCAGCCCCGACTCCACCCGGCTGCCGGCCCCCGAGCCGTTCACGGCCGAGCACCAGCTGGCCAACATCGCCCAGTTCCTGGAAGTCGAGGACCTGCGGCTCGCCCGGGCCAGGCAGGCCCACATCGAGGGCCGGGACGTGATCCTCGACCGCACCGTGGACACCCTTCTCGCCCACGCCCACGCTGTCGGCCGGATGCACGGCTTCGACTGCGACGACCAGGCCCGGCGCCTGGTCACCAGCCGGCCGGTGGCGATGCCCGACCTGACGATCGTGCTCACCGCCGACCCGGACGTGCTCGCCCGCCGGGCCCGCCTGCGCAAGGGCATGCCGACGATCTTCTACGACCGGCACTTCAGCGAGCACTTCAACGCCTACCTCGCCCACCCGCTCGCCCCGGCCGTCGTCCTGCTCGACGCCGACTGCGGCTCGCCGGGCGACCTCACCGCCCGTGCCCTCGACTACGTCAACCGCCACCAGGCCGCTCAGCACCGCCCCGGCCCGGCGCTGGGGCCGCACCCGCTCAAGGAGGCGTCGTGAAGGCCGCGATCATCGGCTGCGGCGCCATCGCCAGCCGCTGGGTCCGCTCCCTGCTCGCCGACGGCCGCATCGAGATCACCGCCCTCGTCGACCCCGACCAGCAGGCGGCACGGGTGCTCGCCGCCCGCTACGGGCTGAGCCCGGCCGTCGCCACGACGCTTCCCGAGGCGCTCGCCCAGGCCGAGGCCGACGTCGTCGTCAACCTCACCCCGCCCGAACTCCACTACCCCGTGAGCCGCTCGGCGCTCGCCCAGGGCTTGCACGTCCTGACGGAGAAGCCGCTGGCCCTGAACCTGCCCGACGCCCTCGACCTCGTCCACCTCGCCCGCGAGCGCGGCCTGCTGCTGGCCGTCATGCACAACCGGGGCGCCGACCCGGACTTCCTCGCCTTCGCCGACACGGTCCGCTTCGGCGGACATGCGCCGTTCGCCGTCACCGCCGACACGCTGGTCACCCTGCCCGGCCCGGGCTTCCGCAGCGGCCAGCACCTGCCCGTCACCACGGACCTCGCCGTCCACGCCTTCGACCAGGTCCGCGGGCTGATCACCGCGCCGCCCATCGAAGTGACCTGCACCGAGACGATGACCGGCTTCCTCGCGGCCCACAGCTCGATCGCCGCGATCACCGTCCACTTCGCCGACGGCTCCCTGTTCACCTACCGAGGCGGGTACATCGTCGACCCGGCCCTGCGGACCGACGCGAACGGCGACTGGCGAGTGGAGGGCCGGGGCTTCGCCGCCCGGTGGGCCCCGGACCCCAACCGTCAACGGGACGCGCCCGAGGCCGGGCCTCCGGCCTACCAGCGGTGCATCACCGCGATGGTCGACGCCCTCCACCAGGGCGGCCGCCTGCCGGTGCCCGCCGCCGACAACCTCGCCTCCATCGCCCTGCTGGACGCCGCCCTGGCCTCCGCCACCAGCCGCCGCCCCGTCCCCGTGCCGGAGGTGCCCGATGCCCGCCCCTGACGTGATCAGCCGACCGCACCCGCTGCTGGTCGACGCTCTCGCCGCGGCGGGCTTCGACACCGCCGACGCGCACTTCGCCCCGCTCAAGTCCGGCACCGACAGCCTCCCCTTCGCGGCCACCACCCGCGACGGCCACCAGCTGGTCGTCAAGGTCCGCCGGTCGGGCAGCCGCTCCCGCTACCCGACCGCCGCCTGGGCCTCGGCCCGCATGCGCGAAGTCGGCATCCCGGCCGCCGAGATCCTCTGGCACAGCCGGGAAGCGTGCGTGGAGACCCGTTGCCCCGGCCGGCCTATCGAAGCCGAACCGCCCACGCCGCAGGACCTGGACGCGGCGAGGTGCGCGGGCGAGGTGCTCCGGCGCCTGCACACCATCGAGGTCGGCAGCTTCGGCCAGCTCGACGGCCACGGCATAGGCCAGCACGCCACCATTCAGGGCTGGTTCCTCAGCCTCGCGTCCCGCGGTATCCCGGACATCGACGGCCTCGACCTGGCCCGGCTGCTGCACCGGACCCGCTTCATCCTGGACGTCGGATCGGGCCGCCTGCCCCGCAGCACGCCCCGGCTCCTTCACGGCGACTGGGTCGGCCGGCACCTGTTCACCGACGACCGGCAGATCACCGGCGTCGTCGACCTGGAGAGCGTGCGCGGCGGCGACCCGCTGGCCGAACTCGCCGGCTGGTCGCTGCGCGAACCCGCCCCGATGACCGAGGCCCTGCTCGACGGCTACTTCGACGGCCCGATCCCCGCTGACCGCCTGCTGTCGCTGGTCCTGTTCCGCCTGCGCATCGCCTACTCGCTGCTGCACGTCCACGCCTCCTGCGACGAGACGGACATGGTCCGGCTGCGGGCCGCCCAGCTCCAGGCCGACCTCGACGACCTCGACCACGGCCACCTCGCCGCCGTCCCCCGCATCACCCCCGACGCCGACTCCGACGCGCGCCGCCGCCCGTAACCCCGCCCAACATCCTGTTGCCCCTGCCCGGAAGGACACCCGTGAACGACCCCGCCGTCACCCTCCCGTTCCCCCGCCGGCCAAAGTACGGCCAGGCCGAGAAGGACGCCGTTCTCAAGCTCCTCGACGACGGCCACCTCTCCGAGATCAACCGCGGCCCGGCCACCAACGCCCTCGAAGCCGCCTTCGCCCGCCTCACCGGCACCCGCCACGCACTGTCGTTCAACTCGGGCACCGCCTCCCTGCACGCCGCCCTCCACGCGGTCGGCGCCGGCCCCGAGGCCGGTGTCGCCGTCTCCCCGATGACCTGGGTCTCCGCCATCACCGCCGTCTTCCAGGCCGGGAGCTACCCCGTCTTCTGCGACATCGAGCCCGACAGCCCGAACATCGCCGCCACCGCCGTCGCCGAGGCCGCCGACGCCTGCTCGGCGGTCCTGGCCACCCACACCTGGGGCATCCCCGCCCGCATGGATCAGCTCACCAAGGCCACCGGCCTGCCGGTCGTCGAGGACTGCTCGCACGCCCACGGAGCCCTCTACCAGGGCCGCGCGGTCGGGTCCTGGGGTGCGGCCGGCTGCTTCAGCCTCCAGGAGTCCAAGGCCGTCTCCGGCGGCGAGGGCGGCATCCTGACCACCACGGATCGCCAGGTCTACGAGCGGGCCCTCACCCTCGGCCACCACCCCGCCCGCCTCGCCGCCGAGCTCACCCTGCCCGAGCTGAAGCCGTTCGCCACCACGGGCGCCGCCTACAAGTACCGGATGCCCGCCCTGTCCGCCGTCATCGCCCGCCAGCAGCTGCGATCGCTGCCCGACCGGATGCTGGCCGCCGAGCAGAACCTCGCCACCCTCCGCAAGGCGCTGGAGGAGTACGACGTGCCCCTGGCCTGGCCCGAGATCGGCGAACTGTCGGTGCGCGGCTGGTACGGCACCCCGCTGACGATCGGCGTCCGCGTGCCGGACCCGGCCGAGCTGAGCAAGCGGTTCAAGGCCGCCGGCGTTCCCGTCCGCTCCCTGTACGAGGACTGGACCCAGGCCCCGCTCCTCCAACGCCCCGAGCTCGCAGCCCGCTTCTGGCCGCACCTGACCCACAGCCCCTACCGGCCGCCGACCCGCGAGGAGCTGCCCAACTTCCACCGGGCGATGCGGCAGATGATCGTCCTCAAGGTGCCGCAGATCCCCGCGCCGGACTACATGGAGCAGGTCGCCGAGGCGCTGGCCGCCGTGCTGGTCCGCACGCTGGTCACGGCATAGCCGCGAACGCCTCCTGCACCACCTCGCGCCGCTCGGTCCACCAGGCCAGCAGCCGCTCGGCGGGCAGGAACAGGTGGTCACACGAGTGGTCGTCGCGGTCGTAGTGGAAGACCAGCTGCCAGTAGTCCGACATACGCTTCCACCACAGCCGCTCCACCGCGTCCGCCAGGGCCGACACCGGAAGCTGCACCACCGACCGGTAGCCGGCCACGAACGCGGAGGTCCGTTCCAGGTCGAGGAAGCCGTCCTCGCCGCCGAACTGCACGGTGGCGGTGCGGGCGACTTCCTCGCCGAACGGGCGCACGCGGATGCGGTCCCAGTCGATCACCCCGGCGATCTTGCCGTCGCGCCACAGCACGTTGCGGTGCTGCACGTCACCGTGGGTCCAACCCGCCGGGCCGGCCGCCACCTCGGTGGTGGGGTGAAAGTGGGCGTACTTGTCGAGCAGTACCTTGCGCTCGCCCAGCGCCTGGGCGGCCTCGGTGTCGAAGGCTGTCGGGCTGTCCAGGGCGGCGATCCGCGCGAGATACCGGTTCGCTTCGACGCGCGCCCAGTACGGGGTGATCACCGGGGCTGTCGGGGGCTCCGATGCCGGCGGCAGCAGGCGGGTGGTCCGCTCGTCGTTCAGGCTTCGGTGGATCTGGCCGAGCAGGACGCCGAGGTCTCCGGCCTGGTCCAGGGTGAGTTCCGTTCCCGGCTGGTGGCCGCCTTCCAGCCAGGGGATCAGGCAGTAGCCGCGGTCCGCGACCTCTGCCACGGTCTCCCCAGAGAGGGCGGCCATCGGCCGTCCGACCGGGACTCCGGCGTCGGCCAGCTCGGACATGACGGCGAGGTTGCGGCGGGCGAGCGGCAGCGGCACGTCCATGATCCGCTTCAGTGCGAACGCGCCGTCTGCCGTCTCGAGCCGCCAGTTGCCGTTCATCAGGCCGTTGGGCAGGAAGCGGCACGCCTGGACCTCACCGAGCCCGAAGGACTCGCAGAGGACCACCAGGTCCTCCTCGATGATGCTGTAGCGCGAGCCGCACGAGGGGTCGTCCATCGCTTCCGTCACCCAATGCAGGCTAGCGGAGGACGCGGCCCTGCGAGGCCGGTTCGTCCACCCCAACCCGGCCTGGCCGCGCACAGACCGGCACAGGCTCTCAACCCACTGGGTGTCCCCTGGCTGTGCGGTGCCGTCGCGGGCCCGCTCTGGGGGTTGGGGCGGGGCGGGCCTCTCACTTTCGGCGGGCCTTCTTGTGGTCGGAGTCGGAGGGGTGGCGCTTGGGCGCGGGGAGGTTGTCGATCAGGTCCCACAGCAGTCCGCCGCCGGCCGCCCACGTCTCCAGCAGGTGCCGGTCGACGAGATGGATGCCGTGGGTCTTGCCCCATGGGACTGCCTTGGAGGAGAAGCCTCCGTTGGTGACGATGAGGGCGAACGTGGCGCCGTGGACGGGCTGGGCGGTGCCTTTGACCTGCTGGAGGACCGGGACGCCGATCTTCTTGCCGGCGGCGCCGTCACGCCGGTGTTTGACCTGGACGGCCCAGATCCGCCCGTCCGGGTCCACGGCCCGTACGTCGCAGGCGTCGTCCCCACCGCCGCCGGTCCGCTCTGCTCGGAAGCCGTCGCGGCGCATCAGGTCCCGCACCGCGTACTCGAACCTGCGGTAGTGGAGAGCGTCGAGTTGCGCGAGGGAGTACTTCAGCCCGGTGCGGCGGAGTCGCTCCTCCCACTTCTGGCGGCCCTCTCGCCGGTAGCCCCACACCGCGAGGAGGAAGCATGCCGGCCCCAGCACGGTGGTGGACGGCCACCAGATGCTGTCCAGCCAGTTGCCGAGCACCACGATTCCGGCGATCAGGGCCAACCCGCCCAGCACTGCGGTAGCCACCATCGCCACCTCCGGCCAGTCCCACGTGTTGTCCGGGGCTGGTTCGCCGGACGTTCCCGTGGTCGCGCCCGGCGGCACGCTGTCCAGCGCGTCGTCCGCCGACTCGGCGGCGAGCGCCGAGGTCCTGGCGATCGTCATGCCGCCGCCCTGAGTCGACCGCGCCGGGGCAGGTGCAGGAGGTCGGGCAGGGCGGTGCCGCCCTCGGCCCAGCGTCGCAGGGCCTCGCGGTCCACCCAGTGGATGCCGTGCTTGTCGCCCCACGCCTTGGCATCGCGGGTGAACGACCCGTTGGTGACCACCACCGCGACGTCGGCCCGGTGCACGGGCTGGGCGGTGCCCTTGACCTGGTACATCACCTGGGAGCCGACCTTGCCGCCGACCTTGGTGTGCTTGGCCTGCACGACGATCCGGCCCCACCGGGCGTCCTGGCCGATCACGTCGGCGGCCTGGTCACCCTGCTGGCCGACCTGCCGGGCCTCGATCCCATCGCGCAGGAGTAGGTCGCGCAGGGCGAATTCGAACTGCTTGTCGTCCATCGCGTCGAGCTGGGCGAGGCTGAGCCGCAGCGAAGCGAGCCGCTCGCGGCGCGCGGCCGCACCCACGCGCCGCAGCCACCACCAGGTGACCACGCCCACCACGCCGAGAGCGGCCAGGACCACGAGCAGGGGCATGCCGTCGGTGACCACCCACCGCAGGCCCTGCGCGGCCCACGACACGACGACCAGCGCGATAACAGCGGCGGCGACGCGTTCGGGCGCCGTACGCGGTGCCCGCAGCCCGAGCCGGCGGAGCTTTCGGCGCATCAGTGGCCCGCCGCCGGGGCGGAAGCCGGAGCGGTGGTGCCCGGGCTGGTGTTCGTGGTCGTCGCCGAGCCGCCGCCCTGTCCATACAGCCACAGGCCGCCGACGACGAGCGCGACGATCACCCAGCCGCTGGTCTTCTTCATCCGCGGGCGCGGGTTGCGCCGGATGTGACCACGGACGTAGTGGAATCCCTCGGGTGCCATGGGCTTTCCCCTCCCTGACCGGCGGCCCGCCCGATGCGTTCCCGCCCTGGGGAATTGGTGTAGCAGCGGGCTCCGACAAATCCTGACTGATCATCAACAATGATCATCAGGTGCGGCGTTAACCAGCCATCGGCCCGCCTGCCGGGGCGCATAGCCCCGGGCGAAGCGATGACCAGTGCCGATGTCCCAGTGCCTCGAGGCCATCCGGCTCCGCTGAGGCATGGCGCCACTGCGGGCATCGGGGCTGGGGAATGCGGACCGCCTGCGGAGGGATGCGAATCGGCGCTGTCGCTCCTACGGACGCCTCGTCGCCACAGATGGCGGGTTCACGGCGGTGCACGCCCGCGCACGGTGGCCGCGCTGGCAACGGCAACTGCCTGCTACGGCAGCGCGGCGGCCGCCTCGTGGTTCTCGGTCGGCTGGTCCAGCTGCTGCTGGCGACGGCGCTGTTCGCCCCGCAGAGCCTCGACGCGATCGGTGAGCCTGGCCAGCGCCTCGCCCTCGGTGCCCAGCCCCGCGTACTCGCCCACGCGCAGGGTCGCGGCGTTGGCCTCCTGCTCGATCGCGTCCGCGGTCAGCTGAAGGTAGAACGAGCGTTCACGGAACTTGAAGTAGCCGGTGAAACCCGCCGCCAGGCCGACCGCCAGGCTCACGCCGACCGTGGTCCAGCGGTGGGCAGGCAGAGCGCCCGCCAGCGCGGCGATCGTGCTGGTCAGCAGCGATCCCACGGTGATGACGCACTGGAACCAGTTGTGCAGCCTCCGGTACTTCAGGCTCTCCGCCTGGTACTGCGCGATGATCTCCGAGAGATCCTCGCGGTAGTAGCGCTGACGGACCTCCACTTCCGGATACGTGGTGGCGGCGAAGTGGCGCTTGGCTTCGCGTGCTCTCTCCAGCCGTCCTTGCAGAACCACTTGGCTCGGCAGTTGCCGGTGGACGGCCTTCGTTCCCGTACGCCAGTTCACCCACTCGCCACCGACTACGAGCACCGCGCAGATACCGTCCATCCGGACCAGTTCGGGCCAGCCGACCCGTCCGATCAGGGCGATGGTCCCCACGATTCCCACTGCCCACCCGAGCACGGCCACCGCGGCTGACAACCGCATTCTCCGGTCCACCCGGCGGCGGAGGGCGAGCTCGGCCTCGGTCTCCCGTACGGTGTCCGCCAGCAGCAGCAACTGCTCCAGCCTCACCGGCTGGGACGGGCCGACGGGTGGTTCGCTTCCAGGCACGCTTCCCCCTGCGGGCACCTCGGGCATCTGGCGGGCGGTCGCCTCGTGATCGAACGGAGTATGCCACCGCGGAAACGGGCGCGAGGGTGACAGTGGCGAAGTCCCTTTGCGGCCCAGCAGTTCTACCCGGTCGGCTGGCTCCACCCTGATGGCTCAGTGACGGTGGTGAAGAGGGCTCGTTGTCCGTGCGGACACCAGCGAGGCGGCGGGAGGCCGGCAACGTGGGCAGGCAGAAGATCAGCAAACCACGCAGGCCACGGCGACCCCCGGTCGTGCCCACCAGGTTGAAGCCCACGCTCGCGCTCTCCGAGGAGCGGCCTGACGGGGTGTTCTATGAGCTGTGGGCTCCCACCGACCGCACCGGCCTGGACGTGTGGCGGCTGGTGGACCACGAGCTCCGCCAGCGCGGCGCCAGCGATCTGCAGTTGCTGGAAGACCTGGAGTTCTTCGCCACCGTCTACGGCCCCGAGGCCCCTGTCAACGCGGTCTTCATGCTCGAACACCACATCGGCAGCGGCCAGATCCCCTTGCGCTGGCCCGGCGAGGAAACCTACGAACTCATGCCGGCCCACGGCGCCGGTGGCTGGGCGAAAAACCAGGCCGAAAGCCGCGAGGCCCACCACCGGATGCACGCCGGCGTGTGGATCGTCATGGATGACCACGGGGTGATGTGCTCTCGCGTCACTCCCGACGTCCCTCGTCATGCTCTCCTCTCTATGCTGGCCGGCATGGATGACGGCGACTTGGCGGAACTGGTCGCCGACATCGGCGAGGCAGCGGCGGAGAAGCTGGTGCACCAGCTGCGGTGATGGCCGCCGACCCGCAGGCCACGGGCCGTGGAGCAAGGGCTGCCTGCCGGTCGGCATCGAGGGCTTGACGCGGACGCTCCCCGAGCACCGGTCTCCGACCTCAGGAGAGGCTGGAGCCTGTCACGGCTGTCGCCTGCTAGGCAGGCCCGCGACAGTGCGGCTCTTGCCCAGCTTCTCCTTGAGCTGGAGGTTCTCGCGGTAGAGGTTGGCGGTCACCGAGGCGAGTGCGTCGAGCTTCCCGTTCATCTCGGTGACCTGCTGCTTGGCCTCGCGCAGGTCTTTGCGGAGCTTGGCGATCGTCTCGTCCCGCTCGACTTCACCTGGGGTTCGCAGGACCGGCCGGGCGACCTTCAGGTCCCACTCGGCGAGGATGTCCTCGGCGCGGTGGACCGTGGCATGGCTGACCCCGGCCTCCCGGGCGAGGTTCTCCTTGGTCAGGGCGCCGTCCGTGCGCAAGGGCCGCCCCGCCAGGAGCCTTTCCATGGCCTCTCGCAGCTTGGTCGCGGTCGCGGCGGATACCGGCATCAGTCGTTGTCCGTTTCGTCGTTGAGTGCGTGGGTGATGCGCTGGACGTCGCTCAGGCGGATCAGGACGGCCTCTCGCCTCGGCGGGGCCAGTCGGCGGTTCTTGGCCATCTCGGTGAGGTCGTTCTCCTCGGCGAGCCAGATCGGCGCGTGGGCGCGGGTGATCACGGAGTTTCGGCACCGTGCCGGTTCGCATGCTCCGATCAACGGGGACTGGCCTCGCTGGTCTTCGGGCAGCGCGTTCTGGCATTCGGCCTGCTTGGCGTCCCACATACAGTGGTTGAGCGTGCCCAGGTGCAGTTCGGGGAACTCGTTGTGCAGGAGGATCGTCTGGACTCTCTCGTCGGCGAGCTGGGCTCGCAGTTGCGGGTCGTTGTCCATCGCGGCGATAACCTTGTCCAGGCCGGCGTGTAGGCGGGCGGCGCCTGGCCCGACGGCCACGTCCTCGCCGCTGCGGCGGGCCTTCAGCAGTGCCACCAGCTTCTGGGCCGCGGCGAACTCGAGCTGCCGGTCGAACTCCTTGATCCAGTCCTTGTCGGCTCTCGCGTATCCGAGGGTGACGCGGTTGGCGAGCGCCCGGCGGGCGGCGTGCTTGAGCTGGAGGCCGAGCGCGATCTCCGCGTCGGGTTCCTGCCCGGTGATCACCGCCATCGTCTTGCGGAGCATGTGGGGTCGTACCGCCGCCGGCGCGATGGGCTCCAGTCCCAGCCTCTCGTGGTTCGCGTTGATACCCGCTATGAAGAAGTCGATGGCCTGATCGGCGTGGATGCCGCGTCGGCCGGCCTGCAGGTGGGCGGGGTCACGTGATGGCAGGTCAGCCTGCGAGCCTCTGATCGTGGCGAAGACGTGGGTGTCGTGCCAGGACAGCTGCTCGGCGACCGCGAGTGCCTGCGCGACCGGCTCGATGATCCACCAGTGCTTCTCCGGTTGGTTCTTGTCGTGCTTGATCTTGCGTGAGCGGATGGCGGGGGACCCGTAGTAGGTGGCGAGGGCTCCTCGCTCGATCTCCTGGATCTCACTGTCCCTCATCATGCTCAACGCCCCGATGAACACGTAGCAGGCGGCTCGGAGCATACGCAGTTCGTAGTCGAGATTGGCCATGGTGATGCCTGATCGCCACGGTTCGCAGCTGCCGTCCGGCCGCGTGATCAGGCTGAACTCGACGCCCGCGATCGGGACATCGCGTCCGGTGCCCTCACCGCTCACCCTGACCACCTGGCCGGCCGCCACGGCCGCTTCGACCATGCGGAGTCGGTGCTGTGCTGTGGGGGTCTTGGCCATGAAGACCCCAGTGTCGTTCAGGTCGTAGATCACCCGTGCCAGGACCTTCACGATGGGGCTGCCCGCGGGGCCCTCCGACGTGTCGTGCTCGCGGATCGGAACGAGGTTGTTCGGGTCTGCCAGCCACATCGCGAGTGTGTCGCTCAGCTCGGCGGTCGACCGGTACTTGTGCCGGGGCTGTTGGCGGGCGACCCCCAACTCCTTGGCGGCGTTGCGTGGGTTGACCGCTCGGGTCCGGCCCGCGTCGAGCGCCGGTTGCACAAGGTCACGGCGGGCGCGTCCGAGAGCGCTGGTACCCAGGAAGATCATGTTGTTCGCGCCGTCGGTGATCATCAGGCTCAACGAGCACCACAGGGCGCTTCCGGTGGGAAAGCCGTTGCTCGGGCGGTCCCGTACGGGGACAAGGTTCGCCGGGTCGGCCAGCCACTGGCGGAGCTTGCGGTCGTAGTCGGCGTTCCTGGAGATCGAGGAGCGCGACTTCTGTGTGGTCGTCTCCCTCGGACCGGCCGGCACCTGCTGGGCGCGGGCCCTCGCCTCGAAGATGTCCGGGGCGAAGCTGTGGATGTAGGTCCATGCCGCCCGCAGCAGCGGCCACCAGGTGGCCGGTGGGACCGACGGTGTGGTCACCTCGCCGTCGGCCCTGAGGTCTGCTGCCGTGATCACCAGTTGGTCGATACCGGCGGGGCGGGCGGTCACGCGCGTGGCCGGCACCCCCGGCCACGGGTCCTCGCGCATACCGCCATGGGTCAGGACGGGGGCGAAACGTTGCAGCCTACGGAGTGCCACAACGTAGCCGGGCAGCGTCTGCGGTCCGACCCGCTCGGCGGTGGCGTCGATGAAGTCCTGCCAGTCGTCCGGCTCCCACAGGCCGAGGTTCTCGGGCATCTGCCTCTTGAGCGCCCAGCGCCGCAAGCCGTTGAGCTTATTCAGTGTGTGCCGGCTCGTGCCGAGGCTGTCCGGTTCGGCGGGCAGGTCGATCCCGGCGGCGCGAACAGCCGCGTGGGCGGGGTTGCAGTGGACGAACGACACTTCCCTCGCACGAAGGTTCCACACCGGGTCACGGGTGGGGAACAGGAGCCTCCACTCACCCCGTATGCGGTTCGACGGACGCCGCAGGCAGTCTGCCAGCCACCGGTCGGTCTGTCCGAAGACCGGTACTGGAACCCCGGGCAGGATCGTGGAGAAGGCGGTGAACACCTCCTCGTCGTCGCGGAATTGGCGGGAGGAGTGGGGCAGGAGGCGGGCTGTGGCAGTGCTCACCGGTCGTACTCCGTTCGCATGCCCAGCGGCAGGTCGAGTCTCAGCCGCTCGTCCTCGATCTGCTGGCGGGCTTGGGGGATCTGGTCGGCGCATTCGGTGAACACCTCGGCGAGCGCGGCGGCCTGCTTGCCCCAGTACGCCTGCCAGCGCGGCGGGTCGAGCACCGTCTTCATGTGCTCGATGTGGTCGGAGAGCATCAGCAGGCGTGGGATCTGGGAGGTGAAGATCACCGCGTTGCGGCAGAGCATGCACATGGCCGGGGCGACATGGCAGAGCTTGGTGCCCGGGGTGTACGGGGAGTCGTACGGATCGCGGCAGTTGACCAGGCCCATGTCCAGCTGGCCGTCGCGCAGGGCCTCGGCCTGCGGCACGGTGACGCCCAGTGCGCTCGCGGCCGCCGGCTTGGCGAGATCCTTCTCCGCGTCCTGCTGGACGAGCACCGGCTTCCCCTCGATCTTGCTGAACACCGTCTTCTGGGCCTGGTTGATGGCCCGGCCGGACAGCGTGTAGGTGGTGGTGCCGTGGCCGTAGTGGCTTCGGAACGTCTCAACGTGGTGGTCATCGCCAGCGAGGTCGGACAGAACGCCGCCCAGGACGGCGACTCGGGCCGACTTCACGGCCTTGCGGAAGCGCCGGACGTCGTGCGGCAGGGAGATCTCCAAGGCAGGAGAGCCGTCCTCGCGGACATGGCCGGCGATCCAGTCCGGGAAGCGCCGCTTGGGCAGCTTGAAGCTGACCTGCGCGGCTCTCAGGCTCAGTCCTTCCTTCGTCCTCGGGCCGATTTCCACCGACACCATCAGATACGGGTCGACGGCGAACACGACGCGGGTGAGCTCGGTGGCGGAGATCAGTCGCCGGATCAGGCCCGGCACGTCCCACACGCCCTGGCCCGCGAAGTCCTGGGGTTCGTCGGCGCTCTCGTCGAGCTCGGGCAGGTCCCGGTGCAGGCGCTGTCGGATGCGGTGGGCCCGCAGCTTCTGCTGTACGAGACGGACCCCGCCGTCGGTGAAGACGACATCGGGCAGCATCAGCGTGGGCAGCTCTTCCGGCGCACAGTCCATCCCCATGGTCAGCAGGATGCGGAACGCCTGGAGATCGAGTTCGCCTGGGAACAGCAGCGCGCTGACCTCCCGCATCAGGTTCATCGTGCCCTGAGAGCCGCCCGAAGTCAGCAGTTCCCGCAGTGCAGCGGGCCAGCGGTAGGTATGGCTCGACAGCGCGTCCCGCAGGGTCGTGGTGTTCAGGAGCCCGGCCCGGGCGGCCCACACCAGGTTCGGAAGCTCGTGCCAGCCCTGATGGACCAGCCGCGGGTCCTGTCCGATCTCGAGCAGGCGCCGGCCCTGAGACAGGCGTGCCTCCATGGCCCGGACGTCGGCTCGTGCGGCCTGCGTCAGTGCCAGGCGCTCGGCGTTGGAGAACTCCTCCAGCACCCCGGTCTCCGGCTTCCCGAACGACGCTCCGTTCTCTGCCCGGCGCCGCAGCCGCTCCGACACCTCACCACCGTGCACAGCGCAGGAGTCGATCAGGACCAGCAGGCTATTCGCCAGGCCCCACGGCATCGTCGAGGTCGCCGCGTATTCTTCGCGCAAGGACACCTCCCACGCGTAGATGACCTCGACCAGATCGAGCGGACCACCACTGAGCGTGACCTTCGACGCGTCGAGTCCGTGCGACAGGGCGTGCTTGTCGACGTACTCGGCGAACGCGCGGATCGTCTGGCCGTAGAGCGACCCGTCGCGGAGTTTCGCCCGGCGCACGTAGGCGACCCACTCATCGGCCAGCTGGGCGGCCAGGCGGGAGCAGGTGTACTTGCTCGGGTCGACTGCGGCCGCGGCCTCGGTCCGGCCGCTCTGCTTCTTCCTGACGGTGCGGACACCGACCGCATCCGGTGTCGGCGGCTCCGGGCGCGGGGGTACCGGTGCGGTCCGAGCGGCGCGTTCTCCTCGGCGCGGCATCAGGCCACCGCCTCGTCGGACAGCCAAGTCGCGTAGTCTGCATAGGTCTTGTCCGCGCTGGTCCACTCGGCCAGGGCTCGTTGGACCAGGACGTTTGTGTCCTCCAGGTAGTACAGGTACTTCATGGTCGTGGACGGACTGCTGTGACCGAGGAGCCGCTGCACGGTCAGCAGCGGGTTGCGGGAGATGTGCTTGAACACGTAGGTGGGCGTGGCCGCGTCGCCCGCCCGCTTCGCGCTTTCGACGTATTCCTGAACCAACTGCTCGGTGAGGATCTGGAGCATGTAGACGGCGAACGTGTGGCGGCAGTCGTGGGCGGTCACCTTCGGTGGCATCACCACGGGGCCCTTGATCGTTTCCGCGCGGCTGCTGGCGGCGTCGAAGATCTGCTGCCAGCGCGACTTGCCGAGCATCCGCCCGCCCCGGCCGATGAACAGCGCCATCGGCTCCAGGCCCCGGTCGCCCTCGATGACCGTGATCCGCCGCAGCGGCTCCTTCATCGCCGCGATGGCGAACGTGCGGGTGCGGCCGTGCAGCCGGCCGGTCAGCTTCATCGCCCGGCGGTCCACGTCGGTGACCACGAACAGGTTGGCGCGGTTTCGGTAGAGCGTCGGCGCGGCCTTGGTGATCGTCGCGGCCCGTTCGATCCGGCGGTAGAGGTCCACCGAGCGGAGCACCTCGTGCTGAATCCACAGGTCACGCGGTCGGCCCCGCTTGGCGATGGCTTGCAGCTTGACCTTCGCCGGCGTTCTGTCGAGACGCGGTTCTCCGACCTCGATGTCCAGCAGGGCCCGGAACTCGCGCTGCCGGGCGCCGCTGGTGACTGCCAGCTCGGCCGCCGACATGTTCCGCAGCACGTCCTGGCCGCGGAAGCTCCGGTCCATCCGCCCGTCCGGGAGGTAGCCGCCGAACCCGACCCGATGGAGGTGGTGCCACTGCGGATAGGTCAGGTGCCGGACGGGCATCTCCACGACCACGTCCCACTGGAGCGCGTCCCTACCGTTCTTCCGCTTCAGGTACGGCATCCGGTCGAGCAGATGAGTGTCCACTGCCCACCCGTAGAAGCTGTTGATCGCGGCACGGTTGCGCTTCCATGTACCCGGCTGCACGGGGTTGTCCTGGTGCTCGGTGCGGTAGTCGCGGTACCCGACCAGGTCGTCCTCGGTGGCCGAGAGCAGATCGACCGGCGGATCGAGCGCAGCGAGGTAGTCCTCGACCGCCAGCAGGTCGTAGGTGTAGTCCTCCAAGGACCCCGCGCCGAGGGTCTTCTGCATCTCGAACGCGTAGGAGCACAGCGGCTCACGCGGGCGCATGTCCGGTCCAAGGAAGAACGGCGTGCCGTCCGCCAGAGCGCCCTTCCGATCGACCACGTCCAGGGCCCGAAGGTCCGTACCCGGCACGACATCCAGGTACCGGCGGACCTTGTCCCTCGATACGAAGTAGTAGCTCATCCCCCACTCCTCACTGAGATAGCAAGCAAGCTGGACACTAACCGGCTCATCTGCCGACCTCAGCTCCCTCTGCCAACTCCCTGAGACATGTATTGATACTGGTCCTAACCCAGCGACTCCTGGTTGGGCGGGCGGGACTGCAGGCGGACCACGTGCGGGTGGTCCGGGCGCAGCTCGGCGGAGTCCTCGGCGAGGACGATCCGTTCGTGGTCGGGGACCAGCCCGAGCAGGGCGGCGAGCAGGGTGGTCTTGCCGCTGCCGGTGCCGCCGGAGATCAGCAGCGAGAGCCGGGCCCGCAGCACGGCGGCCAGCAGGTCGGCCCCGGACGGGGGCAGCGCCCCGGCGGCGACCAGTTCGGCGAGGGTGAAGGGCGTGCTGCGGCTGGTGCGCAGCGAGATGTGCGTGCAGTCGGCGGCGATCGGCGGGAGCACGGCGTGCAGCCGGGTGCCGTCGGGGAGCCGGGCGTCCACCCAGGGGCGGGCGTCGTCGAGGCGGCGGCCGGCGGCCGTGGCCAGCCGGTGGGCGAGGCGGCGGACGGCGTCCGCGTTCGGGAAGCGCACTCCGGGAGCGCGTTCCAGACCACGGCCCCGGTCGACCCAGATCCGGTCCGGGCCGTTGACCAGGACGTCGGTGACGCCGCTCTCGGCGAGCAGCGGATCGAGCGGGCCCGCGCCGACGATCTCGGCGCGCAGCGTGCGGACCGCGTTCAGCACGTCGGCCCCGCCGAGCGGCGGCCGGGCCGCGCGCAGGGCGGCGGCGACCGACCCCGCGGTGGGTGGTGCGCCCGCCTCGGCGAGCCGCATCCGGACGGCGTCCACCAGCTCGGCCGCGGCCTCGTCCGGCATCCCGCCGGACGACGCCCCGCCGGGCAGCGCCCTGCCGACCCCCGGCCCACTCGACAACGGCCCGCCCGACGACGGGCCACCCGGCGGGGGCGGTGCGGCGGCGCCCTGCTGACGGCGCACCAGGTACCGGACGGGCGGGGCCTGCTGAGGCCCGGGAGCGGTCCCGTCCGGCTCGGGCACCGGTCCGTCCCCGGCCGGCCCGGCGGGGGCGCCGAACAGGTGGCGGGCCCGCGGTACGGCGATCCGGCGGTGGGTGCGGGCGATCGGCTGCCGGACGGCGCGCGCCGCACCGACGGCCCTCGCTCCAGTGTCCGCCGCGCGGGAGTCCGCGCCCCGGTCGTCGACGGCGTGCAGACGGTTGGTCATGAGTCCTCCTCAGGCCGCCACGACGGGCGGCATCGCTTCGGTCAGGAACCGGCCGCAGAACCGGGCCAGCGGCCCGCGTTCGCGCAGTCCGGGCGGGGTGCCGCGTTCGACGTCCAGCGCCAGGCCGGGCTCGGGGGCGAGTTCGCCGGCCAGCCGCAGGCGCAGGCCGCGGGCGACGTCGGCGGCGGTGAGCCCGGCCGGGCCGGGGGTGCGGACGACGACCCTGAGGTCGGCCAGCCGCATCCGGACGGCGGCGGCGACCCGGTCCGCGGCGGCCATCGCGCGGAGCTCGGCGGGCACCACCAGCAGGGCGGTGTCGGCCTGTTCGAGCGCCTGGTCGGCGGCCGCGTCGAGGTGTCTGGGCAGGTCGAGGACGACCAGGCCACCGCGTCTGCGGGCCGCCGCCAGGACGCTGCGCATGGCCTCGGCGGGGATGGCCAGGGTGTCGGACCTGTCCCAGGACAGTGCACTGAGCCGGTGCGGCTCGGGCAGCGCCCTGGCCAGTTCGGCCCCGTTGATCCGGCCGCGGGAGGCGGCCAGGTCGGGCCAGCGCAGGCCGTCGGCCCGTTCCGCGCCGAGCAGCACGTCCAGCCCGCCGCCGAGCGGGTCGCCGTCGATCAGCATCGTCCGGTGCCCGGCCCGGGCCGCACGGACCGCCAGGGCGCAGGCCAGGGTGGAGGCGCCGGCCCCGCCGCGGCCGCCTAGCACCGCGACGGTGAGCGCGGGCGGCCCGACGCCCTCGGTGGCGTCGGCGATCCGGTCGAGCAGCCAGGACTGCGCGTCGGGCAGGAAGAGGACGTGCTCCGCGCCGAGCCGGACCGCGCGGACCCAGATCTCCCCATCGTCGAGGTCGAGGCCGAGCAGCAGCACCCCGGGCCGCCTGGGCAGGCCCGCGCACCGCTCGGCCAGGTCGTCGCCGACCAGCACCAGCGGGGCGCCCTCCCAGAGCCGGGCGGGCGGTGGGGCGCCGCTGAGCAGTCGTGGCTCGGCCCCGGCCGCGGCGCAGAGCCGGGTGAGCTGTTCGGCGAGCTGCTCGTCGCCGGTGAGGATCAGTGGCCCCGGCGGGGGCTCGGGCGCGGTGGGGTGCGGGTCGGTGACCGGAGCGGACAAGGCGGGCCTCCCGTGGTGCGGGAACGGTCGGACGTCGCGCCGGACCCGACGGCCCGGAACGGGCTCCGCCGAGCGGCGCGGACACCACGGTGAAGGACTGCGCGGAATGTGTCGGCCGAGTTCCCATTGCCTGTGGATAACCGGCCCCTGTGGATAACCGGGGTCACTCGAACAGTGGACGAAGCAGTTGCGAATTGACACATCGGGTATACCAATATGACACTCGCACAACTACGCAGCGTCACATAATCCCGGCCTGCGAAGACCTCGCGGAGACCCCTCGACAGCGGCCCACGAGCCACTGGAGCACCCCCGGAAAGCTTCGGCCCCACCCCTCCCGAAAGCCCCAACTGCCCAAGAAAACGGGCCCGGACATGCGACGACCCCCGCCGGGGGGGAGAGCGGGGGTCGTCTATCCACGGTCCGACTCGGGGGGGAGGAGCCGGACCGGGTTAGCACGGTCGCGCGAACGATCCGTGACTTCCATGGTGTACCCGACCGGCCAGAAACACAAACCCGCACGCCCGCAGGTCCACCGAATGGCCGCCGGTTTTGGTCGCCCCTCTATCCTCGGTTCCCGTGGACACCACCGAGAACGCCGACTTCGCCGACCGCGGCGCCGACCGGAACACCGAACCGGGCGTCGACCGCCAGACCGAACCCGAACCCGGACCCACGACCGCGCCCGCCGCCGGGCCCGCAACAGAACCTGCGACCGAGCCCGCAGCCGAGCCCGCAGCCGGCCCCTCGACCGTGCCCGCCCCCACCGGCTACGGCGTGCCCCGGACGGCCGCCTTCTTCGACCTCGACAAGACGATCATCGCCAAGTCGAGCGCGCTCGCCTTCAGCCGCCCGTTCTACCAGGGCGGCCTGATCAACCGCCGTTCGGTGGTGAAGAGCGCCTACGCCCAGTTCGTCTTCCTGGTCGGCGGTGCGGACCACGACCAGATGGAGAAGATGCGGGCCTACCTGTCGGCGCTCACCCGCGGCTGGAACGTCCAGCAGGTGCGGGAGATCGTCGCGGAGACCCTGCACGGCATGATCGACCCGATCATCTACGACGAGGCCGCCTCGCTGATCGAGCAGCACCACGCGGCCGGGCGGGACGTGGTGATCGTCAGCAGCTCGGGCTCCGAGGTGGTCGAGCCGATCGGCCAACTCCTCGGCGCGGACCACGTGATCGCCACCCGGCTGCACGTCGAGGAGGGGCGCTACACCGGCGAGATCGAGTACTACGCGTACGCCGAGAACAAGGCGGCGGCGATCCGCGAGCTGGCCGGCCGGGAGGGCTACGACCTGGCCAACTGCTATGCGTACAGCGACTCTTCGACCGACCTGCCGATGCTGGAGGCGGTCGGCCACCCGGCCGCGGTGAACCCGGACCGGGCGCTGCGCAAGGAGGCGGTGGCCCGCGAGTGGCCGGTGCTGGTGTTCAGCCGTCCGGTCGAACTGACCCGCCGGCTCCCGGAGTTCCACGCGCCGAGCCGGTCGGTGCTGGCCGCGGTGGCGGTCGGTGCGGCGGTGCTGACGGCCGGGGTGCTCTGGTACAGCGCCCGGCGGCGGCGCCCCGCAGCAGCCTGAGCAGCCCCGCCGACGCCCCACCGGCGGCCCCGCCCGCGCGCGGCGCGAGGGTTCGCCGAATCGGACAGATCCGGAACAAAGGCAGGTTATCGGCCGTTTTCGGGTTCCCCTTTCGGCCGATCTGCGGTAGAAATGGGGTACGGCCCGCGAGACCCGGTAAGGACCCCAAGAGGTCGAACCGACAACGCAGTTCAGGCCCCACGGACCGATGTACGGACAACTGGGCACCCACATGCAGCCGACCCGCTGACGGGCCGCCGCACCAGGCGAACGGGCGCAGGACCCCGCCTGATGGGCAAAGAACACGGTGCATGCACTGGTAACCCGGCCGCCGTACCAGCGGCGGCGCCCGGAGGAGCCGGGCGCCGCCGCATCACTGCGAGTCCCACCGATCCATCCCCCCACGCCCACGCCCCCGGCCGGGTAACTCCGGCCGGGGGCGGGCGGTTTCGGACGGCGGGCGGGTTCAGACCATGCCGCGCTGCATCGCCTCGCACACCGCGGTGCTCTCCCGGACGCCGAGGCCGAGCCCGGCGGCGCAGTGGGTGAGCCAGCGGGCCAGCCCCTCGGGGGTGCCCGCCAGGTAGCCGAGCAGGGCCTGCCGGTAGGCGGCGGTGCCGAGTTCGGCCAGGCCGACCTCGGCGGGGCAGATCGCCTTGGGGTCGAGACCCTCGGCGGTCAGCACGATCCGCTGGGCGGCCCGGGCGACCAGCCCGTTGTACGAGCCGAACGGGCGCAGCGCCAGCAGT
The DNA here is from genome assembly GCF_044741705.1 of Kitasatospora sp. NPDC088134. NCBI lineage: Bacteria > Bacillati > Actinomycetota > Actinomycetes > Kitasatosporales > Streptomycetaceae > Kitasatospora > Kitasatospora sp. NPDC088134. Next base: position 23,046 of record NZ_JBIUTD010000031.1, on the reverse strand, counting down.
TCGCCGTGCACGACCGCGGCGACCACCAGCGCGGGCGCGCCGCCGGTGGGGCGCTCGGCGCGGGCGGCCAGCAGCCCGGCGAGCTGGTCCAGCCGGGCGGCGGCCTCGGCGGGCGGGGGCGGCGGCGGCAGCTCGCCGGCCGGACCGGCGAAACCGGCCGAACCGGCGGAACCGACGGAGGGGCCGCCGTCCGCACCCGCGCCCTCGGTGGCGGCGAGCTCGCGCGGGAACAGCGGGTCGGCCCGCTCGTCGGCGCGGCGCGGCCGACCGGCGGCCGGGTCGCCGTCGCCGACGGCGAGCAGGTGCAGCCGGGCCAGCACCTGGAGCGGGGAGGTGCGCCAGATGCTGAGCAGCTGGCCGGCCTCGGCGGACAGGCGCAGCGCGGCGCCGACCGTCCGGGCCTCGGGGTCGGCGCCGAAGTCGGTGCGGCGGCGGACCTCCTCCAGCGGCCAGTCGGCGCCCTCCAGGGCGGCGGAGGCCCGGGCGCCGCGCAGCGCGGACTCGGAGGTCACCTCGGCCGCCCGGCGCCGCATCACGCGGTGCCCGTAGAGGCGGTCGACGTTCCTGCGCACCTCGGCGACGGCCTCGGGGACCCCGGCCAGCAGGGCCAGCGGGGCGAGCGGGTCAGTTCCTGTGGTCACCTACCCGAGAGTAATGAATCCACCGGGCAGCCGGGAGGCAACCCCCGGGTCACCCTTTCGTGGCAATCCGCTCTTCCCCCACGTGCGACACCCCAAACCACCGCTAGCATGTGGCACTAATCGGTGACGATAACGGTTTCCAACAAGCGTCCACCGCGGCAGCAGGGCCACTCCGACCGCACGGCAGGCGCGGCGCACCGGGTCCGCGCACCGCAAAGCCACAGAGCCCCACAGGGCCACAGAGCCGGAGACTCAGAGATGAAGATCGCCTTCGTCGGCAAGGGCGGCAGCGGCAAGACCACCCTGTCCGCCCTGTTCATCCGCCACCTGGCCGCCGCCGGACACCCGGTGGTCGCCGTCGACGCCGACATCAACCAGCACCTCGGCCCGGCACTCGGCCTGACGGACGGTCAGGCCGCCACGCTCCCCTCGCTCGGCGCCCACCTGCCGGAGATCAAGGAGTACCTGCGCGGGGACAACCCGCTGATCCGCTCCGCCGAGGAGATGATCAAGACCACCCCGCCCGGCCACGGCTCCCGGCTGCTGCGGATCGTCGAGGAGAACCCGGTCTACGCGTCCTGCGCCCGGCCGATCGCGCTGGACGAGGGCTCGGTGCGGCTGATGGCCACCGGCGCGTTCACCGAGGAGGACCTCGGGGTGGCCTGCTACCACTCCAAGGTCGGCGCGGTGGAACTGCTGCTCAACCACCTGCTGGACGGCCCGGACGAGTACCTGGTGACCGACATGACGGCCGGTTCGGACTCCTTCGCCTCCGGCCTGTTCACCCGCTTCGACCTGACCTTCCTGGTGGCCGAGCCGACCCGCAAGGGCGTCTCGGTGTACCGCCAGTACAAGGAGTACGCCCAGGACTTCGACGTCCACCTGCGGGTGGTCGGCAACAAGGTGCAGGGCCCGGACGACCTGGAGTTCCTGCGCCGCGAGGTCGGCGAGGACCTGTACGCCTGCTTCGGGCAGTCCGGCTGGGTGCGTCGACTGGAGCGCGGGGACGAGCCGCCGCTGCGCGAGCTGGAGCCCGCGAACCGGGGCGTGCTGGCCGAGCTGAAGGCCGCCGCCGACGCCGCCCACGAGCTGCGCGACCCGCGCCGGTACAGCGCCCAGGCGGTCCGCTTCCACCTGCGCAACGCGGAGAGCTGGGGCAACGCCAAGGTCGGCGTCGACCTGGCCACCCAGGTCGACCCGGAGTACGTGCTGGGCGCCGAGCCGGTCCGCGCCGCCGACGTCTGAACCCGGCTCCCCGGGGCCGGTCCGCGCATCGCGCCGGATCGGCCCTTCGGCGTATCCGCAGGAATTCCCGCACGGTTCGGATGCCACCCGATGTGGTGAATAGCCCCTTTTGCGCTTCCCCGGCGCGCACACGCTGTGCAAAGGTCTCATTACTCTCGGTTTACCAGCTCTTGAAACTAGGCCGCCGCGCAGGCACCCCTCGCCGCGCGCCCGCCCCCCGCCACACCCGCTGCGACCCACGACAGCCGATCCGACCAGGCAGCACCGCCGGACCTGACTGCGTTCGTTCCCCCGGAAGAAGACGGGCACCACCATGACTCTCGACGTCTCCAGCGCACCCATCGCCTCCGACACCACCGACCACGCCCCGCCGGCCGGCACCCCCGCCGCCCCGCCGGCCACCGCACCCGCCGGCCGGGCCCACGCCCTGCTGGCGCACGACCTGCCGGCTTCGCTCGCGGTCTTCCTGATCGCCGTGCCGTTCGCGCTCGGCATCGCCCTCGCCACCGGCGCCCCGCTGACGGCCGGCCTGGTCTCCGCCGCCGTCGGCGGCCTGGTCGCCGGGGCGCTCGGCGGCACCCACCTCCAGGTGAGCGGCCCGTCCGCGGCGCTCACCGTGGTCACCGCCGGCCTGATCGCCCAGTACGGCTGGCCGACCGCCTGCCTGGTCACGGTCGCGGCCGGGCTGCTCCAACTGCTGCTCGGCGCGCTGCGGGTGGCCCGGGCCGCGCTCGCCGTCTCGCCCGCCGTGGTGCACGGCATGCTGGCCGGCGTCGGCCTGACGATCGCCATCGCCCAACTGCACGTCATCCTCGGCGGCCGGCCGCACAGTTCGGCCCTGGCCGACCTGCTCTCGCTGCCCGGCGAGCTGGCCGGTCCGCACCCGCCCGCGCTGCTGGTCGGCCTGCTCGCGCTCGCCGTGCTGTACGGCTGGCCGCGGCTCGGCCGGCTGCCCGGCGCGGCCGGCCGGATCGGCGCCCGGCTGGGCCGACTGCCCGCCGCGCTGGTCGCGGTGGCCGCCGCCACCGCGCTCTCGGTGGCCGCCGAACTGCGGCTGGCCCGGGTCGAGCTCCCGGTCTGGGAGCACCACCGGTTCTTCTCGATGCCCGCCCCGGGCCCGCTGGCCGCGCACTGGGCGACGCTGCTCGGCCTGGTGCTCACGGTCGCCGCGGTGGCCGGCGTCGAGTCGCTGCTCTCCTCCGTCGCGGTGGACCGGATGACCCGCCGCTCCGGCGACCTGAACCGCGAGCTGCGCGCCCAGGGCGCCGCCAACCTGCTGTCCGGCCTGCTCGGCGGGCTGCCGGTGGCCGGCGGCGCGGTCCGCTCCACCGCCAACGTGCAGGCCGGCGCGGCCTCCCGGATGTCCGCGGTGCTGCACGGCTGCTGGGTGCTGCTGGCCGCGCTCGTCCTGACGGCCGGGCTGCGCCGCATCCCGCTGGCGGCGCTGGCCGCGCTGGTGCTGGTGGTCGGCGTGCAGATGGTGAGCTTCGCGCACATCCGCCGGGTGCACCGGCACCGCGAGTTCCCGGTCTACCTGGCCACCGTGCTCGGCGTGGTGCTGCTCGGCGTCCCGCTCGGGGTGCTGCTGGGCGGCTCGGTGGCCGTGCTGCTCGCCCTCTACCGGCTGACCCGCGCCCACGTCGACGTGCTCGCCGAGGCCGACGGCTCGTACACCGTCCGCACCCACGGCCCGCTGACGTTCGCGGCCGTCCCCAAGCTGTCGAGGGCGCTCGGCGGCGTCCCGGCCGGCGCGCGGGTGACGGTCCACCACGACGGCTCCTTCCTCGACCACGCCGCCTACGAGGCGCTGCACGCCTGGCGGACGGCCCACCGGGGCACCGGGGCCCAGGTCTCGATGCTGACGGACCGCCAGGGGCGGGACGTGCTGGACCCGGACGGCACGGTCCGCGCGGGCAGCTCCCCCGGGCCGCACCGCTGCCGGGCCTGGACGCCCTGGGTCGGCCACCACTGCATCGAGCAGCGCGAGGAGGACCCGCACGTCCGCCTGCTCGACGGCGTCCGCGGCTTCCAGCAGCACACCGCCCCGCTGGTCCGCCAGGAGCTGGCCCGGCTCGCCCGGGACGGGCAGACGCCCTCGCAGCTCTTCCTCACCTGCGCGGACTCCCGGATGGTCACCAGCATGATCACCAGTTCCGGCCCGGGAGACCTGTTCACCGTCCGCAACGTCGGCAACCTGGTGCCCGCCCCCCACGAACCGGGCGCCGCCGACGACTCGGTGGCCGCCGCCGTCCAGTACGCGGTGGAGGTGCTGGAGGTCGCCTCGATCACGGTCTGCGGCCACTCCGGCTGCGGGGCGATGAAGGCCCTGCTGGACGGCGTGACCGAGCAGGACGGCCCGCCCACCGCGCTGGCCCGCTGGCTGCGCAACGGCCGCGGCTCGCTGGCCCGGCTGCACCGCGCCCCCGCCGAGTTCGAGGGCCGCCCGGCGGTGGACGTGGTCGAGCGGCTCTGCGTCACCAACGTGGTGCAGCAGCTGGACCAGCTGATGGCCAACCCGGCGGTGGAGCGCCGGGTGGCGGAGGGTTCGCTGCGCCTGGTCGGGATGTACTTCGACTTCGCCACGGCGCAGGCCTACGTGCTGGACGCGGCAACCGGCCGGTTCGCCCCGGTGCACGCGGAGCAGCCGCAGGAGCTGGCCGCCTAGACCCCTGCGAACCCTGCGAACCCTGCGCCGGCCCCGGCCGGGGCTAGCGCAGCAGGTCGGCCAGATCGGCCGGGGTGACGTAGCCGGGCCAGCGGTGGTCGGTGAAGAGGTGCACCCCGGCGTCCTGGTAGCACTGGTCGACGAGTTGCGAGCAGATCATGTGCTTGCTGCTGGCCACGTAGCCGCGCAGCAGGGAGCCCGCCGGGAGGTGCAGGCGGGCGGCGGCGAGGGCCAGGTAGTCGGCGAAGCTGTAGGGGGTGCCGAGGTAGTGGTGGGCGGCGGTGACGATCGCGGTGCGCTGGGCTTCGGTGAGCGGGATGCGGCCGGTGGACCAGCGGACCGGGTACCCGTCGTAGACGGTGAGCGGGCGGAGTTCCGCGCCGCCGGGCTGGGCCTCGACGAGTTGTCCGTCGCCGACGTGCACGAAGGCGTGCTCGTAGTCGGCGAACCCGTCGCCGTTGAGGAACTGGCCGATCCGGATCAGGCGGCCGGTGCGGCCGCCCATCCGGACGACGGCGAAGTCTCCGGGGAGGGGGGAGGTCGGGGCGGTGGCGTTCATGGGGGCACCCCCGTCGCGGTCGCGTACGGTAGTTGGTCGCGCACCGTCAGTGGAGTACCGGACGGGGGCCGCGTCAAGACGCTGCGCGGGATTGACCGGGGCGGGGGACGGGAAGGCGTGGGGAGGGCCGGCCGAACGGCCGGGGCGGCGTCCACCTGGGACGACGCCACCGGCCGATCAAAGGTCTACACCAATTTTCCGGCAGCTCTTGTCAACACGGCTGTTGGCCTGGTGAGCTGTGCGCTGGGACACACGGGACAATCCCTCCGCACGGGGTTCCCCGGTATTTGAGACTCGATGAGGAGTGCGCGTTGAGCAACGAGAGCCTGGCCAACCTGCTCAAGGAGGAACGGCGCTTCGCCCCGCCCGCGGAGCTCGCCGCGGCCGCCAACGTCACCGCCGACGCCTACGCGCGGGCCTCCGAGGACCGGCTGGCCTTCTGGGCCGAGCAGGCCCGCCGGCTGAGCTGGGCGGTCGAGCCCACCGAGACCCTGGACTGGTCGAACCCGCCGTTCGCCAAGTGGTTCGCCGACGGCAAGCTCAACGTCGCGTACAACTGCGTGGACCGCCACGTCGAGGCCGGGAACGGCGACCGGGTGGCCATCCACTTCGAGGGCGAGCCGGGCGACAGCCGGGCCATCACCTACGCGGAGCTGAAGGACGAGGTCTCCAAGGCCGCCAACGCGCTGCTGGCGCTGGGCGTCGCCAAGGGCGACCGGGTCGCCGTGTACCTCCCGATGATCCCCGAGGCGGTCGTCTCGATGCTGGCCTGCGCCCGGATCGGCGCGGCGCACTCGGTGGTCTTCGGCGGCTTCTCCGCCGACGCCGTCGCCTCCCGGATCGAGGACGCCGACGCCAAGGTGGTCATCACCGCCGACGGCGGCTACCGCCGCGGCAAGCCGTCCGCGCTGAAGCCCGCCATCGACGAGGCGCTGACCAAGGTCGACGGCGTGGAGAAGGTCCTGGTCGTCCGCCGCACCGGCGAGGAGGTGGCCTGGACCGAGGGCCGCGACGTCTGGTGGCACGAGCTGGTCGACGCGCAGTCCGCCGAGCACACCCCCGAGGCGCACGACGCCGAGCAGCCGCTGTTCATCCTCTACACCTCGGGCACCACGGGGAAGCCGAAGGGCATCCTGCACACCTCGGGCGGCTACCTCACCCAGGCCAGCTACACCCACCACGCGGTGTTCGACCTCAAGCCGGAGACCGACGTCTACTGGTGCACCGCGGACATCGGCTGGGTCACCGGCCACTCGTACATCACCTACGGCCCGCTCTCCAACGGCGCCACCCAGGTCATCTACGAGGGCACCCCGGACACCCCGCACCAGGGCCGGTTCTGGGAGATCGTCCAGAAGTACGGCGTGACCATCCTCTACACGGCGCCCACCGCGATCCGCACCTTCATGAAGTGGGGCGACGACATCCCGGCGCGGTTCGACCTGTCGAGCCTGCGCGTCCTGGGCTCGGTCGGCGAGCCGATCAACCCCGAGGCGTGGATCTGGTACCGGGAGCACATCGGCGCCGGGAAGACCCCGATCGTCGACACCTGGTGGCAGACCGAGACCGGCGCCATGATGATCAGCCCGCTGCCGGGCGTCACCGAGACCAAGCCGGGCTCCGCCCAGCGCGCCCTGCCGGGCATCGCCGCCACCGTGGTCGACGACGAGGCCCGCGAGGTCCCGAACGGCTCCGGCGGCTACCTGGTGCTGACCGAGCCGTGGCCGTCGATGCTGCGCACCATCTGGGGCGACGACCAGCGCTACATCGACACTTACTGGTCGCGCTTCGAGGGCCGCTACTTCGCCGGCGACGGCGCCAAGAAGGACGAGGACGGCGACATCTGGCTGCTCGGCCGGGTCGACGACGTGATGCTGGTCTCCGGCCACAACATCTCCACCACCGAGGTCGAGTCGGCCCTGGTCGGGCACCCGGCGGTCGCCGAGTCCGCGGTGGTCGGCGCCACCGACGCCACCACCGGCCAGGCCATCGTGGCGTTCGTGATCCTGCGCGGCACCTCCGAGGAGAGCCCCGAGCTGATCGCCGAACTGCGCGACCACGTCGGGAAGACGCTCGGCCCGATCGCCAAGCCGAAGCAGATCAAGGTGGTCTCGGAGCTCCCGAAGACCCGCTCCGGCAAGATCATGCGCCGCCTGCTGCGCGACATCGCCGAGGGCCGCGAGGTCGGTGACACCACCACCCTCGCCGACTCCTCGGTGATGAACCTGATCCAGTCCCAGCTGCCGGCCGGCGGCACCGAGGACTGATCCCGCGTCAGCGACGGATCGGCGACGACACGAGGCCCCCGCCGCGGCGGGGGCCTCGTGCGTGCGCGGCGCTACGCCGCCGGGCGGTCGGCCAGCGAGCGCAGCGTCTCGTGGGCGGTCTGGACGAACCCGCGCCGCCCGGTGGCGAGCGGCCCGGCCAGCGCGACCAGGCCGGTCTGGGCGGCCCGGTCGAAGCCGACGAAGGCGGTGCAGCGGCCGGTGGCGCCGGTGTGGAAGACCACCTCACCGCCGTCGTCCGGGCGGTGCTGCCAGCTCAGGCAGATCCGCTGGCCGAAGCCGCGCCGGGCGACCCGGGGCAGCGACACCTCGCGCAGCGCGGTGCGCAGGCTGGCGGCCGCACCGGTCCGTTCCGGGATCGGGACGGCGTCCACCGCGAGGTGGGCCTGGAGGTAGCGCAGCATGTCGTCGGCGGTGGAGCGGAGGGCGGCCGCGCCAGGCAGCGCGGGCGTCTTGAAGGAGGGGATCCAGCGGCCCCGCCGGTAGCCGGTGGCCTCGTCCCGGCCGGTACCGCAGGAGGTGTCGATCAGGCCGAGCGGCTCGCAGACCCGCCCGGCCAGCAGCTCGTGGTAGCGCTGCCCGGCGGCCCGTTCCAGCACCAGGCCGAGCAGTCCGGCGCCGAGGCTGGAGTAGCGGACCCGGGTGCCGGGGGTGCCGCGCACGGGCGTGCGGGGCAGGGCGCGCAGCAGGTGGGCGGCGCTGAAGGTGGCGTACGGGCGGGTGAACCAGCGGGGCACGGCGGCGGGGGCGAGGCCGACCGGCAGCCGGGGCAGTCCGGAGGTGTGGGTGGCCAGGTGCAGCAGGGTGATCGGGCGCTCGTGCGGGTAGCCGGGCACCGCCCCGGCGGGCAGGTAGCGGTCGATCGGGTCGTCGTAGCGGACCTCGCCGCGGGCGACCATGTCGGCGAGCAGCAGGCCGGTGAAGGTCTTGGTGACCGAGCCGAGTTCGAAGCGGGTGTCGGCGCGGACCGGGCGCTCGCCGGCCCGGTCGGCGTAGCCGCGGCAGGCGACGGCGCGTTCGCCGCCGCGGATCACCGCGACGGCCAGCCCGCCCTGCGGGGCGGCGGTGGCGAACAGCGGGCGCAGCAGCCGGTCGAGGTCCGGTTCGGTTAACGGAGGCCGGGCGGTGCCGTCGCCCACGTCTCCCTCCGCTCGGGGACCCACGGCCTGGACCGGTATGGGTTCGGTTTCCTGACTGGGCATCGGTTCCTCCATGACGGTGCGGGCCGCCGGGGAGGCGGCCCGCTTCTGCCGCCGACGTTAGGAAACCGAAGGGTCGTTCGCATCCGGCCGCACCCGTCCGGGTCAGCGCCCCCGAGCCGGGCCGGATATCGACATAAAGTAGGACGAACCGAATGGCTACTTGCCGCGCCCCGTAGGATGTCAAGAAAGCATCAAGAGCCCAGAGGCGCGCCGGGAAGTCTGGTCGGCACCGCACCACCCGTGTGTCCGCAGCCGCCCGCCCTGGAGGTCCCGCCCGTGCGCAGCCCCTCGTCCGACTCCGACCGCCGCCCGTTCCTCGGACTGCTGTCGCTGCCCGAGCGCCGCTACCTCGCCGAGGCGCTGCGCACCGAGACGGTCGGCGGGGTGCTGCTGCTGCTCGCCGCGGCGGCAGCGCTGGTCTGGGCGAACGTCTGGCCGCACGCCTACGAGGCGGTGCGGGAGTACACGGTCGGGCCGGCCGCGCTGCACCTGGACCTGCCGCTGGAGGCGTGGGCGCAGGACGGCTTGCTGACGGTGTTCTTCTTCGTGGCGGGCATCGAGCTGAAGCGCGAGTTCGTGGCGGGCGAGCTGCGGACGCCGAGCGCGGCGCTGCTGCCGGTGGTGGCGGCGGTGTGCGGGGTGGTGCTGCCGGCAGTGCTGTTCACGGTGGTGAACGTGGCGGGCGACGGCCATCCGGCGGGCTGGGCGATCCCGACGGCGACCGACATCGCGTTCGCACTGGGCGTGCTGGCGGTGGTGGGCAGTCACCTGCCGTCCGCGCTGCGGGCGTTCCTGCTGACCCTGGCGGTGGTGGACGACCTGATCGCGATCCTGATCATCGCGGTGTTCTACTCCTCCGGGATCGAGTTCTGGGCGCTGGGGGCGGCACTGGCCGGGCTGGTGCTGTTCTGGTTCCTGCACCGGCGCGGGGTGCGCGGCTGGTGGCTGTACGTGCCGCTGGCGGTGGTGATCTGGGCGCTGATGCACGAGAGCGGGGTGCACGCGACGGTGGCGGGCGTGGCGATGGGCCTGATCCTGCGCTGTCACCGGGAGGAGGGCGAGGAGCACTCCCCCGGCGAGCACGTCGAGCACCTGGTGCGGCCGCTGTCGGCCGGGCTGGCGGTGCCGGTGTTCGCGCTGTTCGCGGCAGGGGTGCCGGTCTCGGGGACGGCGCTGCGGGAGGTGTTCACCGAGGCGGCGCCGCTGGGCATCGTGATCGGCCTGCTGGTCGGCAAGTCGGTGGGCATCTTCGGCGGCACCTGGTTGGCCGCCCGCTGGACCAGGGCCACCCTGAACCCGCGGCTGACCTGGTCCGACATGTTCGCGCTGGCGACCGTGGCGGGCATCGGCTTCACGGTGTCGCTGCTGATCGGCGACCTGGCCTTCCCGGACGACCCGCACCTGGCGGAGCTGTGCAAGGAAGCCGTGCTGGTCGGTTCGCTGGCCTGCGCGCTGCTCGGCACCCTGCTGCTGAAGCGCCGCAACCGGCACTACCGGGAGCTGTGCGCGGAGGAGGACCGCGACGAGGACGGCGACGGCGTCCCCGATGTGTACCAGCGGCAGGGGTGACACGCCCGCGACGGGGTACCCGGAGTGGTGCCCGACTCACCGGTAAGGGCATGATGCTGAACTGACGCACCGCTGCATGACGCACCCTCATGACGTACCACCCAGCCCGCTGAACGGAGACCTCCGATGGCCGCAGGAGCCGCACCCTCGAACGGCCGCACCCCGCACGAGGGCGAGCGGACCGTCGGCGAACTGTTCGCCGACGCCACCGCCGAGCTCTCCAGCCTGGTGCACGACGAGATCGCCCTCGCCAAGGCCGAGATCAAGGCGGACGTGGTGCGCGGCGGCATCGGCACCGCGGCGGGCGTGGTGGCCGGGGTGGTGGCGCTGGCGTCGGTCCCGATGTTCTCGTTCGCCTTCGCCTGGGGCCTGCAGGCACTGGGCATCACCACCGGCTGGTCGTTCGCCATCGTGGGCGGCGCGTACGTGCTGATCGCGGCGCTGCTGGCGTTCCTGATGATCCGGTACTTCAAGAAGATCCGGAAGCCGGAGCGCACCATCGCGGGCGCGCAGGCCACCGCCCAGGTGCTGAAGAACGCCAAGCCGCGGCCGGCCACCAAGGAGGAGATCGACCGGGCGCTGGGCCGCATCCAGTGACGTCCGGCCGGTAACGGTTGCGCCCGGCCGCGAGTGCCGGGCGGGTGGGAACGGCGGGGGTATGACAGGCTGCGGACATGTCGTTGGACCAGAAGCCCGTGGATGAGACCGCCCCCGTGCCCGCCCGGCCCGCCGTCGACGAGGCGTGGAGCGTCCGCTCGGCCGGGCCGTGGACGCACCGCGACGTGGCGGCGAACGGCGCCCGGTTCCACATCGCCGAGCTGGGCGAGGGGCCGCTGGTGCTGCTGGTGCACGGCTGGCCCGAGTACTGGTGGGCCTGGCGGCACCAGCTGACGGCGCTGGCCGAGGCGGGCTTCCGGGCGGTGGCGCTGGACCTGCGCGGCACGGGCGGCTCGGACCGCACGCCGCGCGGCTACGACCCGGGCAACCTGGCGCTGGACATCACCGGCGTGATCCGGTCGCTCGGCGAGCGGCAGGCGCACCTGGTCGGGCACGCCACCGGCGGCACGCTGGCCTGGGTGGCGGCGGTGATGCGGCCCTCGGTGATCCGCAGCCTGACCGCGGTGTCGGCGGCGCACCCGCGGCACCTGCGGCGCGCGCTGCTGACCGACCGCCGGCAGATCGCCGCGTTCGAGCACGTGCTGGGCTTCCAGCGGCCGTGGCTCCCGGAGCGCCGGCTGGTCGCGGACGACGGGGCGCTGGTCGGCACGTACCTGCGGGCCTGGACGGGGCCGAACCTGCTGTCCGAGGAGGCGGTGACGGCGTACCGGAAGGCGATCCAGGTGCCGAGCACCGCGCACTGCTCGATCGAGCCGTACCGCTGGCTGATGCGGTCGATGGCGCGGCCGGACGGCATCCAGTTCGCCCGCCGGATGAAGAAGCAGATCACCGCGCCGGTGCTGCACGTGCAGGGCGCGGCGGACCCGGTGCTGCTGTCGCGGACGGCGCTGGGGGCGGGCGAGTACGTGTCCGCGCCGTACCGGTGGCGGCTGCTGCCGGGGGTCGGGCACTTCCCGCACGAGGAGGTCCCGGAGGAGTTCACCGCGGAGCTGATCGGGTGGGTCCGGCAGCACCAGGACTGAACGGGGGCCGGGGGTGCCGTCCCGTCAATCCCCTGGCCCGGAGCGGACGTTACTTACGTTCATATGACAAGCGCATAGGCCAGTTGCAAGGGTCGGCGCGGTTACTCCGGGCGGAGCAGGGGAATCCATCCGGTATGACCTGGATGCCCGATCGAGAAGCCCAGCCGCGCCGAGGCCGCCGTGGCAGCAGCAGCTCGCAACCGCACGTCCCGCAGCCGGAATGGCCCTACGAGCCGTCCGGACGGACACCACGCGGCTCGGGGTACCGCCTCGGCATTCCGAAGATCATCGGACGCCGCGCCCGCTGGGTCGGCGCCCGCCTCCGCCGGGAGCTGTAACCGCCGCGCACCCCCGGCGGGGGGGGCCCCCCCCGGGGGGCCCCCCCCCCCGGGGGGGGGGGGGGCCCCGCCGGGCGGGAGACAGGCGGCCGCGCAGCCCGGGTGCGGCACACCGCCCCCCCCCCCGGCCGCCGCGCCGGGGGGGGGGGCCCCCCCCCCCGGGGGGCGCCCCCCCCCCCCCCCCCGCCGGGGGGCCCCCCCCCGCGGGGGGGCCCCCCCCCTCCGTGCGTGCGGGTGCGCGCCGGGTCAGCTCAGCACGGCCGGCGAGATCGCGGTGGACCAGAGCAGCAGCCCGAAGGTCGCCAGCGTCATCACCGGCACCAGGATCTTGGTCTCCACCTTGTTCCCGGTGCGCTTGATCAGCACCACCTCGTAGCGCTCCTTGTGCGGCCACAGCAGCGGCGAGCCCTGCTTGGTCAGGCAGTCGCCGAGCAGGTGCGCCAGGGTGCCCAGGGCGACCGCGTAGGGCAGCCAGCCCGGGGCGCTGGGCAGCCACTTGAGCATGCCGAAGGTGCCGAGCGCGGCCAGGCCCATCACGGTGATCCAAGCCTGCGGCCCGTCGCCCGGCGGGCGCAGGTGCAGCGCCTGGAGCGCCATGGCGAGCAGGAAGAACGTCAGCCCGATGGTGAAGTTGCGGCCCAGGAACTCGATGCCCGCCCAGCTGCCGCCGCCCATCAGCGCGACGAACAGCAGCGAGTGGGTGGCGTGCCGGTGGCCGCCGGAGACCCAGGCGACGAACTGGCACAGCACCTTGGAGATCGGGCCGAGGAAGTTGGCGATGGTGCCGTCGTGGTGGTCCAGGTCCGGCAGCAGGGCCGCGCCGGCGCACAGCACGGTGCCCATCAGGACGTCCGCGGGCTGCAGGTGGATGCCCAGCACCGGCGGGAGGAACGGCGCGGTGGCCGCGAACAGCAGGGCGCCGCTGACCGCGTGCGAGTGACCCATCATGACGTCTGCGTGACCTCCCGTCGGGCTCCTTCCAAGGCGGCCCGGATTGGACCGTTCGGGTGAGCGCCGCCGACGCTACCAGGCCGGGCGGACGGTCCGTCAGGGCCGGTGCGGGACCCGGCGGGTCAGAGCGCGCAGCCCTCGGTGTCGACCTTGGCGCCGCCGGTGGCGCCCTGCGCGACGTCGTCCTTCACCTCGGCGGCGGTCAGCACGTAGCCGGTGTCGGAACTGTCCAGCGACTTGGCGAACACCACCCCGTACACCTGGCCGTCCGGGGTGAGCAGCGGGCCGCCGCTGTTGCCCTGGCGGACCAGCGAGCGGACCGAGTAGACGTCCCGGACCACCTGGCCGCGGTGGTAGATGTCCGGGCCGTTGGCCTGGATGCGGCCGCGGATGCGGGCGGGCTGGACGTTGAAGGCGCCGTTCTCGGGGAAGCCCGCGACGATCGCCGAGTCGTTGGTCCTCGCCTCCCCCGCGAAGGCCAGCGGCGGGGCGTTCAGCTTGGGGACGTCCAGCACCGCGATGTCGCGCTGCCAGTCGTAACGGACCACCGTGGCGTCGTAGAGCTGGCCGGTGCCGCCGATCTGCACGGTCGGCTCGTCGACGCCGCCGACCACGTGGGCGTTGGTCATCACCCGGTGCGGGGCGAACACGAAGCCGGAGCCCTCCAGGGTCTTGCCGCAGGAGGCGGCGGTGCCCAGCACCTTCACCAGCGAGCCCCGGGCCTTCAGCACGCCCGGGCTGTTGGCGAGCGCCGGGTCGGGCGGCTCGACCTCGGTGATCGGCTCCTGCTCGAACGGGTTGAAGACCTGCGGGAAGCCGTTGCGGGCCAGCTCCTTGCTGAAGTCGGAGAACCAGTTCGGGGCGTCGTCCGGCAGTGCGGCCTGCACCGAGCCGAGCACCGCCGAGGTGCGGACCTGCTTGGAGACGGTCGGCATCGAGGTGCCCGCCAGCGCCGAGCCGATCAGCCAGGCCACCAGCAGCATCGACACCACGTTGACCAGCGAGCCGCCGATCGCGTCCAGCACCTTCACCTTGCCCCGGCCGATCCGCCCCCGGAGCTTCCAGCCGAAGTGCGTGGTGACCGCCTGCCCGATCGCGGCCAGCAGGATCACCACCACCACCGCGACCACCGAGGCGGTGGTGCCCGGCGACAGGTGGCGCAGCAGCAGCGGCAGCAGTTGCACGGCGATCAGGCCGCCGCCCAGGAAACCGAGCACCGAGAGCACGCCGACCACGAACCCCTGCCGATAGCCGGAGACGGCGAAGCCCAGCGCGGCGGCGATCAGCAGGAAGTCCAGGACGTTCACCCGGATACCCTCCCACGAGCCACCGGGCGGGGGACACCGGCGTCCGACCGTCGCCCGATCGGGTCAGTCCGGCGGGCAGCCCACCCGCTTCCCTTGCGACCGTCTGAACATCCGAACAGCTGACGAGTCATCAGGGAGTGGCGGCGTGGAACAGCCCAAGTGGGACGTGCCGGTGGTGGACCGCACCGAATTCCTGCCCGCCCTGGACGTGCCGCCGCCCGGCCCGCAGAACCGGCTCACCGTGCTGCTGCGCCTGCTGCTGCTGGTCCCGCAGTTCGTGGTGCTCTGGCTGCTGTCGATCGTCAGTTTCGTGGTGGTGGTGATCGGCTGGTTCGGCGCGCTGCTCACCGCCCGGCTGCCCCGGTTCGCCGCCGACTGGCTGAGCGGGTACCTGGCGTACGACACCCGGGTCTACGCCTCGATGCTGCTGATGGTCGACCGCTACCCGCCGTTCCGCTTCGACGCGCCCGACCACCCCGTCCGGATCGAGGTCCGCCCCGGCGAGCCGCTGAACCGGCTGGCCGTCTTCTTCCGGCTGCTGCTGGCGATCCCCGCCGCGATCGTCCAGGGCCTGCTGCAGACCGGCTGGTGGGCGATCTCCTTCATCAGCTGGCTGATCGTGCTGATCCTCGGCCGGATGCCGCAGACCCTGTTCGAGGCCACCGCCGCCGTGCTGCGCTACCGGATGCGCTTCCAGGCGTACGTCACCATGCTCACCTCGGCCTACCCCAAGGGCGTGTTCGGCGACCCCGCCGGGTCCGAGCCGCAGCGCTCCGCGACCCGGCCGCTGGTGCTGGGCGGGCCCGCGAAGGCGCTGCTGGTGATCTACCTGGTGCTCGGGCTGGCCGGGTCCGGGGCGGGCTCGACCAGCAGCCAGTGGAGCGACGACGGCTACGTCGGCGACGACACGGTGTCCACGCTGGCGCCGCTGACGGGGGCCGCCGGGGGCTGACGGGGGTCGGCAGGGGCTGACGCGGGTCGGCGGAGGGGTGGCGGGGTCAGGAGCCGCGGTGCCGGGAGAGCTCCGCGGCCTCCTCGGAGAGCTCCACGGTGCGCCGGGTGTCCCAGGGCCGTTCCAGGCCGCTGAAGTGCAGCACCCGGTCGATCACCCCGGCGGTGAAGCCCCACACCAGGCGGTCCGCGACCTGGAAGGCGGGCCCGGTGAACCCCGACGGGTGCCGCAGCTTCGCCCGGTTCGCCGGGTCGGTCAGCTCGGCCAGCGGCACCCGGAACACCGCGCCGGTCTCCGCCGGGTCCACCACGTCGACCGGCGACTCCCGCCGCCACCAGCCCAGCACCGGCGTCACCACGAACCCGCTGACCGGGATGTACAACGCGGGCAGCCGGGCGAACAGCTGCACGCCGGACGGGTCCACGCCGGTCTCCTCGACCGCCTCGCGGAGCGCCGCCGCGAGCGGCCCCGCGCCCGCCGGGTCGCCGTCCTCCGGGTCCAGCGCGCCGCCCGGGAAGGACGGCTGGCCGGCGTGCGAGCGCAGGCTGCGGGCCCGCTCGATCAGCAGCAGGTCCGGGCCCGCCGGGCCCTCGCCGAACAGCATCAGCACGGCCGAGGGCCGACCGCCCTCGGCCGGGGGCAGGAACCGGCTCAGCTGCTCCGGCGCCGCCCGCTCGGCGGCGTCCCGCACCGGCAGCAGCCAGCCCGGCAGGCCCTCGCGCTCCAGCACGGGGGGCGTCGTCGTCACGAGCGGCCTCCGGCGGGCTCGGCGGGGGCGGCCGGGGCGGCGGCCCCGCCGGGGAAGTCGGCGGGCGGGCGCAGGCGCTGGCCCGGCTGCCCGGCGAGCTCGTACTTGAGCAGCTTGCGGGCCTGCTCCGGGTCGGTCTCGCCGATGCCGTAGGACGGGCAGAGCGGTGCGATCGGACAGGCGCCGCAGGCGGGCCTGCGGGCGTGGCAGACCCGGCGGCCGTGGAACACCACCCGGTGCGAGAGCATCGTCCAGTCGGACTTCGGGAAGATGGCCATCACGTCGGCCTCGACCTTCTCCGGGTCCTCCTCGGTGGTCCAGCCGAAACGGCGGGCCAGCCGGCCGAAGTGGGTGTCCACGGTGATGCCGGCGCCGCCGAACGCGTTGCCGATCACCACGTTGGCGGTCTTCCGGCCCACGCCGGGCAGCGTGACCAGGTCCTCCAGCTTGCGCGGCACCTCGCCGTCGAAGCGGTCGCGCAGCGCGATGGACAGGCCGATCAGCGACTTGGCCTTGGCCCGGAAGAACCCGGTCGGCCGGATGATCTCCTCCAGCTCCTCCGGCACCGCCGCCGCCAGGTCCTCCGGCGTCGGGTACTTCGCGAACAGCGCGGGCGTCGTCTGATTGACCCTCAGGTCAGTGGTCTGCGCCGACAGCACCGTCGCCACCAGCAGCTGGAACGGCCCGTCGAAGTCCAACTCCGGGTGCGCGTACGGGTACAGCTCCGCCAGTTCCCGATTGATCCGGCGGGCCCGCCGCACCATCCCCAGATGCGTCTCGGGCTTCTTCCGCCCGGCCTTCGCGGCCTTGCTCTCTGCCATGCACGAAGGCTACGCCGAACCGGCGGGGCCACGGCCGCGATTCGGCCGCCCGGCGAACCCGGCTCGGGGAGGCGCTTGCACTCCATACCCCCCAGGGGTATAACTGGGGACATCGAACGAGATACCCCCAGGGGGTATTAAGAGACCACGGAGGCCCCGATGTCCTGCTGCTCCGCCGAAGGCACCTGCTCGACCACCGCGACCGTCGCCGGGCCGGCCGCCGTCACCACCGTCTACGCGGTCGCCGGGATGACCTGCGGCCACTGCGAACAGGCCGTCGGGACGGCGGTCGGGGCGCTGGAGGGCGTCACCGCCGTCCGGGTGGACGTCCGCGGCGGGCTGGTGAGCGTCGACTCGGCGGACGAGTTGGCGGAGGAGGCGGTGCGCGCCGCGATCGACGAGGCCGGCTACGAGCTGACCGGCCGGGCCTGAGAGACACCCGCAACGACCCGGCCCCGGCCGGGCAGAGAGCACGAGGAGCCCCGATGACCACCCAGGCCGCACCCGCCCCGATCGAGGTGGAACTCCGGATCGGCGGCATGACCTGCGCGTCCTGCGCCGCCCGGATCGAGAAGAAGCTCAACCGCATCGACGGCGTCCGGGCCAGCGTCAACTACGCCACCGAGAAGGCCAAGGTGGTCGTCGAGGGCCCCGTGGAGGTCGCCGAGCTGGTCGCGGCCGTCGAGGCCACCGGCTACACCGCCGCGCTCCCCGAGCCCCCGGCGGCGGCCCCGGCCGCCCAGGGCCCCGCGCCCGCCGACGAGTTGGCCCCGCTGCGGCAGCGGCTGGTGACGGCCGTCGCGCTGGCGCTGCCGGTGGTGGCGATGGCGATGGTGCCGGCCCTGCAGTTCGACAACTGGCAGTGGCTGTCGCTGACCCTGGCCGCGCCGGTCGTCACGTACGGCGCCTGGCCGTTCCACAAGGCTGCCTGGACCAACGCCAGGCACCGCGCGGCCACCATGGACACCCTGGTCTCGCTCGGCACCGGCGCCGCGTTCCTGTGGTCGCTGTGGGCGCTGTTCCTCGGCCACGCGGGCATGCCCGGGATGCGGCACGGCTTCGAGCTCACGGTGTCCCGCTCGGACGGCGCCGCCAACATCTACCTGGAGGCGGCGGCCGGCGTCACCGCGTTCATCCTGGCCGGACGGTACTTCGAGGCCCGCTCCAAGCGGACCGCGGGCGCGGCGCTGAAGGCGCTGCTCGAACTGGGCGCCAAGGACGTGACGGTGCTCCGGGAGGGGCGGGAGGTCCGGCTGCCGGTGGCGCAACTCGCCGTCGGGAACCGGTTCGTGGTGCGTCCCGGGGAGAAGATCGCCACCGACGGCCTGGTGGTCGAGGGCAGTTCGGCCGTGGACGCCTCGATGCTGACCGGCGAGTCGGTCCCCGTCGAGGTCGGCCCGGGCGACCGCGTGACGGGCGCGACCGTGAACGCGGGCGGCCGGCTGGTGGTCGAGGCGGCCCGGGTCGGCGCGGACACCCAACTCGCCCGGATGGCACGGCTGGTGGAGGACGCGCAGAACGGCAAGGCCGCCGCGCAGCGCCTGGCCGACCGGATCTCCGGGGTCTTCGTGCCGATCGTGATCGCGCTGGCGCTGGCCACCCTCGGCTACTGGCTGACCACCGGCGAGGGCTGGAGCGCCGCGTTCACGGCGGCCGTCGCGGTGCTGATCATCGCCTGCCCGTGCGCCCTGGGCCTGGCCACCCCCACCGCCCTGATGGTCGGCACCGGACGCGGCGCCCAGCTCGGCATCCTGATCAAGGGCCCCGAGGTGCTGGAGAACACCCGCAAGGCCGACACCGTCGTCCTCGACAAGACCGGCACCGTCACCACCGGCCGGATGACCCTGCTCGCCGTCCACACCGCCGACGGCACCACCGAGGACCAGGCGCTGCGCCTGGCCGGCGCCCTGGAACACGCCTCCGAGCACCCGATCGCGCAGGCCGTGGCCGCCGCCGCGCAGGAGCGGTTCGGTGAACTGCCGGGCGTGGAGGGCTTCGAGAACGTCCCCGGCCTGGGCGTGCAGGGCGTCGTCGACGGGCACGCGGTGGTCGCCGGACGCGAGGCGCTGCTCGCCGACTGGGCGCAGCACCTGCCGGTCGGCCTGCTGGCGGCGAAGGCCGCGGCCGAGCGCGCCGGGCGGACCGCGATCGCGGTCGGCTGGGACGGCGCCGCCCGGGCCGTGCTGGAGGTCGCCGACGCGGTGAAGCCGAGCAGTGCCGAGGCGATCGCCGAGCTGCGGGCGCTGGGTCTGCGGCCGGTGCTGCTGACGGGCGACAACCGGCTGGTCGCGGAGTCGGTGGCGGCCGAGGTCGGCATCCCCGCCGAGGACGTGATCGCCGAGGTGCTGCCGGAGGACAAGGTCGCCGCGGTGCGGCGGCTGCAGGCGGAGGGCCGGACGGTGGCGATGGTCGGCGACGGCGTCAACGACGCCGCCGCGCTCGCCCAGGCCGACCTGGGCCTGGCCATCGGCACCGGCACCGACGCCGCGATCGAGGCCGCCGACCTCACCCTGGTGCGGGGCGACCTGCGCTCGGCGGCGGACGCGATCCGGCTGTCGCGGCGGACCCTGGCCACCATCAAGGGCAACCTGTTCTGGGCCTTCGCCTACAACATGGCCGCCCTGCCGCTGGCCGCCGCCGGGCTGCTCAACCCGATGATCGCGGGGGCCGCGATGGCCTTCTCCTCGGTCTTCGTGGTCGGCAACAGCCTGCGGCTGCGGACCTTCCAGGCCCGCTGAGCGGCCGGCCGGGACACGACGAGCGGTCCGGCCCCGGGGTTCGCGCCCCGGGGCCGGACCGATCAGTTTCCGAGAAGCCCCGGGGCGGGTCGCGTTCCTAGGATGAAGAACGTCAGCAGGCAGCGGGAACGGGAGGAACGGTCATGGCGGGCACCGAGAAGCACGAGGGTTTCACCACCGACGAGCGCGCGGCGATGAAGGAGCGCGCCAAGGAGCTGAAGGCGGAGTCGAAGCGCGCCTCGGCCGCCGCGAAGGCCGCCGAGGCGGAGCAGGACCTGCTGGCGAAGATCGCCGAGATGCCGGACGAGGACCGGGTGCTGGCCGAGCGCTTCCACCGGATCGTCACCACGGTCGCGCCGGAGCTGGCCCCGAAGACCTGGTACGGCATGCCCGCCTACAACAACGCGGACGGCAAGCCGGTCTGCTTCTTCCAGAGCGCCGCCAAGTTCAAGTCCCGCTACGCGATGATCGGCTTCAGCGACAACGCCAAGCTGGACGACGGCGCCATGTGGCCGACCTACTTCGCCGTCGCCGACCTGGGCGAGGCCGAGACCGCCCGGATCGGCGACCTGGTGAAGCGCGCCGTGAGCTGATCAGCCGTCAACTCTCCTGAACGCCCCGGTCAGCGCCCGCCGACCAGGGCGTTCAGGGTGCCGAAGTCCAGCCCTCCGGCCAGGGTGTCGAGGGTGCCGGGGCCGAGCAGTTCGGCGGTGGCCCGGTGCGCGGCCGCGTAAGCGGCCTGGGCGAGCGCGGTGCCCAGGCTGATCCGGCGCACCCCGGCGGCGGCCAGTTCGGCGACGGTCGGGCCGCCCGGCACCGCCATCGCGTTGACCGGCAGCGGGGAAGCGGCGGTCAGCTCCGCGAGCGCGGCGAGGTCGAGCAGGCCCGGCACGAACAGCGAGTCGGCCCCGGCCGCCGCGTACGCCCCGGCCCGGCGCAGCACCTCCGCCGGGCGGTCGGCCGCCGCGCCGACGCCGAACAGGTGGACGTCGGTGCGGGCGTTGACCAGCAGCTCCGGCAACCCCGCCGCGACGGCCGCGGCCCGGGCGGCGCGCAGCCGGGCGGACTGCTCCTCGACGGTGAACAGCGGGCCGCCCGGGGCGGTGGAGTCCTCCAGGTTGACGCCGACGGCGCCCGCCTCGATCACCGCCCGGACGGTCTCGGCGACGTCCTGCGGCGCGGCCCCGTAGCCGCCCTCGATGTCGGCGGTGACCGGGACGTCCACGGCCGCGACGATCCGGCGCACCTCCTCGGCCATCGCCGTCCGGTCCAGCCCGTGGCCGTCGGCGCGCCCCGCCGACCAGGAGACGCCGCCGCTGGTGGTGGCGACGGCCGGGGCGCCGGCGGCGGCGATCACGGCGGCGCTGCCCGCGTCCCAGGCGTTCGGCAGCACCAGCAGCGGGCCGACGGCGAGGGCGCGCAGGGCACGGGCCCGCTCGGTGGAACGGGCGGGGAGGGAGCGGGCGGGGAGGGTCTGCGAGGGCATGGCGGAAACCGCTTTCCGGACGGGGTGCTCGGGCTGCTCCGATGCTGGCACCGTTCGCGGCGGACACCGATGGATTAAGCTCCGGCCGAATCCACGGAGGAGGTGAGGCGATGCGGACCGGACTGCCGCTGTCGGTGGGCGACCTCGCCCTGACCAGGTTCGCGGTCTCCCCGATGTGGGAGGTGGTGACCAGTTTCCGCGCGCTGGCCGCCGATCCGGTGCCCGAGCCGCACCGCCGCTGGGCCGCCCAGGTCCGGCCCCGGCTGGCCGCCGCCGGCCTCGACCGCGGCTGGCTCGCCGACCTGGTCCCGCCGCGCGGCCACCTGCCGGACTTCCTCAACCCCGTCCCCGGCGAGCCGGTCACCGAGCTGACCGGGGAGCTGGCGCTGGTCCGGGCCACCGGCCCCGAGCAGGTCCGGCGGGACCTCGACCAGCTGCGCGCGGACCGGCGCGGGCCGCTGCCGGCCCGGCTGCGGGCGCTGGAGCGCGAACCCGCCGAGGCGCTGGGCCGGATCGCCGCCGAGATCGGGGCGTACTGGCAGCTCGCCCTGGCGCCCTACTGGTCGCGGATCCGGACCGTCCTGGAGGCCGACGTCCTGCAGCGGGCCCGGCACGCCGCCGGGGCGGGCAGCGCCGGGATGCTCGGCGAGCTGCACGGCACCGTCCGCTGGGCCGACGGCACCCTGCACCTGTCCGAGCGGCACTGCGCCGTCACCCGGATCGCCACCGGGGCCGGGCTGCTGCTGATCCCCTCGGTGTTCGCCTGGCCCCGGCTGCTGACCCGGGTGGTCGGCGCGGAGACGCCGCAGCTCTGCTACCCCGCGCTGGGCGCCGGGACGGTCTGGGAGCGCCGGACCCACCCCCGGGCGGAGGCGCTCGCGCTGGTCCTCGGCCGGACCCGCGCCCGGCTGCTCACCGAACTCGACACCCCCGCCTCCACCACCGAACTCGCCGCCCGCTGCGGGCTCTCCCCCGCCGCGGTCTCCCAACACCTCACCGCCCTCCGCGACGCGGGCCTGGCCTCCTCGCACAGGGCCGGCCGCCAAGTCCTCTACGCCCGGACAGGCGTGGCGGACGGCTGGCTGGAGGCGTGACAGCGCGGCGGTCGAGAGGCACGCGGTACTTCTGCGGGAAACTCCTTCAGCTGTGGGCCCGGAGGGTGAGGAGGGCGGCCAGGGTGACGCCCGGGCGGGCCTCGTGCTCGGTGGCGGGGGACCAGCGGGCCCAGGTGATCGGCCAGCCGCCGTCGGGGAGTTGGCGGGAGCGCAGGTGGGCGAGGCCGCGGTCGAGTTCGGCGGGGGTGAACCAGGCGCGGGCCAGGCTGTCGGGGCGGGACGCGTAGTCGTGCGGGAGGTGGAACTCGCCGGGGGCGTAGCCGGGCGCGAGGCGGACCTGTTCGGGGTGCTCGGGGTCGAGCAGCACCAGCCGCTGCTCCCGCACCGATTCGCCCAGCCGGGCGGCCTGTCGGGTTGCCCAGGCGCGGTCGGGCTCGGCGTCCAGGTAGCCGACGGCGGTGATCACCTCGTACGGGTGGGTGGTGCCGATCGCCTCGATCGCGGTCCGGCAGAACCGGCGCGCGCCGTCCAGCCAGGGGTGTCGGACGCCTGCGGCGAGCAGCGGGGCGGCGATCTGGCCGGTGGCGAGGAGTTCGGCGGGCGGGTCGTCGGCGATCGGGAGGAACGGCGGGTGCGGGTAGGCCCGGAGGCTGGGCAGGACGGCCGGGACGCCGCCGTCCGGGGTGGTCAAGGTGCTTGCCCAGTCGCAGAGTTCGCGGCCGCGCTCGCCCGCGAGGGCGCCGGCCTCGGCTAGGTTCTGTCCGTGCGATCATGAGCGGAGCCAGATGGCCAGGGCGGCGGCCGTGACGGTGCCGAGGAAGACGTACACGCGCTTGTCGTACCT
>NZ_JBIUTD010000030.1:75422-94004 GCF_044741705.1 Kitasatospora sp. NPDC088134 | reverse complement strand
AGACTGCCCCCAGCTTCTACGCGACTGCTGCGACAGCCACGCGATGAAGGTCTCCCACCTCCATACGGTTGTTCAGCGCCTCGTGGCGCACCCAGCTCGGCCTTGTAGTCCAGGTCTTGGGCCTCCGCCGCGGCGGTGTTCCCGATCAGGCTGACGATGTCGTCGAACCGGAGGTTCTCCAGGGCGGCGCCGAGCAGTTGCTCGACACGGCGGTGCAGTGACATGCAGCGCAGAGTAAGGGGCCGGGGGTCGGCAGGCCACCACCATTCATCCTTCGGGGTGAGCCGGAAGACCGGGCCGCCATCGTGCTTCTTGCCGCCGATGAGGCGCGGATCCCGTCGATCCCGTCGGGCACCAGGCAGGGAATCATGCCACCGAACGGTGGGGTCGCGCAGGAACCTGCGGAAGAAGAAGGAGCGCCCCGCCGGTCAGGGACAGGACGGGGCGCGTCCAGCGTTTCACCCGCTACGGTTGCGGGCTATGCGAGAAACACGAGAAAAGGTACAGCTTCAGCCACTCGATCACGACCTGGCTTTCCTGGACATCACGACCGAATGGGACCTGTCGTCCAGCTACCACGACTGGAGGCCCAGCATCGCGGTGCCGGCCACCTTCGTACCGGCGACCATCCCGAGGGTCATCGCGATCTGCAACCAGAAGGGTGGGGCGGGGAAAACCACCACCGCGCTGGAGTTGGCGTTGGCTCTCATCGCCCGAGGTCTGCGCGTACGCATCGTGGACGTCGACGACCAGGAAGCGTCCATCAGCGTCTGGCTGCGCTACTACATGGACGACCGGCCGGAAGAACTTCGCTACAACCTGCGTGACCTGTACTTCAACGCGAAGGTCAAGCTGAGCGAGGCCTCCTACCCGACGGACTTCGAGAACCTGACCTTCATTCCCTCGTTCCCGGATCTGGGAGAGGTCGACGAGAAGAACCCCGTGGGCGCGGACACCTGCCTGCAGCGGCGCCTGCGCCAGGGCGCCGACGACGTGGACGTCACGATCATCGACTGTGGCCCCCGCCTGGGTCAGCTGACCGTCTCCGCCCTCGTCGCCGCTGACGACGTGATCATCCCCGTCAAGGCATCGAGCATCCTCGACATGAAGGGTGTGGCGGCACTCCAGAAGGTCGTCAACGTCGTGAAGGACACGCTCAACCCCGACCTGCGGATCGCCGCCGCAGTGCTCACCGACTTCTCCCGCTCCAAGATGACCCGCAGGATCGGCGGGAGCCTAGCCAGGGCCTACCCGGACGCCGTGATCCTGCCCGCGCGTACCAACGTCAAGGTCGGCGAGGCGCAGCTCGCCCAGCAGCCGCTGCGTCAGTTCGCTCCTCGGGAGACCACCACTCTGGATTACGACCTGGGCGCCCGGGTCCTGTTCGGGCTCGGTGCGGCAGCATGAGCAGCATGTCCCGAGCCAGCAACGTTGACGCCGCCCTCGACGACATCCTGGCCGGCGCAAGCCAGGGAGCGGGCGGACCGCGCCCCTCAGGGCAGGGCTCCAACCAGAGCACGGCCGTGGCCACTAGGACGAAGAACATCCTCGCCGGCCCCGACCCCGAGGTCACCGTCGACGCGGTCCTGCGCCTCGTTGACGGCCTGCCGGACTTTGAAGAAGTCGCAGAGGTCGGCGATGAAGATGTCTCCGCTCTCACCGACCTCGAGGAGCAGCAGAAGCAGCAGACCGAAGGAGTGATCCGGACTGCGCTGGCCGCCGGTGACGCTGCGGTCTACGTGATCGCCCAAGGCTTGGAGCTCGCCAAGAAGGGAAAGTGGCACCGCCGCACCCACCGCACCTTCGGTGACTACGTTCAATGGCTCACGGGCCGCTCCGCCGTCTACCAGCGCCAGCTGCGCCAGGCCGCCCCCCTGGCCCTGGAAACCGGCCAGCGTACGGGCGTGGTCCCGAACCCCGGACAGGCCAAGGAACTGGTCCGAACGGAGAAGGCATTCGGTCGGGACACGGCCGTCACGGTGTTCGAGGTGATCAGGGAGCACAGCGCCATCCTGGGAGAGCGTCCCACTGCGGCCGCCCTGCGCGCTGCTCATGAGGCGCTGCCCGTGACGCTGCCTGACGCCCCCGAGCTGAAGCGCGACGTCATCGAGGTGGCGGCTCGCCAGGCCCTGGGCCTTGATGTGGATGAGGCTGAGGCCGAAGTTCCTTCGAAGCCGGAGCCGGAGCCGGAGCCGGAGCTGTTGGCTGGCGCTGCAATTGCAGCGCCGACGTTCGAAGGGAAATCGAACAGTGGCGCTGCAATTGCAGCGCCACCTTCCGCCCCAATCGTCTCGCCTGCACCCGGACAACCGGGGCCGGAGTCGGACGCAGAGGACACGGCTCCGCCGGCCACCACGGCCGACACCCCCGACGCCGATGCTGAAGGATCCGGGGGCGGCGACACCGACGGCATCCCAGACGCCGAAGTCGTGCCGGACGAGCTCGTCGCACTTCAGTACGCGCTCAAGCTGTTGAAGGACGCCGACCGAACCGCCACGAAGGCGGTCTTCGCCCAGGCCGCTACTGACTCCACAGGCCAGTATGCCAAGCTCCGTGACGACCTCATCAAGATCGCTACCACACTGCGAAACAGGGCGCTGCGCGCCCCTACCTCGTAACCCTCTTTAGCTCCGATCCGGGCCCCGGCCGCCGTCAACGGCGACCGGGGCCCGTTGGCTTCCCCGGATCACCTCTCAGTCCGGAAACCCGGAGCGCCAGCTGGCAGATCCCGGGCAAGTTGTTCCAGCAAGACCCATCAACACGCCTTGACGCCAGTCGAAGCTCTGGCCCGGACCCGACCACCTAGGCGTCGCCCGCGTGTGCGGTTTCCCACCCTGTCAGTACCGGCCAGGCAGCCCCGCCGGATCTACCGTCCGCGACCGGCAGTTCGGCCGCCCTCGGCCAGGCCCGGACGGATGTCCAGGAGTGGATCCCCCAGGTAGGCCCATCGCCACATCACGGTGTCTCCCGCCAGTTGGAGGTTGTGCTCCGCGGCGAACGCCTCCGCGTTCTTGGAGAAATCGGAGTTGGTCACCACCAGCGCCACGTCTGCCCGGTGCACGTCCCAGGCAGTGCCCTTGAAACGCTGAAGGTCAGGGGTGCCAACTCTGGCGTTCACCGAGGTGTGCTTGCACTGCACGACGAACCGCTGGCCGGTGGGGCACGTGGCGATGACGTCAGCGCCCTGGTCGTTGGGGCCTCCTCCGCGCTGCTCGACGGAGAAGCTGTCCCGGACCAGCAGGTCGGCGACGAGGTGTTCGAACTCCCGGTAGTGCATCTTGCCGATCTGGTCCAGCGAGCGATACCGCTCCGACCTGTCCCAGTCGTGTCGGCGGTTTCGCCGTAGTCCGAAGTGGTGGAGTGCCTCGGCATGCTGCTCCACGGCCGCGTCCACACGCTCCCGCGCCGACGCGACTTCGCGCGAGAGGACCGCGAGGGTGCCGAACAGCGCCACGGACTCCCCTGGGATGCCAGGTGCCAGACCGCGGCCGTCCGGTCGGGCGTCAGCAGTCAGGACTTCCCAATGGTCGTTCACCTGCTCGACCAGCGCGTGGGTGATCTTGCGCTCCGCGCGTATGGAGTGGGCAAGGGCCAAGGCCGCCGACCAGTCGTTCACGTAGTGCTGGGCTGCGTTGTACACGACGGTCGGGCCATCGCCTGCAGCCTCCCGGAGCTCCAGCTGATCCGCTTCCTGCTCCACCCGGTCCCGGTGGATGTGCGCGGCGGCGTGGACGCCGCGCAGGAACTGCTCCTCGGGGCTGAGGTCCCCGGATGCGATGCGCTGGCGCCGTACGTCCTCCTCCACGGCGGCGGCCTGAACGGCCTCGCGGAGAGCGGCCAGCACGCGGGTGAGAGCCTCCCGGCTGCGCGTCAGCTGGACGCGGTGGCGGAAGCTGGCCTGGACGGGGGACCGGTCGCGGTCCTCCCTGCCCTGGTAGCTCTCCACGGGGTCCTTGCCGAAGGAGCAGCGCATCCTGCTCCAGGCCAGGCCGGCATCGCTGCCGTCGCGGGCCGCGGCAGAGGCGAGCTCCCCAAACTCCAGCGCAGCCCGTTCAAGGGCATCCTGCACCCGGTCGCGGTGGGCGGTGGGAATCCGATCGCCGGGACGGTCCCGCCAGTGGGCTTCGGCCTGCCGGTGGACTTCGGCCCTCTCGCGGGCGACCACCCCGCAGTGGTCCTTCCACTCCTCTGCGGTCGACCGGCACAGCCGGGCCTCCTCGGTCCAGAGCCAGGCGGCCAGGAGGTCATCGGGTCCCGCCGCGGAGATCTGCCCGCCCATCCACCTCCGCAGTTCGCGGCCGTCGTAGCGGGTCGGTGTCACAGCAGCCTGGCGGTCGATGATCATCGGGGGAGGTTACCCGGCGGTACCGACAGCTCCACCTGGGGGGTGAACACAGGGCGCAGCAGCGCCGGGCGCTGTCGCAGTCCTGCTGTGTCCGTCCGGGGGAGCCGGTCGCAGGTGTCACTGCGACAGCGCCGCCGGCTTGTCGCAGTCGCACCGCGGTGCTGTACCCCGCTGCGACGGCGTGGAGGTGCAAATGCGACGACCTGCGGCCAGGTCTTCCGCGAACCGCGGGCCGCCCCGGCGGTGCGACACCCGCTTCGAGAACCGCGGCGGCCGCGCGGGGCCTGGGCGGGAGCGACTGCGACACCTCCCGGTCGGGCGACAGCACTACGTGCGGGGCCCTGCCCGCCGCACGCTGCGCGCTGAGCGGTAGGCGGCGACGGGGTCGTTCGACGGGCCCATGACCGGGTGCCAGCGCCGGTCGGCCCCGGCTGCGAACGGATACCACCGGCCGTCCGGGCCGAGTCGCACCTGCGCCCCGACACCGCTGTTGGTGATCTTGTTCCGTCGTAGGTCCAGGGATCCGCGGGCGGTGGGCTGCGCTGCGACGATCGCAGCTGCGCCGCGCTGTAGCACCTCGCTGTCGGCGGGCAGCGAGCCCGCTGCGACTGCGACACCGGCCGGGCCGCCGTACCGGTAGGCCAGGACCAGCGATCGCACGTCGGCCGGCCTGCGGCCCAGCCGGGCTGCGACCGTCTCCAGCATCGGCGCCCCGGCCGGGGTGGCCAGGTAGCGGATCGCGTCGGTCAGCGGGTCGAGCTCCTCGCCCACGATGCCCCGCAGGAGTTCCCGGGCGCGCTCGGCGGCGTCGGCGACGATGCCTGCCAGACCCGGGCTCACCCCGGTCGGGGGATCGGGCAGCTCGAACCTGGGCGGGGTGAAGACGGCCTCGGTGCCGTTCCCGCGCCCGCTGGCCGCCGCCCACAGGGCGAAGGCGTCGTCGGCGCGCACCGCGCCGGGGCTGACGGCGGTGACTGTCGGGGCCGCTGTCAGGTAGTCCGGGGCCGGGGCGTTGCCGGGGCGGCGGTTACGGGTCAAGGCGGTGCGGACCTTCGCCGACAGCCGCCCCACCGAGCAGCCGCGGACGACCAGCAGCGCGGAGGGCTGACCCCGTAGACGCGCGGCCAGGGCGTGCGCGAGAACCGCGGTGTGCTCGCACAGCTCCCCTTCGGCCCGCCCGCCGACGGGCGGGTGAGCGGTGCACTCGAAGCGGACGGCGTCGGGGGCGATCGAATGCCCGGCGGTGTTCGCGGTGTCCAGGAGCGCGGAGTGGACCCGGCCGGACATGACGGCCGCCAGGACGCCGGGCTGGGCGGTGAGCGAGGCCGCGACCTCGTCCCACTGCGCCTCGCTGAGGGCGCCCAGGTGGAGCGTGGCGCGGGCCCGTGCGCGGCCGGGCATCATGACGGTGCTGCGTACGTACGACGCGGTCGCCGTGTTCAGCTGGCCGGTGTAGGCGCTGTGGGGCAGGGAGCGGGTGGTCTCCAGCACGTCCTGGCGGGGGCCGGCCGCAGCGGTGACGGACTGCACCAGGGCGTCGGCGAAGGCCTCGCTGGCGGTGGCGGCGCCGGGGGCTTGGGTGGTCATCGGGCCAGTCCTCCGAGGGTCACGAGGGCGTTCAGGTCGTCCTGGTCCAGGTCGGTGAAGGCGTTCGCGCCGGACGGCAGCGCCGCCTGGCCGAGCGTCGCCTTGTGGGTGACGACCTGGCCGATCCGCTCCTCGACGGTTCCTGCGGCCTGGAGCAGGCGCGCGTGGACGATGCGGGTCTGCCCGATCCGGAAGGCCCGGTCGGTGGCCTGGGCCTTGGCGGTGTCCGTCCAGGGCGAGTCGTAGTGGATGACCTCGGTGGCCGCGGTCAGCGTGAGGCCCTCGCCGCCGGCGCGCACCGACAGCACCAGCACCGGTGTCCGGCCGGCCTGGAAGTCGTCGACCATGCGCTTGCGGACCTTGGGCGGGGTCGATCCCTGGAAGAAGACCGCTTGGTGGCCGGCCGCCGTCAGGCACGCCGTGATCAGGTCGCCGATGGGCAGGAAGTTGACGCAGACGATGACCTGTTCGCCCTTGGCGCGGGCGGTGTCCACCAGGTCGAGGAGCTTGTCCAGCTTCGCCGAGCGCGACCGTGCCCGGGGCAGGTCGGCCGCGATGTCCTGCACCGCCTCGCCCAGGAACAGCGCGGGGTCGTTGACGATCTTCCTGAGGTCGCTGAGCAAGGACAGCACGAGGCGGCCCCTGGCCGCTCGGGGAGCGGTGCGCAGTTCCTCGGTCGCCTCCCGGACCACGGCCTCGTAGAGCGCCGCCTGCTCGGTGGACAGCGCCACCGGGTGCAGCACCTGTACCTTCTCCGGCAGGTCCGGGGCGATCTGGGGGTCGGTCTTCAGGCGCCGCAGCACGAAGGGGCGGGCGATGCGGCGCAGCAGCCCGGCGGCGTCGCCGTCGGCCTCCTTGGCGGTGTGACGGCCGATCAGGTCCCGGAAGGCCTTGCGGCTGCCGAACAGGCCGGGGTTCAGCCAGTCCTCGATCGCCCAGAACTCCTCGGCGCGGTTGCCGATCGGCGTGCCTGTCAGTGCGATGCGGTCCTCGGCGTCGAGGCGGCGGATCGCGGCCGCGGCCTGGGAGGTGCCGCTGTTGATCGCGTGGGCTTCGTCGGTGACGACCTGGCCCCAGCGGACGCGGGCGAGTTCGTCGGCGTCGCGGACCATCGTGCCGTAGGTGGTCACCACCATCGTGCCCGCGGCGAGGTCGGGCGGCAGGCAGCGGCCCGGGCCGTGGTAGCGCAGCACCCGCAGCGTCGGGGCGAACTCGGCGGCCTGCTGCTCCCAGACGTCCATCAGCGAGGTGGGGCACAGCACCAGGGCCGGCCCGGAGACGGCCGGCGCCCGGTGGAGCAGGAAGGCGAGGGTCACCAGGGTCTTTCCGAGGCCCATGTCGTCGCAGTTCAACGGCTGCAGGTGCAGGGCGCGCAGGTGGGCCATCCACTCGAACCCGCGCTGCTGGTAGGGGCGCAGCGTCGCCCGCAGCCCGGCGGGCACCGGCACGGGCGGGCTCGCGTCGGGGCCTTCGCGCAGCGCGGTGACGACGGTGGCCAGCGCGCCGGCCGGGCGGCAGGGGACGGCGGTGCCGTCGACGAGGATGAGGCCGGCCAGTGCGGAGGTCAGGGCGTCGCGGGTCGCGATCTGCCCGAGCGAGCGGGTCCGGGCCCGGGTGGTGAGCAGGGGAGGGACGATGAGCCATCGGTCCCGCAGCCGCACTAGCGGGCGGGCGGCCTCGGCCAGGGCGTCCATCTCGTCCTCGGTGAGGTCCGAGCCGTCGAGGGTGAACTGCCAGCTCCAGGAGAGCATCGCGCTCATCGTCAGCCCCAGGCCGTCCGGGGTCGTGGAGCCGGCGCCGAGGACGGTGTAGGAGCCGAGGGCGCCGACCAGTTCCTGCGGCCACTGGAGGCGGACGCCGGTGTCCTCCAGCAGGTCCGCGGCGGGGCCGAGCAGGTCGCTCACCTCGTCGGGGCCGAGGTCGATGTGCGCGGGGTCGGGGGAGTAGGCCGGGCGGGCCAGCGGCGCCCACACGGCGGCGGCGCGGCGCAGTACCCGGCGGGCGCCCCTGCTGTGCGGGGATGCGGCCGCCCCGGTTTCGTCCCGGACCGTCAGGCGGGCCCGGACGACCGGTTCGCCGTCGCGCAGCGCGGGCCCGGCGGGGCCGAGCGGCAGTACGGACAGGAGCAGTTCGGGCTCGGGCTGCGGATCGAGGTCGCTCTCCAGCTCGTCCGCCCACCGCTGCACGGGCGCGGGCTGCCGGGCGGGGACCGACGCGAACGCACCCTCCCCGTGGAGCAGCGCGGTACCCGGACCGCGGACCAGGGCCTCGATGAGGCCGTCGACGACGCACGCGACGGCCGGCAGCGCGGGGTGGATGCGCAGCGGGCCGGCGGCGGCGGTGGCCGCGTGCGCCAGCGGCGGCAGGGCGGCCGCGACCCGGCGCACCTCCGCCTCGAGTTCCACGCTCGGTGCGGGCCGCCAGACGTCGTGCCCGGCGTCGTCGATCGCCGGGATCACCGCGCCGGCTGCGACCACCTGCAGCGCCAGGCGTGCGACGGCGGTCCACCCCGAGACGGTGGGGTGGACCGAGGACGGCGGCGCGGCGAGGGACGGCAGGGCCAGGTCGAGCGGCACCGACCACGCCCGGGCGGTGGTCCGCCACGGCTTGCCCGTCGGCCCCAGCAGGACGACATCGACGCTGGTGTCCTCCAGCGGTTCCGGCGGCGCGTCCGGGTGCAGGGGCGCCCCGTCGGGGCGGTGCAGGAGCAGCTGCCGCGGCGAGGAGGGGCGGAACAGCAGGCAGCATCCCGCCTTGAGCGCCCAGCGGACGGCGTCCCGGCCCGAGTGCCACCCTCCCGGTTCGGGCTGGGTCTCGGTGCGGGGCGCGGGAACCGGAGCCGGGGGGTGGGGGAGGGGGGCGGATGGCGCTTCCTCGTGCCCGTAGTGGGCGGCCCGCAGGCGCGCCACCAGGTGGGCGGCCGCGGCGATCTTCGCGTCCTGGCGCATGTCGGCGGTGCCGAAGCCGTCGACGGGGCTGCCGTCGAACAGCGTCCGGGCCCGGCACCGCGTCTGGCCCTGCAGATCCTCGAAGTCGAAGACCGCCGCCGGGACCAGTGCGGCTTGTGCGGCGGCGGCCAGGATCGCCAGGGGGTCGGAGCCCGTCACCGGCCGCAGGGGGCGCGGCAGATCCTCGAGTCGCTCGCGGTCCTGGGGATCGGCCGTGCCCGCGAGCACGGCCAGCAGCGAGCGCAGCGCCTTGTCCTGTGCGTCCTTGCGGGAGCCGCCCCGGCGGGGCTGCCCGGTGACGGGGCCGCCGTCGGCGAGCAGCTGTGCGGCGATCTCGAACCGCGGGGCGTGCGCCGGCCCGCTGCGGGTCTCGCTGTACTTCACCGGGGGCGTCCCGCGCAGCTGCACCAACTGGTTGACGACGGTGGCGGCCAGGCCCGGCACCTCGCCCGCGGTGCGCAGGGCCAGCGTCTTCGCCTCCGCCCATTGCGGGCCGTCCTGGAGCAGGATGGCCAGCCAGTCCTTGGGGGACAGCCGCCCGCCGATCCCGCGCTCCTCGACTTCCTGGAGCAGGTCCGGCTCAGGCGTCCCGGCGCGCAGCAGGCCCTGCAAGGCGGCGGAGAACTGTACGCGGTCCAGTGCCGTCCACCGCGTCGCGGTCAGCGGACCGCCGGGGATCTCTTCGGTCCCGGCCTGCGGCTGCGCCTGCTCGGTCGGGGCCGGGACCGGGCCCGGAGTGGTCGGGGTGGGCAGCTGCAGTTCGGCGAGCTGGGCGAGGAGTCGGAGCATCGCCTGGTGCCGGGCGCTCTTGCGGGCCCTGCCTGTGCCCCACGGACCCACCACCTGCCCGGTCGGAAGGTCGAGGACCATCCGCACGGAGAAGCCGCTGCTGCTGGGCGGCCCCTCTTCGGCCTTCGGCGGCTGCCTCTTCGCCAACTGGGTGTGCGCGGCCAGCACCGCCGACGCGGCCTCCGGCCGATCGACCAGCCACCGCAGGACCGCCTCGCGGGCCGGCTGCCAGAGCGCATCGCGCGTACCCAGCAGCACCGCCTCGGCGTCCCGAACCGGCACTTGGCCGGCCCCCGCGCGCCGCACGACCTCGGCGACCAGTACCGGGTCCTGCCGACCGGTGCGCACGCTGGCCAGCAGGGCGGTCGTGAACGTTTTCTCCGGCATCGCCGCCCAGCGGGCCGCCTCGGGCGGCGCTCCGGGAACAACCTTCTCGGACGCGCTCGGACCAGGGAGGGCATCGACCGGCACGGCAACTCCACAAAGACGTACGAACACGGACAGGTACAGCATTGTCCCGCGCCCGGTGCCCGGCTTCGGCCGCATCGCGGACACCTGTCGGCACCCCGGGCATGCTCGCCCGTCGCCGCGGGCAGTGCGGGCCGATCTGCTCGCGCCTGGGGATTCCTTCGTCCACGCCGAAACGGGCGGCGCGGCCGCCTGCCGGTGCAGTAGCTTTTCCTCGAACCGGTCGACCGAGGAGAGCGAGCCCGCGATGTCCCACGAACTCCAGCCCCTTGCCGACGCGCCCGATGGCCGGGAGGTACGGATCGGTTGGGATGCCCCGCTGGCCACCTACTTCCTCCAGGTGCTCGACGTCCCGCCTGCCGACTCGGACGAGGAGATCATCGAGACGGTCTGGGAAGGAGGAGCTCCGCACGAGCACCCCGAACCTGAGCTCCTCGTCGCCCTCGCCAGCCAGTACGCCACCGTCCCCGACGACCTGGTCGACACGCTCCGCGCGGACAAGGCCGCCGACGGCGAGCAGTTCGCTGGCCGGGTCGGCACTCATTTCGTCGGCGAAACCTCCTTGTCCACCGTCACCGACGCCGACCGGTTCGCCCGCATCAGCGCCGACCTGGAGACGCCGCAGGTCCGCTGACCACCTGCAGCACCCACCGGCCCGGTCCCCCGTCGCAACGACCCGGCTCCGGGCCTGCCGGAGCAGTGCCCCCGCGAGCACGCGCCGATGCGATCCAGTCCCCAAGGCGAAGAGCAACTGCCCGGCAGCCGCCCCTGCGACTGCGCGCAGCCGCTGTCGCACCACCCCGCGGACCGGCCGGGCCAGCAGTCGCAGTACCTGCGGCCCCGCGTCCGGAGAACACCTGCGACTGCGACAGTGACCACACCCAGTCGCAGTCGATGTCGTGCATGTCGGAACCTGCCGGTCCGCCTCGGCAAGCCCCCGTCGCGGGCGCCGACAACCACGCAGTGCTGCTCCGGCCGGCTTCTCGCAGCGCAGAGCGCCACCTGCCGCAGCCGGTCGCACGTCCACCTGCCCCGCGTCGCCGCGACTCGGCGACGCGCCCGCGCCCCCGGCGACTGCCCGCAGCGCGTGGCCGGCCGCTGCGACAGCCCCCGCTCCTGCGATCGCAGTGTCGCAGTTGCCGACCGCGTGGCCGAGAAAAATCGAACACTTCGCAGTAGGACAAATAGCGCAGAATGGATGATCAAAGACAAAGTCCTGCCGAAGGGCAGTGCATGGGGCCTGGGCCACATGAAATGGTGGAACGGCTCAGCCAACAGGAGGACAGCGTTGACCAGGCCAACGATCAACCGCGGACACAAGGCACTCATCGGCGTCATCGTCTTCGGCGTCGTGGTGATCGCCGGAATCGGCTTCGCCGGCTCGTACAAAGCGGTCGTGGCCCTGGCCGAGAAGGAGGGCTTCGGATGGTTCGCCAAGGTGCTCCCGATCGGTGTCGACGCCGGCATCGTCGTCCTCTACGCCTTCGAGCTCCTGCTGACCTGGCTCCGCATGCCCTACCCGCTGCTGCGCCGCACCGCGTGGCTGCTCACCGTCTCCACGATCGTCATGAACAGCGCTGCCGCGTGGGGCCGGCCGCTGGCGATGGCGATGCACGCGGTCGTCCCGGTGCTGTTCGTGATCGTGGTCGAGGCGGCACGGCACGCCGTCGCCCGCTGGGCGAGCCTGGAGGCGGGCAAGCCCGTCAAGGAGGGCTTCGAGCTCGGCCGCTGGTTCAACGACCCCTTCGGCACCCTGGGGATGTGGCGCCGCAAGCTCCTGTGGGGCATCCCCACCAACGAAGAACTGCTCCGGCTGGAGAAGAACCGCCGGATCCTGGCCAAAATGCTGAAGCGGAAGTACGGGCGCAAGTGGCGCAAGAAGTCCTCCGAGCTGGCCCAGCTGCTGTTCAGCATGGCCGAGTACGGCGAGGGCGACCCCGCGATGTACGAGGACGCGCTGTCCGAACTCGGCATCACCCTCTACTCCCGGCGCCCCGCAGACACCCGCCCGCCCGTCGCGGCCGACCCGTCCCCGCGCGAGCTGCCCTCCAGCGCGGCGATCCCCGCGGCCAGGCCGGCGCCCACGCCCGTGGCGGCCGCCGTCCACGACGAACTCGAACCCGCCCCGGAGAGCGCCATACAGCCCTCTCCGGGCGGCGCAGACCCGCAACCCGCAGCCCTCGCTCCGGCGGAGCTGCCGATCCCGATCCCTTCCGCTGTTCCGGCTCCCGGTCCGGCCGAAGCCGCGCACCAGCAGCCGCCCCACACCCCTGCTGAGCCCCAGCCGGTGGCCACCGCACCCGCACCTGCGGCGGTGCCCGTCGCCGAGTTGGTCGAGGACGTTCCGGTGCCCCGCCCCGCGCCCGCGTTCGACCCCGCACTCGTGCCTGCCGGGCAGCCGCAGGCTCCCTCGGCCGAGGCCATGCCGGAGTTCGTCCCCGCGCCGCAGGCCGATCCGCTTCCCGGGCAGGTGGAGCCGGAGCCGGCCGCCGAGGACCTGGACGACAGCGACGTGGACGGCCTCAAGCCGCGGGCGCGGACCCTGTACGGGTACTACGTCGCCTACGTCGACCGATTCGGCTCCTACCCGAGCAAGGAGCAGTTCGTGCAGTGGATGTTCGACGAGTACGGGGAAAAGGGGCAGTCGGGCCAGCCGCTGAGCACCGAGAGCGTCAAGCGGTACTGGCTGTCCATCACGGACCTCTACCGCCGCAAGTACGAAACGCCGCAGACGGATCTGCTCCAGATGGCCGGAGCCGGAGGCTGACACCGATTCGGCACCGTCGAACGGCCGTCCGGCTCGGATGCCCCCACCGGCCGGTGGGGGCATCCGCACGTCCGGGTCCGAACGGGACCCGCCGCCACGGAAACGGTCCAAAAGTCTCGGAGCGGACAAAAATTAACAGAAGCCGCAAAAATCGACCCTCTGCAAGGGGGTGTCAGGGCCCTAACGCACAAAGGCCGGTGTGATGGGATCGCCGGGGGCGTGAGAGGGCCGCACAGGGCCCGTGGAGCCGTTTTCGGTTCCCGGACCGCCCTCGAACTGCCGATTTCCGCCCTTCACGGCCGCCAGCCGTCCTCGCCGACCGGTCGGCGAGGACGGCCCACCCGCTCCAGCGAAACCGGTCGGCCGTCAGGACAGCAGTACCGAAGCCAGCAGCGTGCCCACGACCAACGCGGGTCCGACCGCCACCCGCATGTGCCGGGCGAGCCTGCGACGGGCCAACAGCACTGCGGCGAACTCCAGCACCAGCACCGCCCACGCGGTCAGTGCCCCCAAGCCGCCCACCCCGCTCACCCGGGCCACGGCCAGCCCTGCGGCGGCCGGTGTTGCGAGACCCACCAGGAGCACCGCCGGCCGCAGAGCCCTCCGGGCGGGCAGCTCCCGGACGACGAGGCCCCCCAGTACCAGCACCGGGGCGAGCAGCACGCTGAGTACCAGACCCGCCACCACGGACCGCCAGCCCGTCCACGCGAGCAGCATTCCGAGCGCCGGGCTGAGCTTGAAGTCCCCGAAGGCCACCGCGCCGGCCAGCACCGCCCCGAAGAACAGCACCCCGACGGCGGCCGCACCCCCGAGGGCACGCGCTGCGATCGATCCGGGCTGGCCCGCGAAGGTGGCACCGGTCAACAGCACTGCGAGGCCCAGCGACGCCGCCGCGGTCAGATGGTCGGGAAGCCGGTGCGCGGTGATGTCGACCAGTACCAGCACGGAGCCGATCAGTGCGAACCACATCTGGGCGGCCATCAACCAGCCCCCGGCGCCGCCGGCCGCGACACCGCCGACCATCGCTGCGGTCACTACCTCGGCGACTCCCGGACCGGCCCCGGACCGCTCCCCGCACGTCCCGCACCGGCCCCGGACGAGCGCGGCCACCCACCTGCGGCTGGCACCGAGGACCCGGGCACCGCACGACCTGCAGGCCACGGCCGGCCGGGCCGGGGACGGACGGGCGTAGGCCGCGACGAGAGGCCGCACCAGCACGGCGCCCAGCACTGCCCCGGCCAGCGTCACCGCCGCGACAGCGGCCGCGCTCACGCGCGCTGCCCCAACAGCTCGCTGATCAGCCGCTTGGTGGCCGGCTGCAGGTCGCTGTCCAACTTGGCCATCGCGTGCTTGGCGGCGTCGACCACCTGGAACAGGCTCTGGCGCCGCCCGGCCGCCGCCTCCACCCGCATCCAGTCGCGGTACAGCTGCTCGTCCTCCTGCACGTCCAGGCCGATCGCGATGGCGTGCCGTGCGGCGTCCAGGTCGAACGCCCCGTCCTGGAGGCGCAGGCACGCCGCCGTGTGCGCGACGTCCAGGATCCGGCCCACCATCTCCTGCGCCAGCGGAGTTGCCCAGTCGTGCTCCCCGTCGGTGCCGAAGGGGCGGCCACGCACCAGTGACAGGGCGTGCTCCAGGTCGTCCAGGCCTTCCAGGCCGCGGGGCAGTCCGCGCTCGGCCAGGAACTCGAACCAAGTCCAGTCGCAGTGGATCGGGTTCAGCCGGTAGCTGTCGCCGGCCTTGCGGGGCAGATAGAGCGAGCCGTCGGGTGCGTGGCCGAGCTGCCCGCGCAACTCGTAGATCCGGGTCTGGAGCGTACGGGCCTCCCAGGGAGAGACGGGGTCCATCGCATAGGCGATCGCCCCGTGGTCGCGGCCGGGGCGGAAGTAGAGGAACGCCGCCAGCGCGGCCAGGCGCGGCGGGTGCGCGGTCTCCGAGCCCTGACTGTTGGCGATCGAGATCGGGCCGAGCACCAGGAGCTGCGGCTGGTCCGCGCTCGGCGGCACCGGCACTTCCCGAGGAGCACCCGGCTTGGTCAGCGCGACGGGCGTCGCCGTGCCGTCGTCCAGGCCGTCCAGGGCTGGGAGGCGCACCTCGGAGTCCTCGTGCTCCTCCACGACGCCCTCGTCCACGTCCGTCCCGTCCGACTCATCGTCCGCGCGGTCGCCGCGCCCGGTCAGGACGTCCGGCGGCAGGTGGTCGCCGAAGGCCACGGGAGAGGGGATCGAGGAGGGGCCGAAGCGCGGCGGCACCTGGTCCGGATCCGGCACGAACTCCCAGACCCCGGACGCTGGTGCCGCCTCCTGGACGGTGACGCGCAGCGCGGCGGCCAACTGCTGGTGATCCTCGTCGGTGACCCGGGTCAGGACGACCTCGGTCCCGGCCAGGTCGCAGGCCTGCGCGGTCAGGGCGTCGGCGTCCAGGACCTCCGCGTCGGGGAACTGCTTCGCGACGCTCGGCGCGTCACCGGGTAGGACGACGGCGACATGCCGCCCGCGGGTCGTACTGAGGACCTCCGCGAGCTCCCAGGTGTGGTCACCCGGGTCCTCGGTGCACACCATCAGCCAGGGCAGCGGCCCCACCTCGCCGGACTCCTCGGCCTGCAGCGCCTCGGCACGCAGGGCGGCGACATCGACGATCCCGGCGTGCGCGGACGGGGTCACGCGGATACGCCCCTTGGCCAGCAGGCCGCTCTGCTCCCGGTCGAAGCCGGCGGTCACGACCTCGATATGGTCCGCCCACGGGCAGGTCGCCGCGTCCAGGGCGATGCTGCGGGCCACGGCCCGCACGTTCGCCGGGGCGCCGGTCAGCAGCAGCACCTGCGTGTGGAACAGGTTCAACAGGATGTGGTTGCCGGCCTCGTCGCGCCCTGCTGTCACCAGCCCCGGGTAGGGGGCCGGGACACGCTTGGCCTCGTCCGGGTCGAGGAGTTCGGCCTTCGCGTCGAGCGTCCACCACTCGCCCTCGCCCGCAGTGAAGGGGAAAACCGGTACCAGGGTGTTGTCCTCGGGAAGGACATCGAGGCCGGTGGCGGTGACCCGGGCGGCGCGCAGCTCGGGGAGCGTCTCGTCGGTGGGTACGGCCCCGGCCAGCGTGCGCAGCGCCTGGTCCAGGAGGGCGGCGGAGCCGGGCTGCGCGGTGCGCCCCAGCAGCGTTTCGAGGCGGGTCGTCTCCTCCTCCACGGCA
This sequence comes from Kitasatospora sp. NPDC088134, assembly GCF_044741705.1. Classification (NCBI taxonomy): domain Bacteria; kingdom Bacillati; phylum Actinomycetota; class Actinomycetes; order Kitasatosporales; family Streptomycetaceae; genus Kitasatospora; species Kitasatospora sp. NPDC088134. The sequence goes on along the minus strand of NZ_JBIUTD010000030.1, from coordinate 77,914 downwards.
ACGCTCTGGCCGGGGCGGCGGCGCCGGAACTGCATCAGGCGCCGGGTGGCCAGGGTCGCGAGCAGCCCCGCGCCCAGGAGCGCGCCCACAGCGGTCGCCTGGCGGGCGAAGACGGAGGACTGCTGCTGCGCGTCGTCGTGGCCGGCTGCGGTCGGCGAGGCAGCGGTCGTGCTGCTCGCGCCCGCTCCGGGCTGTTCCGCCGCAGCCGGGGCGGACGGGGCGGCCGTCGAGGGCTCCGCGCTCACTGAGGGCGCGGCCGCTGCGGTGGGGGAGTCGGACGCGGCGGGCGCGGATGCGGTCGGCCCCGGTGCCGGCGTCGCGGGCGTCGCGGGGGAGACGGGCTGCGGCGCCGCGGCGGCGGGAGGCGGGGTCGTGGCGGGAGCCGGCTGCCCCGCGCTCGGGGGCGTCGTGGCGCCGCCCGGGGCCGGGATCACGATTTTCTGCCCGGGGAAGAGCACGTTCGGGTCGCTCAGGTGCGAACCGTCGGGCTGCACCAGGTCCCGGCTGGCGTCCAGGAGTTGAGGGTACTTGTCGCCGTCCCCGAGTTCGCGTTCGGCGATGCCGGACAGGGTGTCGCCCTCGGCCACGGTCACCGTGTGCTCGCCGGCTTGGCCGGTGCCCTGGAGAGCGGTCGAGGCCGACGGCCGGATCAGGTCCGCCCCGACGGCGTCGGCCGGCATCAGCAGCCTCCAGCCGGGACGGATCCGCGTGTCGGAGCCGAGCGCGCCGCCGTCGTCCTGCGGGCGGCCCTCGTTCAGTTTCTGGATCTCCGACCAGCGGGTGCCGTCGCCCAGGTGCTGCTCGGCGATGCGCCACAGGCTGTCGCGCTGGCCGCCGGTCGGTGCCTTGACGACGTAGGTGGGCAGCACGGGCGCGGCACCCTGCTGCGGCGCGGCGGACGGGGTGGACGCGGCCTTATGCGGTACAGCGGCGGCCGTGGCGGTGACCCGAGGCGCCTGGTCCAGGGTGGCGGCGGAGGCCGGCGCGGCCGAAGCGGTGCCGACGGTGAGCGCTCCGGCGCTGACCAGGAAGAGCGCGGACACCAGTTGCCGGGCCAGGCCCTGGTTCACCGCGCCGAACGGCACCTGCGTCGGCAGCCGGCCGACCCTGGACAGGGCCGCGCTCAACTCGACCGCCACGCAGAGGGCGAACTGCGCCCAGACCGCCCACACGACGACGGCGATCACGTTGATGATCACGGTGGCGTCGACCGTGCTGGTGAACGACGACCAGTCGGGCACGCTGTCGGGGAGGGGGTTGCCGACGAAGGTGATCAGGCCCCACGGCACCGCTGCGAGCAGCGCGAGCAGCGCGAGGCCGGCCAGGCCGGCGCGCACCAGGTCGCCCGCCGTACGGGCCGCCGTGACCGGCTTCGTCTTGCGCATGGTCAGTCCTTCGGTCGATCCGGTACAGCGGGGTGCGGTCAGCGGGTGACCACGGTCTGGATTTCCTTGACCACCACGTTCTGCGGCGCGGCGTCGGTCAGGCCGTCCGGCAGCGCATTGGCCGGGGCCGCGTTCGGGTTCGTCGACGCGGTCCAGGTGACCTTCCACTTCACCCGCCCCGTCAGCGGGTAGGTGCCGCCGCGGGAGGAGCGCTGGTAGGTGATGTTGCAGCCGCTGGACGACGAGTCGATCACGTAGCCGCCGCCGGATGACGTGAACGGGTAGGTGCACGTCCGCGGCGAGGCGTCGTCGGTGCCGGCGTCGACTTCCAGGGACACGGGCACCGCCAGCGTGGACGCGGCGATGCTGTATCCCAGGTAGTTGAGCGACGCGGTGACGCTCACCGGCTGCAGGGGCCGGTCGAACTTGATGTAGGTGGGCAGGTTGACGGTCTGCCGGTCGGCCTCGGGCGACAGCGAAACCGCCGGGGAGGGCAGTTTGGTGGCCCCGTAGGCGATCTTGCTGAGCATCTGCGGGGTGACGGTCAGCAGACCCGCAGGGGGGTTACCGAGGGGAACCCATCGCAGGCCCGGGCTCTGCGTGCAGGTTGCCGTCACCGGCAGATCCCACGCGGCCTTCGTCTTGACCATGGCCCACCATGCACCCTGCTGGCCGCGGTGGAAGTCGCCGTCGGCCTTCAGCTGGTCGTAGGCCTTCTTCAGGTCGGCGCCGCCGGTCGAGCCCCCCATCTTCTCGATGAGCGCCTGGTAGGCGCTGTCGAGGCCTTCCGGGGAGTAGGCGGGTTCGTACCAGCAGGCCGGGGGATCCCACGAACCGGCGGACGAGACAAGGTGCTTGGAGCCCTCGCCGCCGTTCTGGTTCACCGTCAGCTTGACGTGCGACTCGATGGTCCACGGGTTCGGGGTGCTGCCGCCGGGGTCGCCGCCGAAGTCGGCGCGGGCCGGGAAGGGCAGCAGGGCGGGGGGGGGGGGCCCCCCCCCCGGGGGGGGGGGGGGGCCCCCCCGGGCGCGCCGGAGGGCGCGAGGGGGGCCCCCCCACCCCCCGGCCGGGGGTGCCCCCCCCCCCCCCCCCCCGACGCAGAGCAAA
>NZ_JBIUTD010000030.1:44196-75412 GCF_044741705.1 Kitasatospora sp. NPDC088134 | reverse complement strand
GGGGCGTGGCGGGGGGGGGGGGGGGGGGGGGGGGGGGGGCCCCGCGGGGGGGGGGGGGGGGGGGGGGGGGCCGGGGGGGGCCCCCCCCGGCCGGGGGGGGGGGCCCCCCCCCCCACGACGGGTCAGGCGCTCTGGCACTTGGTCGACCCCTTCTCCCCGAGTGCGTTCGTGACCCGCCAGACACCCTGTGCGGACTTCTCCAGACCGACGTTCCACTCGGTGAAGTCGCGCACCGACGGGGTGCTGGTCTGCACCTGGCCGGTGGTCCTGTCCTTCGGGTACCCCTTCGACTGGTCCTCGCAGTACGTCGCGGCGGCGTGCGTCGCGTCCGTGAGCGTGAAGGCGGCCGCGTAGTACCGGGTCTGCCCGGTGATCGTCTGGTTACGCTGGACCAACTGCCCGATGATGTTGGCCATGTAGGGGCGCGCCACCCCGTCCCACGAGTACTTGAACGCCGCGTTCTCCGGATCGCCGGCCGCGAACGCGCCGTTGTAGGCGCGCAGCGCGTAGTCGAGGCCCTGGGCGACGGCCTCCTTGTCCCCGTCGCCCTTGGTGTCGAAGGACGTGGCGATCTGAAGGTCCGGAGGCAGGACGACAGCGGGCGCCCCCGCGGGCTGCGCCGACGTCGCGCTGGCGCTCGCGCTGGCGGAGGCTATGGCGCCGGGGGTGCTCTGGGCGCCGCTGATCGTGCCGTCGCCGGCCGGCTTGGAACTGGTGCAGGCGGCCGCGGCGGCGAGAGCAAGTCCCGCGCAGCCCAGAACTGCGGCGTGGCGGGCGGTGGTGCTGGTGGTGGATGGCATGGCGAATCTCCCGTCCCCGTGAATGATCATTGCTCCTGCACGGCCTGCGCCGTCGCGGTACCACGCACCGTAATCGACGTCTGACCGAGCAGGCGCATCAGGATCGGTTGGTAGGTGAGCTGGACCTGCACGGTCACCCTGTCGCCCCCGGCGGCCGTGCACGTGGCGCTCGCGCCGGACTGGGCCGCGAACGACTGGGCGTACCCACTGCACGCCGGGTTCCCGGGAACCTGGACCGTCCCGTTGCGCAGCGCTCCCGGATCGACCTGATTCGCGGCGTACCTCGCGGCCTGCTCGGCGATGTCCGCAGCCCGCTCCCGCTGATGGATCGCGAGCCCGCCGTCGATGACGAACCCCGCGAACAGCAGGAACAGCATCGAGCCGAAGATCAGATAGAGGGCACCGCTGCCCTCGTCCCCCCGAAGGCGCAAGGCCAGGCGCCGCAGCACCGCGCGGGCCGTCACGACGTCCGCCGGTAGGTGTCGAGCGGCGCGGTGGACGTGCTGGTCATCTCCCGGCCCGAGGTGATCCCGAGCCAGGCCAGACCGCGGACCTCGCAGCGCAGCGTCACGGTGAACATCCCTCCGGACCGCCAGTCCCCGCCGGTGGATACCTGGACGTTCCCGTTCGCACACACCCCCTGCGCACTGGCCCGTGCCGCCCGCGTCGCCTCCGAGCCGGCCGTCCCGTAGTCGCGCTGCAACGCCCCGGCCCGGGCGGCGTCGCGCGCCGCCCCGTCCAGGGCACTGCGCCCCTGAACCATCAGGCCGAAGCCCACGAGCAGCAGGACCATCAGCAGCATCAGGGGAGTGGCGATGACCAGTTCCACCGTGCTGATCCCGGCATCGCCGCGCAGGCGCTCGGCCAGGCGGCCCTTCGTGTCAGCCGCCATCACGCACGAACCTTTCCACGGGGCCCTGGCTGGTGGCCGTGGCGGTCAGGTCCAGCCACGGGATGACGTTGACGACCTTCACCTGCACAGTGACCTTGACCTCGTGGGCGCCCGTGCTCTGAGCCGCGACGACAGGATCGTTGGCGAGTGCCGGCCCGAGGGAGGCGATCCGGTTGAGGGCGACGGTACGGGCCCGCTCCTGCCAGCCGCCGGGGTCGGCGTCCGCGGTCGCCCTCGCCTCCCTGGCCCCCGCCTGGGCGGAGGCCAGGGCGACCTGGTCGGCGAAGAAGTACAACGCGAACTGCACGGCGAGGAAGATCAGGCCGAAGATGATCGGCGTCCCGATCACGAACTCGACGGTGCTCATGCCGGCGTCCCGGCCCTGAGCACGCCGCTGCTCCAGCAGCCGGCGCAGTCCGCGCACCATGAGCCCCGTCCCGTCCTCTCCTCCTCGGCGTGGCCCGGTTAGGCGCAGCCGCCGTTGTTGGTGGAGTTCGCGCCGGTGATGCAGCCGCCCACCTGGGCGGCCTTGCCGGTGAGGGCGTCGCTGAGGATGACGGCGACGGCGGCCAGGATGGCGATGATGATCGCGATGCCGATGACCATCTCGACTGTCGAGAAGCCGCCGTCCTCCTCGTCGCGGGCAGCGACGACCCGGCCGCGCACCCACATGGCGGCCAGGGTCAGGTCCGGGTTCCAGCTGGTGAAGCGGCCGATGGTCTCGTTCATGATCAGGTTCCCCTCGTTGGTTGGGAGTCCGGCCGGGGCCGGGCGGTGGCTCGGAACGGAACGGCGGAGTTGCCGCGTGCAGGGAGGTCCGTGGAGGCGCAGGCGGTGATTCACAGGGACGCCACCCGCATCAGGCCGGGGTAGACCAGGAAGATCATGAATCCGGCGACCAGCGCCAGCTGCGCGATCAGCATTACCTGCGACTGCGCTCCGGCCTTGCCCTCGGTTTCGGACAGTTCCCGCTCGGCGAGGGTCTTGGACGTCGCCATGAGCGAGGAGCGGATGCGGGCGCCGTCGTCGGACGCGAGCGAGATCCGGATCGCCAGGTCGCGCAGTTCGGGCACCGCGATCTCCTGCCCCAGCTGGTCCAGGGCCTGCCAGTGCGTCAGGTTCGCCGACCGCGCGCCCTGCAGTTCGCGGCGAAGGCGCAGCATCGGCGCGCAGTCGGTGATCTCGGTGGCGGTCTTGAGGGCGGCCGGGAGGCCCCGGCCGCCGGCCAGGGAGCCCGCCACCAGCGTGGTGAAGCTGCCCAGGACATGGACGAACTCCGCCCGGGCCTTCTTCGCGTCCCCGCGGACCTCGATGTCGGGAAGGAAGAAGAACACGGCGCCGAAGACGAGGGCCAGCCACACCGGGAGCGTCGGGTTGCTGGTGAACCCGGCCGCCCACAGCCCGACGAACACCGCCGGCCCGAACAGCAGGCCGAGCAGGCCAACCAGCACCTTCGTCGCCAGGAACGCCTCGACCGACCGGTCCAGCATCGCCAGGTCGGCGCGCAGCACCGGGAACTCCCAGCCCTGGCGTGCGCAGAACTGGGAGGCCTGGAGCCCGATCACCTCGCGCAGGCGTGCCGCCCGGGCGCCCCGGTCCGGGCGCGCCTCGGGCAGCGGCTGACCGCCCATCGACAGCCGGGCGCGGGCGTCGACACGCAGCACGACCGCTGCCGGGCCCGGCCGGCTCGGGAACAGGGCGCGGTACAGGACGAAGAGCCCGAAGCCGAAGCCCGCGCCGAGCGCGAGAGGCCTCAGCAGATCGAGGTTCACGCCGTGCCCCCTTCCTGGGCCCTGACGAGGAAGCGGGCGGGCGTGGGTACACGCGACAGCCGCTGGAGCCAGATCAGGCCGAACGTGAAGAGGCCGAACACCACGGCGAGGACGGCCTGGCCCTGCGCGGTGCCGAACGGCTCGGTGTACGCCGGATTGAAGACCCGCATGCCGACGACCATCGAGACGATCACACCCACCACGATCTGCACGCTGCGGCGGGTGCCGGCGCGGCTGGCGAAGATGCGGTTGCGCATGGCGACCTTGGCGCGCGCGTCCGTCGCCAGGTCCGTCAGCACCTCGCGCAGGCCGTCGGCGCGCAGGCCCGCCGCCTGGACGAGCTGGGCGATCACCGCATCCGCGCCGCCGTCGTCGAGTTCCTCCGCCAGGCGGAGCAGGGCCTCGTCCATCGGAGTGCGGGAGTTGATCCGGTCGTTCAACGCGACGAGGTGGGGCTTGAGCACGGGGCCCGCAGTGCGGGCCGAGGCGCTGATAGCCCCTTCCAGACCGGCCGAGCTGGCGATGGTGTCGCGCAGGCTCTCGATCCACGTCGCCAGCGCCTCGACCCGGACCAGGGCCGCTCGCTCGGCGGCCGCGCCGCCGAACAGGTTCGACCAGAACAGCACCAGCAGGCCCGCGGCGATCGCCGCCACCGGCCACCGCATCACCACGAGCACGACCAGGCCGACGGCCAGAGCGGCCCCGGCACGGCGACGAAGGAACCGGGCGAGGCGCTGCGCCGGGGGCAGGGCGGCCCGCGGCTTGCGGGGCCAGCCCCGTACCGCGGCGCCGAACAGCACGAGGCCGGCGCCCGCGCCGGCGCCGGTGAGCAGGGCGAGCAGGAGGGCGGGGGTGATGAGGGTGCTGGCCATCACCACCTGCCCGGGTAGTCGAAGGCCGCGGTGGAGAAGCCGTGCTTCTCCAGCCGGATCCGGGTGCGGTCGGTCATCGGGGCGTCGGGGACGACGTTGTCGTCCCCGTCCAGGCGGTAGATCTCGGAGGAGGTGACCCGCTCATCCGCGTAGCCGTTCACCTCGCGGATCGAGGTGACCCGGCGGCGCTGCTGCCCGGTGATCGGGTCCTCGTCGCGCTGGACGAAGACCACCAGGGTCAGGGCGTTGGCGATCAGGAGCTGGGAGGCGTGAATCGGCAGGCGCTCCTCCGCCTGGATGGCGTAGGTGCTCAGCTTCTGGAAGACGTCCTCGCTGGAGTTGGCGTGGACGGTGGAGAGGCTGCCGTCGTTGCCCTGGTTCATGGCGTTCAGCATCGCCACGACCTCGTCGCCAAGTACCTCGCCGACGATGGTGCGCCGGCCGTTGGAGCGCAGCGAGCGCCGCACCAGCGACGCCATCGACACGTAGCCCTGGCCCTCCAGGTTGGGCAGGCGTTCCTCGAGGGCGAGGACGTTGGGGTGGAGGCCTTCGAGCAGGTGCAGGTCCAGCTCCAGGGAGCGCTCGATCGTGATCAGCCGCTCCTGCGGCGGGATCTCGTTGGCGAGGGCCTGCAGCAAGGTGGTCTTACCGGAGTTCACCTCTCCGGCGATCATCAGGTTCAGGCGCGCCTTCACCGCGGCGGACAGGAACGCGCCGATCTCCTCGGTGACGGTGCCGTTGGCCAGCAGGTCGGCGAGACGCGCCACCTTGAGGCGCTTGCGGCGCACCGAGACGGACGGGCGGTGGGAGACCTCCATGACCGCCGAGAGGCGGGAGCCGTCGGGCAGGCGGAGGTCGAGCTGCGGGTTGCTGGTGTCGAACGGCCTGCTGCTGAGGCCCGAGGTCGCGGCGAGGACGCGGACCATCTCGATCAGGTCCTCGTCCGACTCGGCGATCGGCCCGACCTGTTCCTGCCGGCCGTCGAAGTAGCTGACGAAGACCTTGTCGAAGCCGTTCGCGTCGATATTCTCGACGTCCGGGTGGTCCAGCCACGGCTGCAGCCGGCCTGCGCCGACCAGCGCGGCCAGGACCGCCTTGGTGAGCCGCTCCTCCTCCTGCAAGGACAGCGGGATCTGTCCGTTGTCGATCCGCCGGGCGGACAGCGCCTGCAGGTCGTCCTCGACGATGGACATGGCCAGGGCGGTCAGATCGGCTTCGGACAGCAGGCGGCCGCCGCTCTCCTGGGCACGGCGGCGCTGCTGCAGCACCTCGCCGACGCGCCCGCGCACCTCCTGCACCAGGGCGTAGTCGATCGGCGCTTCCACGACCGTCGTCACCGTGCCACTCCTTCCGGGGCCTGACCGGCGGGAACCGGCTCGTTCGTACGGCCCAGGCCGAAACGCTTCTCCAGGTCGGCGGCGATGGCGCGCACCGAACCGAACAACTGCGTCTTGTGGATGCGGCCGCGCCTGCGGCCCGCCAGTTGCTCGGCGGCTCCGGGGTCGAACGCGACCACGCCGGCGACCTGCACCGGTGCCTCGATACCGGCCAGGACCCGGTTGGCGGCCTCCACCGCCCGGGTCTGGTGGCGCAGCGGGGTCACGAGCAGGACCCCGATCGGGGCGACGCGGCGCCCGCCGGCGGCAAGGCGCTGGTGCACCGCCGCCGCCCGGGCCCGGACGTGGGCGAGGTCCTCGGCGTTCGTGCGTGCCACCAGCAGCACCAGCGAGGCGTGCGGCAGCAGGGCCAGCGCGGGTGAGTCGGGGTAGAGCCGGCCGACGTCGGCGATGACGTCGGTGGATCCGGGAGCCGCCAGGACGCGGCCGAGCCGGTCCCAGTGCGCGCCCCACGCGGCCCCCTGCTCGGACCGGGAGAGGCCCAGCAGGATCTCCTGGTCACCCGGGAGGAACTGGGTGTGCTCGCGGATCACGTCGGGGTTCAGCCCGCCTCGGGCCGCCAGCGCCAGGCTGAACATCCCGCGGTTCGGGTCCAGGACCGCCCCGTCCGGGGCAACCTGCCGGTAGACCAGGTCGGAGCCGTACGGGTCGAGCTCGGCGAGCAACGTGGGGCTGGGCCACACCCCGGCCAGGGCCAGGGCGGTGGTGGAGGTTCCGGGGGCGCCCTTGGCGGACCCCATGACGATCAGCGACATCTTGATCCCCCGCGGCTTACTGGGCTGAGCCGAGCAGGGCGAGCGCCACGTCGCCGGACGAGGCGGCCTGGACGACGCTTCCCGACGAGGAGGCCGGCACCAGCACGGACAGCGACAGGGCGGAGCTCGAGTCGCCGGTCGCGGGCTTGAAGACCTCGCGGACGGTTGCCGAACCGACCAGCTCGACCGCCCCCGCGCCGGCCTGCGCACCGGGTGCGGGCGAGGCGGATCCCTTGGCGGCCGCATCGCGTCCCACCCACAGCACCTTCACCCGGTCACCGGCCTTCAGCCCGGGCGGGAACTGCCCGGACTTCAGGGCGAGTCCGACGACCGACTGGTCCCCGGTCAGGCCGGCCGCGTCCGTGATCATCGGGCCGATCAGCAGGGTGCCCGCCGGGATCTCGACCGCGGCCGAGTACTTGGTGGCCAGCAGGCCGCGCTGCTCCCAGGGGACGTAGCCGATGCCGCTGTCCTTGGCGATCTGGACCTCGGTGAGCGCGTTGGCGGGGATGTGCTGGCCGGGCGCGATCTGCTTGGTGATCTGGACGGCGGAGACCCGATCGCCGGTCTGGCGCAGCAGTACGGCGAAGCCCAGGGCGCAGCCGAGGACGAGCAGCAGTGCCAGGGCGGCCACGCCGGGGCGCCGTTCGCGCGGCGCTGCCGTGGGAACCCTGCCCGAGGGGACCGCCTGGCGCCGAGTGGCGGTGGCGGTTCCCGGCGTACCCGTACCGTCTGCTGATTGCCCCGTTGTCTTCATGTCATCCTCAAACGGTTGATCGGCTTTCCCGGATAATCCGCGCCGCGTGTCCAGAAACTGTTCTGCGCACCTGGCCCAGGCGAATGCGGCGGGATTCCCGGTCTCCCTCCGCGTCCTTGCGGAGTGGAATTCCTTGGTGATTGGACAGAGAGTGACCGAGGTGAGTTACGTTGTGTGACAGCCTCCCTTGATCAACTCAATGTCCGAGTTGTGCGCATATGCGAAGGGAGCATGGATACTCCGCGCTCCCCACGAGTACCGCTGGGTCACCATACGAAAGTTTTAGCCCATATCCCAGTCGGTTTCGGCCACTGAAAGGCATGTCACTGGCATAGTCACGGGCAAAAGGCACATTAATTCACAAAACGGACACTATGTGGAAGTGGCATTTGTCGGGTATTTCTGACGGCATTCCGACAAGCCCTCCAGTTGGCGGCCGCCGGGGGGACTGCGGAGAGCAGTCCCCCCGGCGGCCGCATCCCGAATCGGCGCTCACGGTTCATCGGAGCGTGACGATCCGGTCCGGCGCCGAGCAGTCCCGCAACCCCCGGTATTCACCCCGCCTGCCCGGGGGACGATGCTGCCCGAACACAGATGTCGAGGTGGCCGTCCCCCCACTCCCAGCCCTCTGACGGGCTCAGCAGCCCCGACCAGAAGGCCCCGCAGCCCGAGCACCGCGCCGCCGCCCGCGCGGCCGACCACCAGATCCCGGCCGCGACCTCCACGGCGTCCTCGCCAACCACTCGGCCCTCCATCACCATCTCCACCGCTTCCCTTCGGTACGTGTTCCGGACCCCGGCCGGGACAGGGCTGCCCCACCCCGGCCGAGTGCTCAACGAAGTCGATGCCCGCTCGCGGTCACCTTCCGTTGACCTCCGGATATTCGATCTCGGCATCCGGATCCTCCTCGGCGCCGGTGCCACCGCCACCCACCCCTTCGACGGCCGCCGACCCCTCCAGCGCCGCACCCTGCTCCGCCGCCGTCCCGCCGCTGTCCCCCACGACCGGGGCTTTCGCCTCGGACTTGGTCAGGACCAGCGGATCGACACCGGCTTTGATCTTCTTCAAGTCCTCGTCGTTCGGCAGCCGCTTCGCCTTCGCGAAGTAGCCGACCAGCCCCTTGTGGTAGCCGGCCTCCAGCGCGAGCCGCTCCCGCAGCCCGCTGCCCACGGCCTTCGCCGCCGACTCCTCCAGCGCTCTGACACTGCCCGCGACCTTCGGACGCACCAGTGACTCGAAAACCACCTCCACCTGCATGCCCTCCAGCAGGATCGGCCCGTGCTGGACGCCGCCGGCGGTCATGCTGGCGTAGTAGCGGAACTTCGGGAGGGTGGCGATTCGTGACGGGTCGACCCGGTCGTGCCACTCCGCCGCGACCAGCCGCACCGCCGACGACGAGCCGGCCGTGCTGCTCAACGCGCTCGCGTTCTGGAGCACGGAGTCCCTGGTGCTCTGCGAGACCCGCTGCAGCAACTGCGTCATCAGGTGCACCCGCAGCCCGAACTTCGCCAACTGCTCGGTGAAGGACGCGATCACGCCGCCGGTGGCCTTGTCGAAGCTGATCAGCTCGTCGACGAACAGGTGCCATTCCGGCCGCTGGTCCACCGGCAGGTCCTCGCGGGAACGCCCGGCCCGGAACAGGTCGTTGACCAGCAGGGCGGTCAGCAGTGCGTCCGTCGGCCCGGTCCCGGCCGGGCAGATCCACACGAGCTTCGACTCGTCCATCGCAGCCCGGGCATCGTAGCCGCTGGTCGCAGACCCCAGGAAGGCCAGCGCGACCGGGTTGGCTGCCAGCCGCGTGATCGGGTTGATGATCACCGCGCGGGCAGCCGGGTCGATCCGCTCATAGGTGGCGATCCACCACTGCCGCTGCGCCGCGGGCACATACTCCAAGATCCTCGTCCGGAACGTCTCGTCCTCCAGCAGTGCCGGGATCTCGAAGAGTGTCGCCTGCGCCTGCGGCACCTGCATCCGCACCGCGAAGCGGTTGTACGACACCAGCGCCTCCACCGCCTTGACCAGGATCGTCAGACCACGCGGCGTGCCGGAGTTGTCCCAGTTCATCGCCGAGCTGAGGCTGTCGACCACCGCAGTGACCACCTCGTGCGATTCCTGGCCGCGCTCCATCCCCAGCGGATTCCACGTCGGCACCCGGGTGCTGCGCCCGGTCAGGTCCACCTTGCACACCCGTCCCGCCAGGTCCTTGTGCGCGAGGTAGGGGGCGACGTGGCCCCAGGAGTCCCCGTGGGGGTCGATGAAGCCGACGCCGTAGCCGGCCAGCGCGAGCGCGAGCGCCTGGACCTCGGCGGTCTCGGTCTTGCCGTACCGCGAGCGGCCGACCTTGAGGGAGAAGAAGAACTCCGAAGCCGGCACCGACAGGATGCGGCGGTTGCCGTCGGGGTCGGTGAGGATGCCCTGCGGCACCAGCGCCTCGCGCAGCTTGTAGGTGGGCAGCTGAGAGGCCATCACCGGCAGGATGCAGTGCGTGGTCACCGGCTTGAGCAGGCCGTGCAGCTCGCCGACGGCGACCTGCGAAGGCTTGCGGGAGCCGACCTTGCCGGTGTTCCACCGGCGGTCGAAGTGCTGGCGGCGTCCGGGCATGTCCGCGGTGAACCGCCACTTGGCCAGACGCTGGGCGTCCTCGGCCCAGGTGCTGGATCCCCCGAAGACGTCGAGCGCGGCCGAGAGTCGGGCCATCGTCGTCTCCGCCCGCCCCTCCTTGTCGCTGACACAGCGCACCAGGAGCTGGGCGCGCAGCAACTGCCGGTCGGAGGCCGAGAACCGGCCGAGCACCTCCTTGGTCTCCAGCGGCTGCACCCTCGCGGGCGACGGAGCCAGTCGGCGCGGGGCCTGCTGCTCGGGATCCAGGAGCCGGCCGAGCTGGTGCTGCCAGGAGTCCTCGATCTCTGCGGCGTCCTGCGCGGCCCGCTGGCCCTCCTTCTTTGCCCAGTTGCGCTGACGCTCCCGGGCGTCCTGCATCACCTGCCAGCGCTTGAGCATCACCTGCCATCGGGGTATGCGCCGCAGGTCCAGGCACAGCTCGGCGAGGTCGCCGTGATCGGCGTTGACGTCGGCCACTGCGTCGACGATGCCCTGCAGCGGATCGGGGACCATCGGGACCTTGCGCAGTTGGCCCGTCTCCGAACCGACAAGGTGGAACTCCGCGCGGACGGTGTGCTCACGCTCCTCGTCCGCAGGAATCGGCTCCTCGGAGATGACCACCCCCGGATACTGGGAGGTGCGCAGCACCTGGCGGGCGGAGGCGGAAGCCTCCACCGACATCTGCAGCGGAACCGAGCCGTCGGCGCGGAAGCGGATCCGTGCCGAACGACCGGCCCGCGGCGCCCACCAGGGGCCGGAGTTCGCCGCCCGGACGATCTGCATCGCATAGCGCACCAGGTGCTCGTCCTGCGGGTCGAAGTCGGGTGAAGGTGTCAGTACGAAGCGCACCCGGTCGGCCAAGGCCTTCTCGGTCAGGCGCCGGTGGACGATGGACCCTGCCACGGCGAGCGGCGTTGCGGCGGCGATCAGCCAGGGGAAGTTCCGGCCGGCCCACCCTGCGGCGTCCACCAGCCACAGCACGGCCAGGTGGCCGATGTGGATCACGGCCGCCAGGAGACCGCCGCCGCCCTCCTGCGCGGCTATCAGGGTCGGGATCATCGGACGGGCTCCCAGCCGGTGGCCGTGCGGGTGACGGCGAGCATGCCGGGACGCCGGTCCTGGAAGGCCCCGGACGGGTCGGCCCCCGCCCACAGCAGTTGGACCACCACGCGGTCGTCCGCCGTGTGCGCGGAGAACGCCTGCACGCGGACCTGGGTGTAGGGGCGCAGCGGGGTCTTCGCCGGCGGGAAGTAGGCGGGGAACCGGTCGCGGCCCTCGCCGGTGGTCTCCGCCGTCCACACCTGTACGGCGAGTTCGCGGACCTGCGCGGCGTCCTGCGGGGACAGGTCACCTGGGTGGGTGGCCACGAAAGCGGCTTCGATCCGGGCGTCGGCGGCCGGGCCGTCAGCGGCGGCCGGGGCTCCGGACGGCGGTGCCTCGGCGCCAGCGGTTTTCTCCGATCCTGCTGCCGAAGGGGTGCTGGTGGCGGAGACGGCGATCGGTGCCAAGGGAACGCCTGCGGTCGGGCCGGCCGACGGCGACAGCTGGGCGGCGTCCTGCGGTGCCGGGGCGGCGGTGACCGGAGCCGGGGCCTGGGAACGGGCATCCGACGGGCGTGCACCACCGGGTGCGGGGACCAGCAGCGCGATCGCGATGACGACAAGAAGCGCGGCCCCGGAGAGGGGGAGCAGCACGCGGGGCCGCCCGGCCTGATTCATTGTGGGTTCCTTTTCGATCTCGTGCGTGGGATGGCACTGAACAGCGGCGATGCCTGCTGTCTCACTGAAACTGCGCGCGGTTCGTCTCACCGCGGTTGCGCTTTCCTCGGGGTGACGCCGTGCCCGGTCCGCCCTCAGTGGGCCCGGCTGTGGCTCGCCCGGTGCCTGACCTGCGGTGATATTGGCGGCGGTTCCACCGATCTTGCGCGGGCGAAAGGCAGGCGCAAGATCGGTGGGAAAGCGCAAAGCGCGCCGGGAACCTGCAGGATTGCTTTCAAAGGACACGGGCACCGCCCGCGTAGTTGTAGGTCCAGACCGCCTCTTGGCGGACGTTGCTGCCGGGCTTGGGCGCGGCGATCATCTGGCCGCCGCCGATGTAGAGGCCGACGTGGTAGATCGCGGAGTCGCTGTTGCTGCCGTCGGGTGCGAAGAACACCATGTCGCCGGGCTGGAGCGCGTTGAGCCCGGCGGAGGCGGGGATGCGGGTGCCGACGCCGGCCTGGTCGGACGCCAGGCGTGGCAGGTGGACCCCGACCTGGGCGAAGGCGTAGAGCATCAGCCCCGAGCAGTCGAAGCCGACGATCGTGCGACCGTCCTGCCCGCCGTCCGAGCAGCAGATCCCGGTCGACTTGCCTTGCTCGGTTCCGCCACCCCAGGAGTAGGGGACGCCGATCTGGCTGCGCGCCGCGTCGATCACCTTCTGCGCCCGCTCCGACGCGGGGACGTTCGTGCCGCCGTTGCCCGCCCCCAGCGTCAGGAACTGCCGGCGCCAGTTCAGGACCTCGTTCACGTACGCCGTGCTCGCGTTGTACTGGTAGATCGCGGCGTTCAGCTGATTGGGGTCCGTGAGGTCGCGGCCGTTGCCGCACAGATACAGGGCGGCGGCCATCGCCGCGTCGTCGATGTTCTGCGGGTTCGCCCCGCCACCGGGCCGGATCCGCTCCGACAGGCCTTTGAAGGTGCTCGGCAGGAACTGGAGCGGGCCGACCGCGGCGTCGTACTGGCTGTTGCCGTCCCAGGCCCCCTTGTCCGTGTCGTAGACCGGTGTCCGGTTGCCGCCCGCTCCGGAGCCGTCGAGGATCGGGCCGACGATCGGCGGCGTGATCTGGCCGTCCGCCGTGATTTCGTGGCCTGCCGCCTGCGTCGACTCGACCTGGGCGAGCGCGGCGAGCAGCGCCCAGTCCAAGCCCTTGCAGGAGGGCGACAGGGTGGGCATCGCCTCCACGGCCCGGTTGTAGGCGTCGAGCATCCGCTGAGGGATGCCGACGGTGTCGCCCACCGGCACGGGGTTCGAGGCCGCGCTGTCGTCGAAGACCGTCACCACCCCGAGCAGGCCCGCCGCGGCTAGGAACAGCAGCGTCACACCGCTGCACCCCCACCGGCGCAGCCTGTTCGGCATCACAGCAGGTCCCCGGCGTCGAAGTCCGGCTCGGCGCCCGGGGCGTCACCGCCGTCGGTGTAGCCGCCGAACATGCCGTCCCACACCATGCCCTCGCCGGTCCGCTCGGCAGCGGCGTTCATCCGGGCCTGCAGCGATTCGAGGGCCAGGTCGCGTCCGCTGAGCGACGACTCGTCCCGCCAGGTCCTCGGCGCGGACCCCGCCTCGGCCTTGCCCGCCGGGGCGGCCGGGGCAGGCCCGGCCGCTTCCACCACCGATGCCGGGGGCAGCACCTCGGCGTCGGCGACCGGCTCCTCCTCGGGGAAGGCGCCCGGACCGAGCGCCGCCGCCAGGTCGCCGCGTGACCCGGCCTCGCGGCCCATCGGCGACTCCGGCATCGGAGAGGACGGGATCCAGCCCGCGTCCTCCGGCACGCCGCCCAGGTCGTCCAGGCCGTCGGCCGACGCGTCGACCACCCGCACCACCGGCACGCCGCGCCCGTCCGGGTCGGAGACGCCGGTCGGGCCCGCGTAGAACGCGGCCGCCGTCGCCGCGTCCCGCGCGGCGTCCCGGCCGTGCTCGTACACCCAGCCCGCGCCCTGCGAGGCGACCCGCAGCGGGGCGTCCATGCTCTCCCAGCCGGCCCGCTGGTCGGCCAGGTGCTCGGAGAACTCGCCGCTGTAGTGCTCCCACTGGTCGTGGACGGCCCCGAAGGCGCGGCTGCCGCCCTCGCGGAGCCGGGTGAAGGTCGCGCCCCAGCCCAGCGGCGAGACGTCGTAGCCGAGCCGGCCGAGCTGCCCGGCGCGGATCGCCAGCCGGCCCGCCCGCGTGTTCAGCAACTGGTTGTGCAGCAGGTGCCCCCACGGGGTCGGCTTCGAGGGGTCGTGCAGCACCTCGCCGCTCACGCCGTCCACGAGCATCCGGCCGGAGCCGTCGTTGACCGGCTTGCGGCGCCGGGCCAGGACGTGCTCGGGCAGCGGGTTGCCCACGACGGCGTGGTGCGCCATCCGCACCGGGGTGGCGAGCTGGTGCATGCCGCGCCGCAGCTCGCCGAAGGCCCCCGCGACCATGCCGGCGGCGTTCATCGGCCCCAAGTCCGGTGACGCCATCGACGCGAGACCGGACTGGATCCGGGCGCGGCGCAGCATCGCCGCGTGCACCGGCGACTGCGCTCCCAGCGCCCCGAAGCCGCCGCCTCCGCCGATCGCCCCGCCGCCGGCCATGCCCATGCCGCCCGACGGCATCATCGCGCCGCCGCCCGGCCCGTAGCCCAGGTTCGACATCACGTGCGACATCGCCATGCCCAGGCGCGAGGAGTCCTCTCCCAGCCCGGCGGAACCGCCGATCTTGGCGTACTTCATCCGCTCCGCGAAGCGGTCGCCGAGCCGGCTCGCGCTGGCCAGCAGCCGCCGGTGGAAGACCATCAGGACCAGGCCGACGGCGCACATCAACAGCATCCGCTGGAGCATCACCGTGTTGTGCTGGTCGGTCATGATCGCGTTCACTGCGATCCCGAAGGCCGGCAGCATCATCGACACCGTGAACGCCACGGCCGCCGACGCCATGAACGTGCCCATCCACTTCCACAGCGCCGCCCGGTTGGAACCCGGGAGCTGCGCCCAGATCAGGGCCGGCGGCGTCATCGTGGCGGCGCCGACATCGGCGAACTGCGTGCCCAGGTGGACGAAGCTCATGCTCAGGATCACCGCAGCGATCATCAGCGCTGTCAGCAGGACCAGGCTGGCACCGAACACCCGGTCCCAGTTGCTGTTCACGGCGAAGTTCTTCGCCATCTTGCCCTCGTCACCGTGCTTTTCCAGCTCGCCCAGGAACTTGTCCCAGGCGCTCTGCTGGCACAGCTTGTCCCCGCCCAGCCACGACAGCCCGCAGCCGGTCTGGTCCTTGATCTCCCCGTGGATCCACTGGCGGTGGACCTCCGCCAGCGCCCGGATGTTGCCGTTCTCGCTCTTCGGATCCAAGATCGCGCCGTACTGCAGCAGCTGGAACGGCTGGACGACGAGGGTGCGGGTCAGCATGACCCTCATCGGGCAGGAGGGGTCCTTCTTGTCCTCCGCGCTCGTGCAGCCCTGCTGGTCGCCCGCAGCGTCCGTGACGATCTGGCCGGCCTCCGTCGCCGCCGCCGACACCTGGGCCACCGGCCCGTCCGGGCCCAGGATCGCCCGCGGGGTGAGGGTCGGCAGCACCATCAGCCCGCCGATCACCAGCGTCAGCAGGATCTCGCCCACCCCCTTGGCGACCTTGCCGCGCATGATCCACACACAGCCGAGCGCGAACGCGCCGGCGACGAACAGCAAGGGCAGCTGCAGGTCGAAGCGGGCGTTCAGGCCCAGGTACCAGCCGACCCGGTCCGCGGTGTTGACCAGGGCCGAAACGATCGGGAACTCGAAGATCCACTTCAGGACCATGCACATCAGCCCGACGACCAGCCGCACCAGCGAGAAGATCGCGGTGATCAGCAGGTTGCAGATGTGCGAGCGCAGGTCGGTCACGCCGCCCGGGTTGCTGCGCAGCTCGTAGTTGTCCAGCGGCACCCCCTCGCTGCTGGTGACGTTCAGCGGCGCGAGGATGCCGCCGCGCTCGGAGCCGTCGTCCGCGCCCGCGACGCTGGCCCCGGCGAGCAGGAACAGCACCACCATGCCGGCCGTCCACAGCGCGGTACGCCGCCCCGGCCAGTACGGCGCCACCCAGGAGCGCACCGCAGTGCAGATCCGCAGGGCCCACCGGACGGCCCGGCGCAGCGTGCCGGTCATCGTGTCCCCTCCTTGCCGGGTGACTTGGTCAAGCTGGTGGACCGCGTGCCGCGCCGTCCGGCGGTCCGGCCGGGCCCGGACGGGGCGCGCTTGTCGGCGGGTCGGCGGGTCTGCCCGTCGCTGGGCGTGGTGCTGATGCCGGACCGGATCCGCTCGACCGGCGGGATGACGACCTGGATGCGGCCGACCTGCCGCGCGGAGTCGCGCAGGAGCATCTCGCCCTCGCGGCCCGCCACCCCGGCGGGCGACAGCCCCGAGGTGACCAGCCGCACCGCCTGCTCGTCGTCGGGCGACAGCCCGAGGAACGCCAGGCCCTTGCGGGCGAGCTCCCGGTCGGAGGTCCGTGCCAGGAACCGGTAGGACAGCAGGCCCCGGACCGTCTCGTCGCCCAGGTCGTCGCGGTCGTGGCCGCCGAGCATCACCGCGGCGCGGTGCTTGCGGCCGTCGTGGACGATCTCCGAGACCAGGGAGTGCCCCTCGTGCGAGGATGTCAGCCAGTAGCACTCGTCGAAGACCAGCGCGCAGAACCGCTCCTGGTCGGTGAACGCCGCCTGGCGGGCGACCGCGGCGATCAGGTACAGCACCGCCCGGCCGATCAGCGCCTCCAGCGGCTGCGCCCTCAAGATCTCCGGGTTGCCCAGCGCTTCCTTCGGCGGCAGCTTCAGGCCGCGGGTGGTGATGACGACCAGGTCGGCGTTCAGGTCGCCGCTGAGCGACAACGCCGGCAGCGACTCGTCGAACACCAGCCGCGCGAGCGGGGCGTCGGCGACGATCCGCAGCATGTCCAGGACGCCGAGCGCCTCCTGCCCGCGCGGCCCTTCCTCGGCGGCCAGGGCCTCCAGTTCCTCCATGACCCGGGCCATCGCCGGCTGCGCCGAGCGGGCGGCGGCCTTGACGGCCCGGTCCAACACCGCGCCGGCCACCGTCATCGGGCCGATGCCCAACTGCAGCGTCAGGTAGCTGAAGGCGGCGTGCTCGCCCTGCCCCCGCGGAAGGACCCGCAGCGGATCCAGAGACAGCTTCGCCTCGGAGGCGTCGATCACCTGGCACCGGCCCGGCGCCGCCTGGCGCGCGAAGATGTCCCACTCCCGCAGCGGGGTACGGTCCACCACGATCGCCCGGTGCCCGCGGTCGACCAGGCCGACCGTCAGCATCTTCAACAGCACGCTCTTGCCGCTGCCCAGGTCGCCGATCACGCCCAGCGACGCGGAGACGTTGCGCAGCACCGCCATCGCCAGGTCGAGCAGCACCGGCCGCCAGGTGCCCGTGTCCCGGCTGATCCCGATCATCGGCCCCGTCGAGTCACCGATGTCACCGCCGGTCAGAGCGCCGCCCATCGCCCAGTCCTCGGTCAGCTGGTACTGGGTGTACTCCCGCAGCCGGCCCGCCGGACCGGCCCCGGGCAAGCCGAAGGCGAACAGCCTCGCCTGCGAGCCGCGCGGCCGCACCACCCGGTAGTTCACGCCCGCGAGCTGCGACTTCAGGTCCCGGGCGCGGCGGTCACACTCCTTGGGGGTGGAGCCCCACACGCTCAGCACCGTCACCGACTGCACCTCGCGCTCCACGCTGTTCGCGCCGAGCAGCGCCTCCTCCTCGCCCAGCTCCTCGGCCGAACCGAAGATCGAGTTCGGGGTGCCCTCCGGGTGCGACGACCACTGCTCGGCCTGGTCGATCAGCTCCCTCTTCTTCTTCGCGATCTGCTGACGGGCCTTCGCGCCGTCGATGATGTCGAGGTCGATCACCGCGTCGACCGGGTAGTCGAGCTGCTCCAGCTGCGCCAGGACGTCCGCCGACCGGGCGGCGACGCGCCGCGGGATCTCGGTCAGGGCGAGATGGGACTGGTAGCCGAAGCCCTCCTCCGTCTCCACCTCGAGCCAGAGCTTGTCGAACGCGGCGCCAGCCACGCGGTTGAGCACCGAGCGGGCCCCGCGCACCACCGCCGGGCTGGTGCTCTGCCCGCCCTCCTGCAGCCGTACCTGGCCCAGGTCCGCATAAGAAGGGGAGCGCAGCACCCCGTTGAGCATCCGGCCGCCGCGGAGCCCCGACTGCTCCGCCTCCACCAGTAGCGGCTCGCCCATCCCGCGACGCACCGAGTGCTCGTGCACCCACACGACCTCGGCCGGCTTGGCTCGGCGGATCGACAGCCCGCCACCGAAGCTCGCCTCCACCTCCGCGGCCGCCGCCTTGTACGCCCGCACTTCGTCCCGGGTGACCGGGGGAGCGGGCTCGCCGACCGACTCCCCGAGCTGCGCCCAGGCCGAACCGGCCACGGCCGCGAGCTGGGCGCCGCGGTCGCCGATGCGCAGCGGCACGGCGAGCCACAGCGTGCGGCGGTGCATCTCGGTGCCGTTGAGGAGTTCGAGGGTGGCGTGCGCGGTCTCGGCGGCCGCCGGGTAGCGCCGGGTGTCGACGCCCTCGGTCATCCGCAGGGCGACCTCGCCCGGGTCGACCGCGGCGCACAGCGAGTACACCCGGGCGGTGCCCTCCAGGGAGCGGATCAGGGAGGTGACACGGCTGAGGATCTCCTCGCGCTCCAGCGCGGGCGCGTACCGCGAGCCGATCGGCTGCAGGCGCCACATCGCCCAGACCGTGCCGGACGTGGACCACGTCAGGTGGCCGTGGATGTGCCGGATCGGAATCCTCATCGGGAAGTCCCCTCTGCGTCGTTCGTCGTGGTGCTGTCGCTCGCCGCACGGGCGAGGAGAAGTTCGAGTGCGGTGGGCGCGGGCCCGTCGGAGGGTGCGGCGGCGGGGGCGGCCCGGCGGCCCCGGGGTCGAGCCGCGGCGGGCGGGGCGCCGACGGCCGCGGGCCGTCCGCCGCGGCCACGGCCGGGGCCGGACTTCGCGGGAGCCGCTGGCCGCGCGGGCCGGGAGTGAGCGGGGGCCGGTGTCGGCTCCCGCAGCGGTGGCGCGGGAGCGTGCTCGGCGACCAGAGCTTCATCGCCCTCGTCGTCGGCCTCCTCGATGCCGAAGCCGCCCCGAAGCCAGTGCCCGGCCACCGGCCGCACCGGTCGGCCGCCGATCCGCCCGTCTCGCGGGGCGACGATCAGCGCGGCCGCGTCCAGGACGGCGGGGCCGAAGGACCGTCCGCCGACCCGGGAGTGCCGCGCAGCCCAGATCGCCACTGCCCAGACGGCGACCGGGATGGGCCCCAGGGTCGGCGCCCACCAGCTGACGGTCTTGATGAGGGTGAACGCGCCGACGCTGGCGATGACCAGCTGCGGCGGCGTGTAGGGCCCCATCGGAAGACGGAAGTCGCCGAGCCTGCCCAGCACCCACGGGTGCCGGCGTGCCCTGGTGTAGCTCCGCCCGACCCTGGGCTGCGCGGCGTTGCTCACAGCTGCGCCTGGAAGACCGGAGGCAGCTCACGCGCCCCCGCGTCCTGGACCGTCTTGGAGATCGCGCCCGTCGCATTGCCCGGGTCGCTGAACTCGGTGTTGATGATGTTGCTCAGCGAGCCGCGGCCGGTGAACACGGCCCAGCACAGGACCAGGCCGATGACCGCGCCCAACCCTGCCTTGATCGACATCTTCCGGATGACCTGGATGCAGCAGATCAGCACCAGGGCGATGAGCAGGAACTTGGAGACCCAGTCCAGGAGGGTCACCGACCAGTTGTCGCCGATGTTCTTGAGAGCGCCGGCCAGCATGACGTCGTGCATCAGTTCACCTCGTGCGAAGCGGTCGGCGCCGGAGCAGCCGGGGAAGAGGAAGGGGAGGGGGAGGGGGAGGCGGCGGCCGGTGCGGGCGCGACGGCGGCGACTTCCCACCGGCCGGCCCGGGCCTTCAGCTGCAGCGGGTAGGACAGCGGCCACTGGCCCGCGGAGTCGGTCGCCCGGACGTGGGCCAGCACGTCGAGAACGGCGCCGTCGGCGGGGTTCGCCGGAACGGCCGTGCGGGCGAACAGGTCCCGCAGCTCGACCTTCCGGTAGACGGACCCGGGGGCCGGGATCTTCACGCCCGGCGACAGGTAGCGGGAGGACTCCCCGACACCTGTCAGGTATGCGTCCAGGTACTCGGCGACGGCCTGCTGCAGCGGGCCCGGCTGGACCTGGACGCCGTACGGGCGGTTCCCCTCGTCAGTCCCCGACAGGGCCAGCGGGCCGGCGACCTGGGTCGGCGCGGCGGTGACGGCCAGGGCGTCGGGCGCACCCGCGCTGGAGGCCCCGCTCACCATCGACACCGGCACCGCGTAGTACCGGACGGTCAGCCCGTCGGCCCCCTGCGACACCGCTCCCGGCTGCGACACCGGCTGCTGCGACACCGCCCCCAGCTGCTGCGACGGCTGCCCCGAAGCAGCTGCATTGCCCGGTGCAGCGACCCGAACCGTCGCAGCGACCGTCACCAGCCACGTGCGACCGCTCATCGACTGCGACCGAACCGCCGTCACTCTCTGTACCGATATCGGGGTCTTGTCGGAGGGCTGCGGAAGATCGACTCCCGGGGCCATGGAGTGCACCGCGTCCGTCGCAGTGCCCGGTTGCGCGCTGCTTCGCAGCCACAGATCGACGAACACCTCCGCGTAGCCCGTGGGCGCGGGGATCATGGTGGGCGCGGGCGCCGCCACCTGGGCCACGGGCTGCCCCAGGGCGTTCGTCATGGGGACGATGGACGCCAGGGCGAGCGGGCCGCAAGCGATCGAGGCCCACAGAACGTAGCGGCCGGCGCGGGCCAGTCGGCCCCGGCGGCGCAGCTGGCTGCCTGCGAGCGTGGGGGCGCCGGGTGCCGCGTCACGCGGATTCCGGCGCCGGGGGAGCACGGACATCAGGTCCCTCTCGGAAGGTCGACTCAGGTGGTCGACCAGAGAAAACCCGACGGCTCTCACCGGTTTTCTGCCCGGAACAGGCTCGTTCGGTAACGGCTGCACAACGCCGCCCGGTGAGTTTGGACATGCCCTCTGACCTGCGCTGGGGAGTTTGCCGAACCGAACTCACCGGTGCCGGGGAGCAAACTCACCGGCCCCCTCGGCGAAACTCACCGGCCCCTGCGCCACGGTCGCCGCCAAACTCACCGGCCCGGCTGGCGCCCGACGCCCGAACTCACCGGTCCACCACCGCCCGGCTCCTTGAAACTCACCGGTCCAGGTCGCCCGCGTCCCGCGAACTCACCGGACCCCGCCCCCGCCGGGATCACCGAAGGCGACCACGCGTACCGACCGTCCGGACCTCCGCCGCCGCCGCCCGAAGCCGCGTCCCTCCCGCCGGGCAGGCCGAACAAGCCACTGCGATCGACAATGCAGCGCCCCGGACCCGCTGCGCACGATCGCCCCGCCCGCGCGACCGGGCTGTCGCTGCGAACCGCCCGCGGACCGCGCCCAAACCTCCCGCCGCCAGCACGCGCAGTCCCCGGAGAGCCGTCGCACCGCCAAGCCTCCAGCTACACCGAGTAATTGCATCGGGGTTCGCAGCCTGCACGTGGACCGCCCACCCCGCCGCCTGGCGCAGGTCCGAGCACGACCTGCCGCTGCACCGGCGCGAGCAGCACCGGCTGCTCCTGCGACACGCGGTGCGGCAGTCGGACGGTGCGACGGTGCTACTGCGACAGGCCGGTGCGACAGCCTCACCCGCTGCGGTACAACCGCCGGTGCACCGCCGCGCAGCGCCACCGGCCCGACCCCCGACCGAGCCGTACGGGCCGGAGCGCCGACAGCGAGCACCACCTCGACCGCCGACGTCACCGGGTCTTTCTCACCGGCCTGCACCGAACTCACCGGCCCCCGGCGAAAGCCGTTACCCAGCCGTGACGTCCGAAGCGATCCGCCGGGGAGAAGACCGGTGAGAGCCGCGCGGTTCCCTGACTCCCGACCCGAAGATCGCGAACAGGGAGCCCCCGTGACCACCACCACCGCCCCGGGCCGGGCGACTCACCGCCGCCCCAGCCTCGGAGTCCTCGGCCGCATCCGCGCGGCGCTGCGCCGCCCGGCCCGGACCGAGCAGCCCGCAGCCACCACCCCCGAGCTGCAGACCACGCCGACCGCGGCACCGGCGGCCGTCCTCGTCGCCCGGCTCCACATCGCGACCGCGCTGCGCACCGGCCGGGTCGCCGACGCCGTCCGCCTGGCCGCCCTCCACGTCGACGACACCGACCGCCGCTACGGCCCCGACCACCACCACACCGCGGAGGCCCTGGAGATCCTCGGCCAGGTCTACGTCCTGGCCGGCGAGCACCAGCGCGCCCTGCCCTGCTTCCTGAGCGCCTCCCACCGCCGCAGCCGCGCCCCGCACCCCGCCGCACCGGACGCGATCCCCGGACTCGCCGAACTCGCGCACGACGCCTTCGCCGCCACCGCCAAGGGCCACACCCGCCCGGCCGCTTCCCGATCGGCGGTGGCGGTGTGAGCCTCAAGCCGGAAGTCCGCCGCGGCGGCGGCCTCCCTTTCGGCATGGTCGCCAACCTCTGGATGTGCGACCCTCGCTACTCGACCAACGCCAGGGTGCTCTACGCGATCCTTGTCAGCTACGCCGACACCCAGGGCCGCAACACCGCCCTCGGCCACCCCTACCGGCGCGAGCTCGCCCGGCAGCTCGGCGTCAGCATCTCCACCCTCGACCGCACCCTGTTCGAGATGGAGGTCGCCGGGATGATCACCGTCGAGGAGCGCCTGGACCCGCTCCACCCGGGCAACCACGACGCCTCGATCTACCACCTGCACGACGCCGGCGTGATGTGGCAGGGCACGGCCGTCTGGAACGACCCGCTGCCGCCCGGCGTCAAGGCCGCCGACGTCGCCAAGGCCCGGCGCGAGCAGCGGGTGGAGGCGAAGAAGCGGGCCGGCTACGAGCACCGCGGCGGCGTCGAGAAGGGCGTCAGCACCCGCGCGCTGGGCGCCGCCCGCAAGCAGGGGGGTGGCGTCACCCATGACGCCACCCCTGGCGTCACCGGTGACGCGACCCTGGCGTCACCCACGACGCCCAATATCTATAGCCCTGTCCACAACCCTCTTCCAGACGCCTCCCGAACGGCCGAAGGCCAGGTGACGCCTGGCTTCGCACGCGCACACGCGCGCGAGAACGCCCAGGCCGACGAGTCCTCCGAAACCGGCGGCTGCGCCGCGCCGACCCAGACCAGCCCCCGACCCCGAACCATCAAGACCACCGCCGCCCGCCCGCTGCCGGGGGAGGACGAGGCCTACGCGGTGCTGGACGCTCTCGGCCTCTGGGAGCGGGGCCGCACCCCGAAGCTGATCCGGGACCGGGTCCGTGACCTGCTGCGCTGCGGCCGTACCGCCGACCACGTCCGGGCCCGCGTCCATAGCGGCTGGCTCCGCGCTCAGGGCCCCGAACGGGCCCTCCTGCCGGCCGGCGACCCCGACGCGATCCGCCGGCCCGTCGGCTTCCTGGCCACCGTGCTGGAGATGGGCCACGACTGCGAGCGGCCCGACTGCGAGCTCGGCGTCCTCCTGGCCACCAACGCCGAGTGCAGCGCCTGCGGCTTCCGCCAGGCCGAACGCGCCGCCCTGCGGGCCGAAGCCAAGATCGCTGCGGACAAGGCCGCCCTGCCCGCACCGCCGCCGCGCGAGCGGCGCACCCCGCAGGCGCAGCAGCCGGAGCAGCAGTCCACCTGGTACTGCGCGATCTCCACCTGCCGCCGGCCCGGCCTCGGCCCTGAGCCCGAGGTCGCCCTCTGCCCGGACTGCCTGCAGCAGGCCCAGGACGTCGTCCGCCGCGCCGGACGCTGAACCGACCGCCACCGGAGAACCACCCGATGCCCCCTGCACACCTCGCCGCCGCCGCGCTGCTGTTCCTGACCGGCGCCCTCCTGGGACTGGCCGCCATCCGGCCCGCCCGGCCGCGGACACCGAGCACCCCGGGCCGCGCCTGCGTACCGCCGCGGCCCACCCGGCCGCCGCTGCCCCCGGCCTGGTACTGCAGCGCCTGGGCCGAGGCCGGGGAAGCCCTCGCGTCAGGCCGGCCCGCCGAGGCGATCCGGCTCGGCCGCCGCCTCGTCGCCGCCAGCACCCGGGAGTTCGGCCCCGAGCACCCCTACACCCGGTGGGCCTGGCAGCGGCTCACAGCGGCGTACCTCCTCGACACCCTGGTCGACCCGGGCCGCCGGAACCGCGGCGCCAGCAATCCCTGACCGGGCCGGCCTCGCGGCGACGGGCACCCGCACCCGGAGCGGACGCCGCTGCGACCGCACCCGCCGGTGCTTCCGCGTGCCGTCGCCCGCGCCCACGTCCGGCGGCTACGATCCGCGCATGGCCGAACGCGAAACGTCCTTGTCGTCCCTCGACGGGACCCGGTTGAGCGGCACCCTCACCGACGCCCAGGGCGAGAGGAGGGGCATCGCCGTCCTGGTCCACGGAGCCGGCGTCACCCGCCGCGAAGGCGGCTTCTTCGACCGCCTGGCCGCGGGCCTGGCTGCCGCCGGCGTGGAGTCGTTGCGCTTCGACCTGCGCGCCCACGGCGACTCCGACGGTCAGCAGCAGGAGATCACCATCGCCGCGATCGCCAACGACATCCGGGCCGCCGCCGACCACCTCCGCCAGGCCACCGGAACCCGACTGCCCGTGCACGTCATCGCGGCGTCGTTCTCCGGCGGGGCGGCCGCGCTCCACGCCGCCGCCCACCCCCAGGACGTGGCCGGCCTCGTCCTGCTCAACCCCCGCCTGGACTACAAGGACAGGTACCTGACCTCCCGCACCTACGTCCGGGACGGCTACCTCGACCCCGACGCGGTACGCGACCTCGACGTCCAGGGCTTCACCGAGCGCTCGCCCTTCGCCCTGGGCCGGGCCCTGCTCAACGAGTGCCAGCACCTCGACCCCGATGCCTACCTGCCCCGCGTCGCCGCCCCGGTCCTGATCGTCCACGGGACGAAGGACACCTTCGTGCCGATCGAGAGCACCCGCCGCTACCGCTCCGCGTTCGGCGGCCCCGTCACCGTCCACGAGATCGACGGCTCCGAGCACGGCTTCGCCGTCCACAACGACCCCCGCTACGCCGACCCGCAGACCCAAGCGTGGCAGGCCGAGGTGATCTCCCGGGGCGCGAACTTCGTGACGGCCGGGTCACGGTAGCCGGGCTCCGGGGCCGGTAGACGCCGACAGGCCCGCCAGCTCGCTGCGCAACCGCCGTACCGCCGCGCGCCGCCCGTGGCCGCTGAGCACGGCCGCGGTGCGGCGCAGCTCGGCCAGGGCCTGCCCGAACAGGGGGCCGCTCACCAGGGGCAGGACGGCCAGCGCCATCGCCGCCGCGGCGTCCGGCTCGCCCGCACGGGCGAGCGCGCCGGCGTGTGTGGCGCCGAAGAACGCGCGGTCCCGGACCGAGAAGGGCGCTCCCGGCAGATACTGCTCGTACATCGCGACGGCCAGCTCCGGCCGGCCCGCCTCCCGCAGGCACAGCGCCCACTGGACCATGAGCCGCTCCAGCGTGTACTCCGCGCCGAGCGGTCCGGTGCAGGTCGCCGGAGCGCTCGGCGCGGGTGCGCCGGCCACTTCGTCGACCGCGCGGTGGAGCAGTTCCTGCACCTGGTGGAGCGGGGCGCCGGCCAGGGCGAGCGCCCGGGCCTCCTGCTGCAGCGCTTCCGCGCGCGGACGCGCAGGCAGCCGGAACGGCCCCGAGTGGGCCGCCCGGGCGAGGTCGCCCATCCTCGCGGGATCGCCGGGCGACGTGGCCTGCGCTTTTCGCAGCAGGACGTAGGCGTGCATCGCGCCGTCGCCTGCCATCGTCGACCACTCCAGCGCCCGGTCGTGCCAGAGTGCGGTCAGCGGCCCCGGACTGCCCGAGTCCCGGTGCAGCCACGCGATCAGCTCCGCGGCCCTGGCCCCCAGGACGAGCAGGTCGGTGCGCACCGGCCCCCGCGCCTGGGGGATGAGCTGCTCCAAGGCGTCCAGCACGGCCCCGACGTGCGGCAGCGCGGCGCGGGGACCGCCCTCGCCGTCCAGGAGCGCGGCCCGGTCCACCGCGGCGGCCAGCAGGAGCAGCAGGTCGCTGTCCACGAACCGGGCCGGGTTCGCCAGGGCGCGCGTCAACCGCTCGCCGAGTTCGTGCCGCCCGGACCCGGGCCGCTTGCGCGCGGCGGCGCGCGGAGGGTCGAACCCGAGTTCCTCGACCGTGGTGGAGAACATGGCTTCGAGGACCTTGCAGGTCCTGGGGTGCGGCCTGCCAGGACGGGAGGACAGCCACCGCTGCACCTGGCGCAGGGTGACCGTGGCGTCCGACCCCAGTACGCGGGCGGTGCTCTCGAAGGCATCCACGAAGTCCTGCTGCCTGCTCATCCCGAAGGCCGTCCAGGCGGTGACCAAGCGTTCGTTCCCCGGACCCATGACCCTCCGAATCCCTCCGCCGTAGCCCGCCGTGATCACGGTGAGCGATGGATCAGTATCCAGCTGTCGCGCTCGGTGGCGGGCAGAAAATGTCGTGCGAAATGACGTCGACACCCCTGTATGCCGGTAGTGAGCTGTGCCCCGGACCGAAGGCGGGGCGACATGAACGACGTGCGGCTGCGGCACCTCTCTGCCGGGCGAACGAGACCTCGCACGGCCGCGCTCTCACTCGTCCTCCTGCAACTCGACCCGGTACTCGATGACAGTGGTCGGCCCGCGCCGCACGATCGGCCGGCCGACTTCCACGACCCTGCCCTCCCCGGTCCGCATGTGCCGGGTGATCGCGAGCACCGGGACGCCGGGACCCAGCACCAGGGCCTTCTTCTCCTCGTCGGTCGGCATCCGCGACACCGCCCACTCGTAGACCTCGGCCACCCGGACGCCGAGCGACTTCAGCTGCGCGCGGGTGCCGCCCGGCCACGGCTCGTTCGCGGGATCGGCGACAGGGGTGCCCTCCACCATCGACCAGAGCAGGTAGCTGGTGGACATCTGCTCCGGCCCGTCGGCGTCGTGGAAGACGAAGTGCCGTGCGAGGAGCCGCTCGCCGACCTGGACCCCGAAGGCCTCGGCGAGCTCCGCGTCGGCGGGGACGACCTCGAACCGCTTGGAGAGCCGGTACTCCTCCCACGCCGTGGCGGTGTCCGCGGTGAACGGCGTCGATCGCTCGGCCGCAGGGCGGTTGTAGCGGTCCCAGAGCAGTCGGCGTGTCTTTCGCTGCGGAGCGACCAAGATCCCCGCCCGGCGGTTGCCCGTCTCGACCACGCCCTGGTTGCGCAGCACCGCCACAGCGTTGCGGACGGTGATCTGCGAGGTCCCGTAGTGCTTCTCCAGGGCGGCAAGCGACGGCAGGCGGCTGCCTGGCGGGAACTCGCCCGCCTCGATGCGCGCAGCCAGGTCGGCGGCGATCCGCTCGTACTCCGGCTGGGCCGCAGCGCTGTCCTCGGGCTCATCGCCGCCTGCCGGGGGGTTGGTGTGGGGCACGCCGCGGGGTCCTCTCAAGATCCAAATTTTGTGTATGCACAAAGTCTGTCGTATCGGTTGACCGCCGCCAAGTCGTTCGTCATTCTGAATACGCAAAGCCATTTTCTGTATACACAAAGGGGCTGGATTCACCATGGCCATCGCCAGCTGCACGGCCCGCGCCGTCCCACCCGCCGCCACGCCCACCTCTGCCCGCACCGCCGCCAGGTCCCCCGAACGCCCCTGGCCCCCGCACCACCAGGAGGCGTCATGACCACCACCATCGCCGCGCGGCCCCTCGCCAGCGGCCGATGGTCCCTCACCGACGCCACCGAGGAATCGGTCAGCTCGCTGCGCACCAACGTGTTCGGCCACGTCCGCGCCACCCTCGCCGCCGACGGACGCCCCCACAGCCCCGACGACCTCTTCGGCATCGAGCTGGTCATCTCCGAACTCGTCACCAACGCCTACCGCCACGGCGGCCCCCGGCGCATCGACGTCCTGGTGGCCTTCCCCGACCGCGACTTCTGGATCGGGGTCTTCGACACCAACCCCCGCCGACTGCCCCGCATCGACGAAACCGGACCGGGCCAGAAGTCCCACGGGCAGGGCATGCGCCTGGTGGACGCCTTCACCGACCAGCGCTGGGGATCCGCCGCGCTCCCCTACGGCAAGTACGTCACCGCCCGGTGCACAATCCCCGACGCGGAGCACACCCCCCGCCCGCCGGCCTCCCACACCCCCAGCACCGACGGCACGGCCTGGCTCCTCCAGGCCCTTTCACCCGCGGTTCGGGACCGCGCCGTCCAGCGCTGGAAGGAGGGAAGGACCGTCCCCCTGCCCACCGGCACCCACTTCGACGTCGTCACGGCCGAAACCGACCGCGCCATGACCGCCCTCCGCTTCCTCACCAGCCTCGGCATCCGCCCCGGCCCCGTCCTCCGCGCCAGCGCCGCCGTGCACTTCCTCGTCCCGCCCGGCACCACCTGGCCCACCGGGACCGGCCTCCACCACGCCCCCGGCCGGACCCTGCTGGCCCCGCGCCCCGGCACCCCGAACTGGCTGACCGCCCCCGACGGCACCGGCAACCTGACCGACGCCGCGCTGCTCGCCGACGTCTTCGCCCACACCGCCCGCCTGCCCGCACCCGTGCCCGAACCGGCCCCCTGATCGTGGAGACCGGTCGACCCCGACCGCCGCCACCACCAACGACGCGGCGGCGGCCGGACCCCACCCGGGCTGGCCGCCGCCGCATCGCCATCTCACAGGTCCATCCACCCGCACCGCGCCCGCTGCGGCTCCACCAACGAGCTCCACACCGGCGCCGACGGCCCCGCCTCCTGCATCTCCCGCAAGCTCGCCACCCCGGCCCGCACCGTCTGGAACATCGCCTCCACCAGCGGGCTCGACTGCGCCAGCGCCTGCAGATCCCGCACCCGCCGCAACTGGGCCTTGGCACCGCCCTCGGCCAGGACGAACAGGATCCGCGGGAACGCCGGGTAGTAGCCCCTCCACACCTGCATCGACGACTGCACCTGCCCGCCGCGCTGCCGCACCGGCGACGGCAGCAACTGGTGGAACCGCGCGTACGCGAGCAGCTTCCCCGCCAACGCCTCCGACGACATCGTCGCCCGGTCGACCTCGATGAACGCCCGGTGCAGCGCCCGCTTCGGCGACACCACCGTGTATCGCATCACCGCGTCCGCGATCAGCGCCTCCGCCCCCTGCTCGGCCACCTTGTGGTAGATCTCCGGCTCCCAGTCCAGACACCCGTACTCGTCCCCCCGGCGCCGTGCGTCCTTCAGGAACGCCAAGTGGGCGTCCAGCACCGCCAGGGTGTGCTCGCTGCGCATCCTCGCCTCGAACGGGCTCTCCGGAGCCGGCGGGCTCGACCGGTGCTGGACCTCTTTCAGCTGCGCACCGACCGCACGACCGCGGTCGGTCAGATACCAGATGGTCTCGCGCCCGCTGATCGCGGCCCGCTCGATCAGGCCCCCGTCGCGCAGGTCCCGCAGCTGGCGGCGGGTCAAGGTGATGTGCAGGTCGGGGGACACCAACTCGTGAAGACGCGAGGTGGTGGCCATGCGGTGCATGTACAGCGCCAGCAGGAGAGATCGTTCACGCAAGGGGTGCCCCCAGAAGGTCGACATCGTGCTCCCGGAGCAAACCCCACCGTGCTCACCGGAAAACTCACCGGTACCGTCCGCGGTTGTAACGGATGGACATCACCGACCGGTGAGAACGCCGGCGGCCTCGTGCCTCGACCGGTGAGTTTGCCGGATACCGCTCGGTGAGTTCGGCCAAAGGCCCAGGTCGCAGGACGAGCGACGACTCGCGGGAGCCGGTGAGTTCCGCATCGGCCCGCCGGGCGCGCTCACCGCTCCTTCCGGCTGCTGTGCGTCGGAGGACCTGCGTCGGCGCCGCCCGGGCGGCAGCGGACC
Organism: Kitasatospora sp. NPDC088134; assembly: GCF_044741705.1. Lineage (NCBI taxonomy): Bacteria > Bacillati > Actinomycetota > Actinomycetes > Kitasatosporales > Streptomycetaceae > Kitasatospora > Kitasatospora sp. NPDC088134. The sequence continues at coordinate 45,973 of NZ_JBIUTD010000030.1, read as the reverse complement.
CGATCCTCTGCAGCAGCTCCGCGCGCCCGGGCGCGCATCCTCCGGGCTCCGCCGGCCGGCGCCGCACGGCGGCCCGTTCAGGCCGAACCGCCGGCGGCGGGGACAGCGGCGAAGGCGCCGACGAGAATCTGCCGCCAGGCATCCCCGTCCGACCGCGGCCCCGAGCCCTTCCGGGGCCGCAGCACCTGGTCGAGGACGACCTGGAGGGCGCGGACGTCGTCGTACACCTGCTGCTGCAGGACGACCGGGCGGTCCTCCGAGTCCGCCCCGGTCAGCAGGACCGGGCCGCGGAGCCAGTAGGCGGCCGCCAGGTCCTGGCCCCGCCAGGCGCTGGCCAACGCGGTGGCGAGGACGTTCGGGCCGTGGGCGCCGGCCTCCCCGAGGGTCCACATCCGAGTGCCGCGGCGGTAGCCGGCACCGTCGACGGACCCGCCGAGCAGGGCGCGCACGTCGGCCAGGTGGTCGCGGCCGGGGAGGAACTCCTCGCTCACCGACCCGGTGGGCGAGATCATCAGCGCTACGAGCGACACGGCTTCCTGCTCCTGGTGGTGTCTTCGGCCGGCCGGCCGACTCGAAGGACCCGGGACGGGGTGTCCGTATCGGGCGTCTGCGGCATCAGGCGCCCTGGGCCTCGGCCAGGTACCTGTCCGCGGTATGGACGCTGACGTCCAGGTCGGCGGCGAGCTCCTCGGCCGTGATGGCCGGCCGCTCGGCGAGCAGCTGCCGGGTCCGCTCGCTGCGCTCGACCCTGTCCGCCCGCGGCGCCCGCGGCACCGACTCCGTGGTGCCCTTCGGGCGGCCGTGGCCGTGGCCGGTCGCGTGCTGCTCGATCCGGCTGGCGTTCCAGTTGAGCAGGGCCCGGTAGGACCACAGGCGGATGCTCCCGCCCAGGATCACGGTGGGCAGCGGCCCCGCCGTCGTCGCGCCGCCGCTGGGCGGCGCGATCATCCGCAGCCAGGTACTCCAGGACGGCCGGCGCTCCTCCGGGAGCGCCGCGTAGGCCTCGTCGCGGTCCAGGAGGTCGCCGGGCTTGAGCTTGACGGGCTTGCCGTTCCTGTTCTTCTTGAGGGTCGGGACCTTGGCGCCCTCCTCGAGGATCTGGGTGTCGCGCGAGATCCTCGGGACCTCCTGCTGGAAAGCCGTCATGCCCTTCTTGGCGGCGTCCTTGTCCGCGATCGCGTTGCGGGCTACCACGGCCAGCTGCTCAAGGTCGTAGATCCGGCTCTTGGCGCCTTCGCGGTGCAGCGGCTTCACCCGGTCGGGGAAGGTCTTCCAGGTCTTGTTGACCCGGTAGCGGTGCACGCTCAGGCCGAAGAGGTCGGCGGCCGCTTCGTCGTCCGCGGGGATCTGGCCGGCGGGGATCATCGGTGTCTCCATTCACAGTCTGGGTGGGCCCTTCCGGCCCCTTGCCTCAAAAAGAAGCTACCACATTTGATTTGTGCTGCAAGGCGTCATGAGTGCCGCACGGGCGGTCATGCATGCCTCGGGGTGGGGTGCCGGATGCAAGGCCATCAGGCTTCTGGCAGCCTTGAACTGGCCAAATGTCGCTTCGATCAGTCGCATCCGCCATCTACCGCCGCCGGGCGGACGATCGAAAAAATCCCACATCTGGGTTGTGAAGGGCGCGGGACGGCTGCCGTCGGCACCAGGACTGCGGGTCGGGGGGGGGGGGGCCCCCCCCCCCCCCCCCCCCCCCCCCCCCCCACAACCCCCCCCCCCCCCCCCCCCCCACCCCCCCCCCCCGCGGGGGGGGCGCCCCCCCCGGCGCCCCCCCCCG